>NZ_JBMHHY010000003.1:0-407098 GCF_049739465.1 Embleya sp. AB8
ACCCCCCCCCCCTCGTGTTCAGGCCCCGGCTTCCTCCGTGATCTACCCCCAGGTTAACCCTCGGTCCACCCCCGACGCTCTTCCGATCTGTTCGCTCCGCGAACACGACGCGCGCACCTACGGTGCGCAAGGGTGGTGGGTGGGTCCGACTCCGTCGTACCCACCCACCACGCAATCGCTACGCGATTGCCCGGCGGGACTTGGTCGTAGGGCTGCGGACCATAAAACTCGGGAACTGCGCTGGCAGTAATGGGAGTTGGGAGGAGCCTCGAAGGTGCGAGGGTCCATGTTGTGAGGTTTCCCTCGACTGCTACCGCCTCCCTTGATCTGATGACTCGTCAACTTGCTTCAATAGGAGCTGTTTTGCTCGACTCATTCACTGATTCCCCTTGATCTCAAGGGCTTTGCACGATCCCGATGTCCACTTCATGGTAGGCGAGCTGCGCGGATCCGTCCATCGCGTGCATCATTCTCTTCCAAGGGTAGGATTTGGGTCCAGGTCGATGTCCCATCGAGTTGCGAAGCGCTCCGCGAACCGTGCCGGCGCCGTTCACGACGCGAAGGTGCTCCTTCTCCCGGGAATGATCCCGGTGGGACGCGTCCGGCCCCGGTTCCTTACCACTTTCCTCACTCGAAAATTCCTATACGAAACCCTCCGCGCTCTCGCGTCGTATCGAGGCTCGTGCGCGAACCACTGCGGCCCGGCAGTCCCCACCACGACGGGAACCTGTGCGCACCGCACCGCAGATGCCGTCACGCCCCGGCGGCCGAACGATACGACGCGGATCCACCGGCGGCGCAGCGGCGGGCGGATCCAATGGGCGGGGTGTCACGGTCGACATCGGTACAGCCGGTGAGAAGGTTGGGTTCGGGTCCGGGTCCGGAGCGCGGGAGTTGCCGCGGCGCAGCGTACAGGGCGGCGCAGACGACGACGTCGGGGGCCACGCGGCCCGGGGCACCGGTCGACGGCCTCGACGCTCCGGGCCCATCCGCCTGTCCGGCCGTACTCCCCGAGCCACTCGGGCCGGCTTGGGCACGAGAAACCTCAACGATTCCTTACCACTTACCACAATCACGAATTCCTTACAGAAAACCTGTGTGATTGTGCGGTGGTGGCCGGGGCGCCGGTGGGGTGAGGGCCGGGCTGGTGTGGTCACCGCCGGGTCTCGCGCCGTCAGGATGGCGGGAGGTTGAGGGGCGTGCGAGCGGAGCCTGTATCGATCGGCGAGCGCAAGCAGTCCGGGGACGGCCCCGTAGGGATCGGCGGGGCCTGCGAACAGGAAGGCGCTCACGCCGGAGGTGATCCACGTCAGGTGACGGGCGGCGATCAACGAACGGCGGGCCCAGGGCGGCACGGCGTACTCCACGCAGCCCGTGGTGAAAGCCGGACGGATCGTGCAGGAGCAGGGCGTCGGCCTCCGGGGATGGATCGCCGGCACGGGACCGGACGAGCCGGGCGGTGGGGGCGGCCGTGAAGACCGTGGCCACCGCTACCGCGGCGGGGCGGGGGTGGGCGGTCGCGGCGCCCCGCCTGCGGACGACCTCCGCCGCGGTGGACCACCGCAGGCCCGGCACGACGGGGTGGTCAGGGGGCGTCCGGTGACTTTCCCTGGGCGATGACGGTGGCGAGCATTTCGATGATCGCGGCGTGCCCGGTTCGGACGTCGCTCGCGAGCGCGTCGAGCTTGTGGTCGAGGCTGTTGACCTTCAGGGTCAGCGTGGTCAACTCGCTCTTGATGATCGCGAACTCGGTCTCGGTGCGCCGTGTGAGCGCGGCGAGTTCACCGGTCGTCAGTGGATCGTCGGCCATGCGGGACTCCTGTGGGTAGTGATCGTGTGTCTGTCGATGCCGGGTCGGGCTGCTGCCGATCAGGCTGTGGTGACAACGGCCCGGGTGCCGCCGAGTGTCTGCGAGCGGCGGGCGGGAGGCAGCAGTTCCAGGGCCCGTGTGGGGCCGGCGAGCAGGTCCGGCACCGGGACGCCGTAGTGGACGGAGACCCGGTCGAGGTCGGCCAGCAACCAGGCCGACAACCCGGCCTGCTTGCGCGAGACCTGCCCCTGACTCAGCCGGACGCCCCGGCCGAGATCGGTCTGGCTCTCGCCGGTGGCATGCATCAGCGCCGCGATCGTCGATCGCAGCAAAGTCTCCGTCGCAGTGGCCACCACCGACGCCCCCCACGTCCCAGCGCCGGCGAATTCGGCGCACCCTCGGTCCGGACGGCGTACCCGAGCCGGGCTCGCATGCTAGTACCCGCTGGTTCATGCATGCAACGCATATCGCTTGTGCGGGTGATGCGATCCGACGCACGCCGCTGCGCCGATGAAGCCCCTTGAAAGTGGCTGTGATGAGCGGATGCCGTCGGTGACGTTCGGCAAACGCGGTCGGCGGGTCCGCATCGCCCGGATCGTCTTGGTCCGACGAGTTGGGCGGGGCCGGGCGATATTCGGTGTTCCACCGGGTCGTCCACCGCGGCACCTCGGTGGTGAAGTCGCGGAAGGCGAGCGGGGGTTGGGCGGGTTGTCGGCCATGGCGGCTGCGAGGCTCGGGGGTGGGTGTGCAGCCGGGGAGGGCGGCGAAGAGCATGCGGTCGACGGTGCCGTTGAGGTTTTCGACGATGCCTTCGAGGTGGGGGCTGTGGGGCGGGAGCGCGCGGGTGGTGACGCCGAGCGCTCCGGAGCGGTGGTGACCGTGGTCGACAGGAAGTCCTTGCCGCGGTCGGCGCGCAGGTTCTCCGGGACTCCCCCGGCCGGGCCGTAGGGCTCGGTGCGCAGCGCTGCGGCGCGCAGGATGGTCGGGGTGGATGCGCGGGTGGGGTGTCCCGGGGTGACGGCGACACGGGTGACGACCTTGGTGGTGGTGTCGATGAACCGGGTGATGTGCGGGGCCGGTGACGGCACGGCCGGCGGGATCGGGGGCGTGTTCGTGTCCCCTGTTCCTGTCGTGCGGTGTGTGGCGGCCGCGTGGGCCTGGTCGGTCGACTCGCGGTGCACGGCTGCCGCGTTCCGGCCCCACAGTGCCGGCCGGGCGTGCAGGTCGGCGGTGATCGTGAACCGTGGCCGTGGGCGAGGGGTGGTACGGCCTTCCTCGCGGGCCGTCCGTGGCCGGCGCTGCAGGGTCGTGGTGACTTCCCCGCCGGCCGCCGCCGGGCGTAGGTGCTCGGGGGTCAACGCGCCCCGGGCCTCCAACCCCGCGAGGCGGGCGATCACTTGCCCCCCGAGCCGCAGCCGCCGGCACCACATCGGTTGCCCACCGACCGTCCTCGGGTGCATCGGTCACCACCACTCCCCTTCCCCCTCTTTTTTCCTGTCCCGGTCTCGGAAGTCCGGAGGACCCGGCCGTCGGAACACCGGCTTCCCCCCAGGAACACGGAAACCGCGCCGTCATGACGCCGAAAACGGCATTCCGACGACGCGGGCAGGACGTTCCGGTAGAAGCGGGAAAACGGGCGGCGCACAGGGAAGTTGCAGGACACCGACCTGCGGAACGGTGTTTCCACGACGCCCCAAAACCGCACCGAAACGACACGACCAAGGACCCACGCGGCCGTGACCACGCACGACCTGCCGCACCATCGACGACATACTCATGCAGCCACCACGACACCCAACCGCAACTTCACACCCGCGCTCGTACCGCTGCCTCGCCGTGCCGAAGCATGCCGGCTGTCACAAAGGCAGGCTTGTCGGCGCCGGGATCGCCGAGGCGCGGCGGCGTGCCACAAAGGTCGAGTTCCCGGGGCTCCGGCAACTTCGGCCACCAGGGCTGAAACCGACCCACCCGCGCCTGGTTGCCCCGATCACCGGCCCCGGGGCAACCAGGCGCCACCGGGCCCGAGTCGGGAACCGACCCACGGCCGAGGCCGGATACGACCCCGGCCCTGTCGCCTCACACGCCGACGATCCAACGATGCGACGCGGACCCGACGGCGGCGCAGCGGCGGGCGACACCGATCAAGCGGCCACCCGCGGCGGCCCTCTTCACCCTCGATCGCCGAACCCCACACACCGGGCGGGCCGCAGCGGAGCGCCTGCAGCATTCGACCTTGAAAACTTACAATATTTCCTCACGACTCCTTGGCGCTGCGGGGACGGGGGGCGAGTATCCGGTCCAGGTCGCCGAATACACCGGTACCAATGGGTTCTTCGGGCCGTTGCCGGTCTTGGTGCTGTCTCCCGGGCCGTCGGGGGTGGCAGCCGACGAATCGACGAGCTCGCCCGGATCGTCGACCGACGCCCGCAAGGGCGCGGCCGTCGACCGCGCCGTCTTCGCGGACATCGTCGCGGGGACCGCCTCGTTCCATCGGACGCGCGACCTTGTGGGTCGTGCTGCGGATCCTCGTGCTCGGCGCGGCGTCGGGGCGCCGGTTCGTGTGGTCGGGGGTCACCGGCGGATGGCGAGTTCGTTGTCGGGTGTGCGGTGCCAGGGGGTTTGGGTCACGTCGTGGGTGGTCGCGGTGGCGGTGAGGCCGAACTCGGTGGGTCCGGGGCGGCCGGCCTTGTTCCAGTGGTGCCAGGCGTCCTCGACCTCGCCCCATTGGTCGCGGGGGCCGAATTGATAGGCGGTCGGGGTCTGGTCGGTGTCGGGGAACCACGCGGCGGCGATGGAGGGGCCGGCGCCGGTGTCGGGGGCGTCGAGCCACAGCGTGCGGCCGTCGAGTTGGGGGACGCAGTGGGGGACGTGGAGGCCGATGACGACCTCGACGGGGTCGTACGCACCGCCGGTGACGTCGGCCAGGTCCACGCTCGGTGTGCTCGTGCGGGCGTGGTCCATCCAGGAGTTGTCGGTGAACGCGGAGGTGGTGTGCTCGCGTTGGTCGCGCAGTTTCATGAACGACAGCGCGCGTGTGAACGGGCCGGTGGCGTGGTCGGGGCCGGTGACGGTCAGGCGCAGCGCCCAGTCGTGGGGGCTGTAGTCGGTGCCCCAGGGCATGACGATCACCCCGCCCGGTCGGGTCTGTCGGATCCAGGCGGCGGGGATGCGGCGCACTCCGGCGGTGACGTGGACGCGGTCGAACGGGCCGGTCGGGGGGTGCCCGTCGGTGGCGTCGCCGGTGATCACGGTGACGTGGTCGGCGTGTCCGGCGCGGGCGAGGTTCGTCCGGGCCCGGTCGGCGAGGTCGGGGTCGATCTCGATCGTGGTGACGGTGCAGCCGTGGGCGGCCAGGAGGGCGGCGGTGTATCCGGTTCCGGTGCCGACGTCCAACACCCGCGTGCCGGGCGCCGCGTCCAGGTCGCCCAGGAGGTCGGCGACCGCGGCCGGGGCGGACGCCGACGAGGTGGCGAGGGTGCCGGGTGCGTCGCCGGTGTGGGCGCCGTCGTCCCACTGGGTCACCAGGGGATTGGGTCCGGCCGCCGCGGCGTGCCACGTCTTCGGGTCCCGGGTCCGGTCGACGGCGTGGCCGTAGGTTCCGGTGGCGTGGTCGAACGGCCAGACGCGGTTCGGGACGAACAGCGTGCGGTCCACCGCGGCGAACGCCTTCTCCCAGTCGGGAGGCAGGGCGTTCGCCGCGCTGAGTCCGGCGACGATCGCCGCGCCCGCGGAAAGCTCCGTCACTCGTCGTCCTTGCGATGATCGCCGTCGCCACCGGGGTCGCGGCCGTCCGGGTTGGGGTTGCTCGGCGGTTTCGGGCTGCGGTCCGGCGGGCGACTGTCTTTATCCGGTTTGCCACGATGGTCCGACATCGGGTCCCTCCCGGGCGACGACACGAGCGTCCGGTCTCGGTGGCGGGCCTTGAATCGTCCGCGACGCCTTCGATCCGGATCCTCTCCGAGCGTTCTCCTCCTGTGACCCTGCGTCAAGCCTTGCTGTGCGCACTCACCTGCGGACCCGGGAGATCACACCGCGCGATCGTGGGTCGGCGCCTGTATACCCCACATGGCCGCGTACTCGGCGCCTTCGCCGCCGATCCACGGCGACGGCCCCGGGCTGTACCCGTCCGGGCGGCGTCGCCCGTCCCGGGAGACGGCCGAGGGCGTTGCGCGCGTCGGCGGGCGCTTCGTGGGCGTGGCGACAAGCCCCGCCGAATCGGCGCCGGAGAGGGAGGCCGGCGTCGACGTCGGGCCCCGGGCACCCTGCCGTGTCGCAGGAGTCCGACCGATTTCCCTACCCCTGCTCGGCGGCCTCGCGTTCCCCGGTCGGCCGGTTCCGCCCGACGCCGACCGCCCGGGCGGCCCGGGCCGGATCCGCCGCCGAGCCGTCGGAGAGGACGCGGGTCGGGAACGACACGGACGGCCGCCGACAACGGCCCCGACACACGAACACACCATCCACCACAGGGAATTCTCAATCGCGCTGCGCGGCCTTCTCAAACCCTGCGACACCGCGGGTCAACCGACCCTTCGCCGAGGGACACGCCCGACAGCACACACCGAATTCCCAGGTCACAAAGCACAGACCACCATTCTCAATCGGTGCTGCACCCCAGATCAGAGCACCGCACCAGCACAACTCGACCGAGACGACGCACCCCTGGACGGCCCCTCCGGCCCTCGGTGCCCGATCTTCGCCACCAAAGCCCCGCAACGGACACGACAACTCCAGGCGGCCCCGATCGAAAGCCCCGAAGTTGTAAGGAAAAATCCGGACAGGAATCGGGACACCACAGAGCAACCACCTCCACTCGGCACCGCACCCCCACCCACACGACGGACCGGGCACGGCCAACTCCCGGGCACGCATGGGAAGTTGCAGGACGCTGCCCTGCAAAACGTCGTCTCCACGACACCGGAAACCATCCAAACGACACGAACGGCGCCCTGCGCGGCCGCGACGAGGCACACCCGTCACACCGACCCACGACATCCTCACACGGCCACCACGACACCCGACCGCAACTCCACAGCCCCTACGGCCCCACTCCCCCATGCCGCCAACGATCCGACATCGATCTCCAGGCGCAGCGAACGGGCCCTCCACCGTCGTCGCGAGCCCCGCCTCGGACCACCAGGACACCGCGGCAAGAAGCGCCAGACGCCCCCTGCGGCCCTCGTGCTCCGATTCCGCCACGGCCCGCGGCCGAGCCCCGAACCACGCCGCAGGACGGCACTGGGCGACGCCGACGAACCCGGACCCTCCCACCGAATGTCGTAAGGAAAACCACACAGAAACCGGACAACAAACCACCACGCCACCACACCCGAACACGACCCGAACCGGCAGAGACCAGGACGACAGGGCCTGCCACCGCGACCACACACGGCGCAGCGGACGACCCCGGCACGACTGGGGCCCGGACAGATCGAGCAGCTCGACGAGCTCGGCATCCGGCCCGAACACGGCGCGGCGGTGGACGGTGGCGGCGCAGCGGACGGCGACGTGGCGATGGCTGCGGGCGGCGACGTCGGCGGCCCTGGGGCCGACCGCTCCGGGGCGCGGGCGCACCGGCGCGGTCGGGGTGCGTGGGAGACGGCGTTCGCGGCGGCCGTCGACTACCGCGAACGCGAAGGCGATCTCGAAGTGCCCCGCGCGCACGGCGAGACTGTGCATGTGACGGGTGGCGCATTGGTGGAAGGCGGCGCGGCGGCGTCGGTGGTCGGCGGCTCGGGGACGGGTCCCGGCCCTGCGGATGGCGGTGCCGGCGAGAGGGTCGAGGTGCGGTTGGGCAAGTGGATCAACAACCAACGCAACAGGCGCGGATCGCTGAACGAGGAACGGGTGCGGCTGCTCACCGAACTCGACATGCGGTGGTGAACCGCGGTGTCGGGTGGGGTCTTCGTGTTCGGCGGGTGTGAGGTTCGCAGTGAGATCGAGGGGTGGAGGTGGCAGGTGGCTGGGTCTAGTTGCCGGAGCCGAGGCGGCTGAAGGCCCAGCGGAGCACTTCCTGGTCGACGTGGGTGCGGCCGGTGCGTTCGAGGGCGGTGTGGGTGTGGGCGGTCAGGCGGGCCCGGTTGCGGAAGTTGCCGTGCGCGGCGTGGTTGTCGGCGAAGGCGATGTCGCCGGGAGTGGCCTCGGCCCGGATGGGGTGGTAGAGCGGGATGACGTCCTGGACCTCGTCGGGGGTGAGGCGGGTGAAGCGCTGCCGGATGAAGATCCGGGAGGAGAGCATGGGTTCCTTGCGCAGGGTTTGGTGGCAGCCTTCTCCTCCCACGAAGACGATCGCGAGTTGGGTGTACGGGTCGTCCCAGAGGTAGCGGACGTATTCCAGTTGGTCGCTGGAGAGCCACTGTGCCTCGTCGAGGACGAGGGTGCGGGGGTGGGTGGCGAGTTCGGTCTTGAGGAGGTGGTCGAACTCGCCGGCGTAGCACGGTGGTTGGCCCGGGAGCCCGAGGCTGGTGAACAGTTCGTGGCGTACCGCGCGGGTGGTGGGGCGGGCGTGGAAGGTGATGCGGTGGATGTCCTGGTCGGGTTCGAGTTCGCGCAGGCAGCTGGTGACCGCCACCGTCTTGCCGAAGCCGGCGCCGGCGTGGATGCAGGTCATCGCGCGGGCGGCGATCGTGTCAGTCGGGTTCTCCCGCACGGTGAGCAGCGCGCGGGTGGTCACCGGGCGTGCGTCGGGGAGGGCGACGTACTGGTCAGTGGGGGCGGGTGGCAGGTGGCGGGTCATCGGGGGTCCTCGCGGGCGGGGAGCGGTTCGGGTGCGGTGGGTTCGGTGGGCCTGACGGGCCTGGTGGCCGTCTTCAGGGAGTCGGGGGTCGCCCAGTCGGCCGGGGGCGGTGCGGGTGGGATCAGGTCGGGCAGGGCCGGCGCTGCCGGGTCGCTCTCGTGGTGCCGGGCCAGTTCCCGGGCGGCCTCGCCGGCGGTGACGGCGTCCAGGCGGTGGGCGTCGGCGGGGAGCGTGGCGGGGGCGAAGCGGTCCCGACGGAGCTGTTCGGCGGCTTTGGCCTCGGCACGCAGGCGGCGGGCGCGGGCCGCTCGGGCGCGGCGCAGCGCGGCGCGTTGTTCGTCGGTGGCCTGGTCGGCGAGGTGGGCTGTGCCCAGGTGGCGGCCGTGGGGTGTGCAGACCTCGATCTCGTGGGTGTGGTGGGGCATGAACCGCACGGTGACCTCGCGGCTGGCCTGTCCGGTCATCCGGTCGGCGATGTAGTCGCGGTTGCGGAAGGCCACTCCGTGGCTGGTGATGACGCGA
This sequence comes from Embleya sp. AB8, assembly GCF_049739465.1. Taxonomy (NCBI): domain Bacteria; kingdom Bacillati; phylum Actinomycetota; class Actinomycetes; order Kitasatosporales; family Streptomycetaceae; genus Embleya; species Embleya sp. AB8. The sequence continues at coordinate 9,066 of NZ_JBMHHY010000003.1, forward strand.
GTGCGGGCGTCGTCATCGAGGGTGAGGGACCACACGTCCGCTGCCGGGATGTCGTTGAGCGGGGTGGGGTCGGCCTGCCATGCCTGCAGTGGAGTGGTGCCGTTCAGGGCGGCGGGGCGGTGCTCGGTGTTCCACCAGGTCGCCCACCGCAGGACTTCGGTGGTGAAGGCGCGGAACGACATGGGGGGCGGGGCGTGTCGCCGGTCGCGGCGGCCGTGGGCTCCTCGGGGTTTGGGCGTGGGTGTGTAGCCGGGGAGGACGGCGAAGAGCATGCTGTCGACGGCGCCGTTGAGGTTCTCGATGCTGCCCTTCAGGTGGGGGCTGTAGGGCGGCAGGACGGTGATGTCGGCGTCCAGGGCGGTCAGTGCGGCGGTCACGGTGCGGGAGAGGAAGTCCTGGCCGCGGTCGAACCGCACGTGCTCGGGCAGCCCGCCGAAGGGCCCGTACGGATCGGTGCGCACGACTGCGGAGCGCAGCGCGGCCAGGACCGAGGCCCGCGTCGGAGGGCCGGGCGTGACGGCGACGCCGGTGATCGCCTTGGTCGCGCAGTCGATGAACCACGTGACGTACGGGTGGACGAGGTCGCCGTCGGCGTCCACACGCAGCGGGGCCTGGACGTGGTCGGCTTCCCAGGTGTGGTTGCGCCAGGTCCGGGGGCGTTTGGCGAACACGTCCAGCACCCGGGCAGCGTCCGGGCCCTTGCGGTAGCCGACCCGCTCCCCCGCGGTCAGGTCCCGGCGGAGCGCGCGCAGGAACGTCGACAGGGACGGGACCGGATCGAGCACCGGCACGGCGGCCGGCGGCGCGGCGCCCGGGGGCGGCATGCCGCCCGGCGGGGGCGGTGGTGCGGCGGGCGAGGCCGGCGAGGCGGCGTCGCCGGCCGTCGTGCCCGGGCCGGCGGCCGCACGGGCGCGGGCGACGAGTTCACGGTGGACCGCGGAGGCGTTGCCGCGCCAGTAGGACAGCAGCACCCGGATGGGCGGGGTGATCTCGAACCGGTCGCCGACGCGGGCGCCGGGGTGGGTGGCTGCGTCGGGTGTCGTGGTGGCGTCGGCCAGCCAGCGCCATACCGTGCGATCGGAGACGTTCAGGCATTGCGCGGTGGTGTGGACGTGCGCGCGGGTGAGGCGGCGTTCGGCGCGCAGTGCGAGCAGGCGGCGGACGGCCGGGGCGCGCAGGGCGGTCGACGACACGGTGTCGAGGGCGGGCTCGGCCGGGGGTGTCGAAGACTCCCGGGTGGTGTCGTCGTGGGGGGTGGTCATCGGAGTCCCTCGTTCCTGCCGTGGGAGCGGTGGATCGGCACGGGTCAGGGGTTGGGGCCCAGGCCGGAGCAGGCCCGGGTCGGCAGCGCGTGGTCCACCGCGGTGTCGGGGTCGCGGCTGCGGGCGGCGTAGGCGTGGGAGGTGATCTTCGCCCAGGTGCGGAAGTTCCCCCGCGCGTGCGCCCGGTCGGCGTGGAGGAGGTCCTCGTCGGTCGCGCCATCCCACAGCGGATGGAACAGGCGCAGCACGCCGGGGACTTGCGATGCGTCCGGACGTGGCACGTGTTGCCGGGTCGGGACGCGGGAGGCCGGCGCGGGAGCCCGGGCGAGGGTGCGTTCGGCGCCGGCGCCGCACAGCACCGGGCCGGTGTGGGTGGTGGGGGCGTCCGCCGGGAGGCGGAGGTAGTCGAGTTCGGGGGCGGCGACGCGTCGGAGCGTCGTCGATCACGAGCACGCCCGGGGGCGCGAGGGCGCCTGGGAGCGCGCGGTCGGCCGCGTCGGTGCGGTTCGTCGGGTGGGTGGCCGGCAGGCCGAACGCGGTGAGGAGCGCGGCCCGTAGCTGGGGCAGGGCCGGTTTCACCGCGACCGGCGCGCGGCGTACCGGGACGCGGCGCGGGAGCAGACGCAGTGCCTGGTGGAGCGCGATCGTCCTGCCGTGTCCGGGGTCGCCGTACACGCACACGATCCCGCGGGCGGCGACGGTACGGACGAGTGCCTCGGCGACCTCGCCGAGTCGGCGCGTCGACACCGGGTGCGCGCCGGGCACGTGGAGCCGCGATCCGTGGGCGAACGGCGACGGCCGGGTCACGGGGTCGGTCCCGGCCGCGGTCGGGGTGTGCTCGGTCGGGGGCGGCGGGGTGATCCGGCCGGTCTCGTCGACTGTGCCCGGGAGGGCGAGTTCGGCCAGGGCGCGGTCGTAGCGGTCCGGGTCCCGGCGTGCGTGGGCGGGTCGGGAGATCCCCCGGGACACGGCCCGCGCGTTGCTCGCGGTGGACCGCGTGATACAGCGTCGTCGGCGACGGCAGTGGGTTCGCGGTCGATGACGGCCGGGCCTGGTCAGGGTGTTCCCGCATCCAGTCGTGCAGGGCTTTCACGTTCGGGCCCAGGTCCGACAGGCACGCCCACAACGCGTCGGTGAGCGTGAAGGAGAGACGCCGGGCGGGTTCCGCCCGTCCGGACTCGCGGGCGATCGCCGGCCAACGCCACACGGTGCGCGGCGCCACCCCGGCCGCGGCCGCGGCGATCCGCACGTGCACCGTCTCCACCGTCCCGGCCTCGTCCAGCGCGAGAAGACGGGATACCACCGACCGGCGCGTGAGCGCACGGTCCCGGGACGGGGACGCGGCCAGCGACGCCTGTGCCGCGGCGGACGGCGGCGTGCCGGGCTTGCCCGGACCCGAAGACACCGGCGGCGAAGACGACTTCGCGCTCATGCCCGCAAGCACACCCCGCCCTCGCGCCGGCCGACACCGGAATGTGCATCCCCACGACAGCCGGACCACGCATGTGCCAGCCGCTGTCGGGCAGGCCACGACAGCAGTCCGGTCACACCATGACAGCAATGAATCCCGCAATAAGACCGACAAAACCCAGCCCAACAAGGAGAAACCGAAACCGGAACCGCTGACACCCACCCCGCCCACACCACACCACACACTCACAGGGGTCGGCGACCCGCAACAGAGCGGCGTGCGACCCGTCGCCCCAGTGGTTGCGACACGCCGCCGCGGCGACCAGGCCCAGCGCGTTCGTCGGTTCGTGCCCGAGACGGTTCGCGGCGATCCGCAACAGGAACGGCACCGCGAGCGGCGCCACCGAACCCGTCGTGCCCTGATGACACACCGAATTCCACAGCACCGAGCACGCGCGCCGTGCCGCAGTCGCGTCCGCGGAACGGATCAACTCCAGGTGGCCGGGCACGTCCTGACCCGAACCGTACGCGTGGGAGAACCGGCCCCGGGGCGCCTCCCCGAGGAGGAACCCGTCCTTGACGGCCCTCGGCAGGCCCGCGACCACGACACGCACATCCAGCGCGGTCCCCTCGTACACCTCGAACCCGTCCACACACGCCCGCCGGTAATCGAACGCCGGATCCTCGGACGTCACGATCGCCTCCCATGGATGTCACCGACCGAAAGACCCTTGCGTACCACCGGACACCGACACCACCTCGAAGAAACGCGGTTCGCGCATCGAGGGCAGGACACCGCCACGGCACGGTCGCCCGCTCGGCAGGACCGATTGCGGCCCCGAAGTCGTCGTCGCGCCGTGCCGGCCCGGACCGGTCGTCCCGTGTCGGCGGTGTACATCTGCGGCAAGCGGAGGCGATGTCGCCGGCAATGCGCACGTGGTGCCCGGGCATCCGCGTGTCCGAGAACGCACAACCGCCACGGCACGACTCGCGCCTGCGGTGCCGCTTGTGAGGCGGCGTCTTCGAGCACGTACCGAATCCTTCTCCACGCGCTCGGGCAAAACGCGAACCGGGGTCGAAACGGTCCCGGGTGCCGGAGAGTTCGGGGCCGGACCGGTGGCGCAGGCGTTCGACGGTCACCGGGCGGATGTGTCGGTGCCCGGGTGCGGTGTCGGTCGGGCGGCGTGTGCAAGGATGCGCGCGTCCCCAGGCATCCAGTGATTGGCCGGCCCTGTTCATGCACCCCGCCCGCGGGCGTCTCACCGCCGTCGTCGTCGTTGCCCTGCTCCTGGCGGCCGGGGCGTGTCGGTCGGACTCGGACGAGGCCCTTGCTCCGAGACGCTCTCCCAACGGCCCGAGCGTCGCGGCGAGTTCGCCCGCGGTCCCGTCGAGTGGCGCGTCCGACGCGGCGAAGGGCGGGGAGTTCACCGTCGAACGATTGCGGGCGGCCTGGGTCGTACAGGGTGATCTGCCGACGGGATGGACGCCGACCGGGGAGGCCACCCGGCCGGCGTTGAACCCCAAGGCGACCAGGCCGCAGTGTCAGCCGATCGCCGACCTGGAGGACCTCTCGGGGTCCGCCGCGCCCGCGGCCGTGACCCACCTCGGGCTGGACTCGCAGGACTCGCCGGGCACCTTCAACGCGGTGAGTATCGCCGTGCTCCCCGGGAACGACGCGGCCAAGGCCCTGGAGGCCGCCGGGAAGGCGCTGCCGTCGTGCGGCGACTACGCGGTGGCGACCGACGACCCCGCCGAGGAGGGTTCCGCGGCCGCGTACACACTGACCGGCGGCGCCGGCCACGACCTCGGCGACGACAGCCTGACGATGGACTTCGGCACCGGCGGGCAGTATTCGTTCGTCGTCACCGTGGTGCGGGTGGGGCCGATACTGCTCAGAGGCACCTCCATGGGAACGTACGGTCCACCGCCCACGGCGATCCCCAAGGCCGTCATGAAGGCCCAGGTCGACAGGATCGCTCGGCTGACACGCCCCGCGCGATGAGATCGAAGAACGCCCCGCGGCCCTGGTTCGCGCCCCCGGTCCACGACCACCGCCCCGTCATCCGTAGAACGCCACCGTCGCCCATCGCCCATCGCCCTTCGAGCGGCCGCGCCGTCGACGCCCGACCCGTCGCAACGATCCGCCGTCGGGATCGGAAAAGGGGGAGGCGGCGCGCGGGGGCGACCCTGCAGGATGCGGTGATGGTGAACCGTCGCGTGTATGTGGATCCGGACCGGGTCGAGGATCTCGATCACGGCTGGTTCCACGTGGTCCTGGAGAGGCTCTCCGGAGTCGTCCACGAGATCCGGCACGGCGGTCATTCCTGTTGCCCGGGGGCGATCGAGGGTTGCCTGGTGCCGGTCGAGTCGCGGGACGGGTACGCCGCGCCGATCGACCTGTTCGTGAACCGGCTGCACGGCGCGCGGGTGGCGATGGCGTCCATTGCGGAGCGCCTGCCCGCACTGCGCGCGGCCGTCGCCATGATCCGGTTCCCGGCGAGCAGCGAGTCCTCGCCCCCATTGGGCGACGACCCGGGCCCGATCGTCGTCGACGAGACACGCCCGGAGGAGACGACCGAGGCGCACGTCCCGGTGACCACGGAGTTCGGCCCGCGGCATCCTGGTCCGGTCCGACTCCGACCGAACCCCGCCACCGGGGACGGAAGAACGACCGCCTCGACGAGGACCTCGCCCCGGCACACCCGACTCGGTCTCGGTTGGCGCCGCGGAGGTGTCGGGGGTCGAAATGCGCGCACATCTGATGTCAGCGCCACCCTGTCCGGTCGGTGAACGGGACCTGCGGAGGCAGCCGTTCGAGTGCCGCGGCCAGGTCGTCCGTGTCGCGCCGGCGACCGATCCACGCCACCCCCGCCCCGGTCCGCGGACGCGGCTTCCGCTCCCCGTGGACCCGGACGCTCCACGTGGACCCGGACGCGGTGTGCAGCCGGTCGTCGGGCGGCGAGTGGAACTGCACCGCGCGGGAGCCGAAGCCGGAAACCACGACCCGACACACGTCATCCCGGGCGAAGTACCGGCACGGACACTCTCGGTGAAACCACCCTGGGGCCGGGTCGCGCTCAGCTACGTGTCGGTTCGATTGGAGACGAAGGAGTTCCACCTCGATGCCGGCTGGTATCGGACGGGCTTGCGGGTCGTTCTTCTCGCCCCCGGCTGGGGCAACGTGGACCGGTCCCACGCCAGCGCCGGCCTCGACGGCTTCGGCAGCACGCTCGAAGCCTGGCCGGGGATGGTCACGAAGTACGGGAGACTTCTCCGACCAGCCGTCGGGTGATGTCGATACGCCGGTGGCGTGCGCGAGTGTTTCGCGCGAGTTGTGTCGTCGTGGAAGCTTGCCCGTCCGACACCGCCTGGTTCCCGCGGCGACGGCGCAGTATCGTCGTCTTTGGGGTGGGGCATGGCGGGTCCTTTCGCATTGCGCGACTATCAGCGGCTGCTCGATCTGGCCGTGTCGGTGCTGGAGAGCGATGCCGCGGCGCTGCCGTGGACGCAGGTACGGCCCGCGCTGAGGCAATTGCTGGGCTGCACCGCCGCCGTGCTGTTCTACACCGACGGCTGGTTCCTGCGTCCTCCCGGTGGCCACCCGCCGCCGCTGCTGGGGGACTTGCTGCCGATGGACTTCGACGCGGCCATGCACCGGCATCCGTTGGTCGGCCACTACGAGCGGGTCCGCAGCGCTGCGCCGCCGACCGTCCACACCCTGAGCGCGGGCTCTCCTTGGGAGGACCAGGAGGCGCGGGAGATCTTCCAGGCCACGTTCCGCGCCGAGCAGCAGCTGGCGATTCCGCTGCCGGCGCCGCCCGGACAGGCGCACCTGATCATGATGGGCCGAGACGGCGGCCCGTTCGACGCGCGCGGGCGTGAACAGGCCGCCGCGGTCCAGCCGGTACTGCAAGCGCTGGTACGCCACTTCCACCAGCTGCGGCGGGCGTACGCGGCCGCGCCGGACGTGGCGGCCGTCGAGGCGATCCTCACCCCACGGGAGGCGGCGGTACTGGTTCTGCTGGCCGAGTCCCGTACCGCCGAGGCCATCGGACGGCGGCTGGGCATCTCCCCACGTACGGCGCACAAACACATCGAGAACCTCTACCGGAAGCTGGGCACGCACGACCGACTGGAGACGGTGCTGCGCGCCCAGCTCCTCGGGCTGCTGCCGGACATCTCCCGGCCGTCCGCGAACGGCCGGGACGACGTGCCGGAGGCGGGTTCGTGTCCGCACGGGTCCTAAGCGGGCGTCAGGTCCACTGGATGGACTTGGCCCGGTCGTCCATCGCTCCCAAGTACCCGGCGGAGCCGGAGAATCCGTAGCTGGAGCCCCACCAGTAGGTGTTCTCCCACAGCTTCAGGTAGCAGTTGCCGAAGCCGACGAAGGAGCTGATCCGGTTTTGCCAGTCGTTTTGGATGTTGACCTGGAAGTCGATGTCGCCGGTGGAGTCGGTGCACTGGTTGCCCGCGGTGTAGACGTAGCTGGGGCCGGCGAAGTTGCTGTCCCAGTAGGTGATGCCGATGACCACGTTGGTCTTCGCGGCCGGGGTGATCGTCCCGCTCGTCGGGTCGTTCAGCTCCTTGGTCAGGTGTTCGTCGGCCAACCCCGCCTTGGCGGTCGACGGCGCGTCGGTGACCCGCCCGCCGGTCGCCGCGGAGATGGCCTCCCGGAAGGTGGCGAAGCAGTGCCGGTGGCCGGTGGTGACGTTCATGGAGCAGTTGGGGTGGGCGTTGTCGGGCCGGGCACTGGAGGTGGCGGCCTGGGCGGTGGGCACGCTCAGGGCCATCGACGCCATGAGCGTCACCGCGCCGAGGGTGGCCTGCAGGGACTTGCGCAATGCCATGGGTCTCTCCTGAAAGAGATTGCGGATGTGGACCGGAGGGCCGGCCGGGTCCCGGGATCCGGCCGGCCGGCCGCAGCCAGGACGCCACTCCCGTGAACGGGGGCTTTGGCCGAAGAGCGCCTACTGACTTGGCAAGAAGCATGGCGGGCACGGGCCCGCCCCCGCGATACGCACATCTGCGTAGTGACCCACATGGGCCGGGCAATGGAGGGGGCGGATGGCCCTGAATGGATCCGCGCTGCTGCGCGACGCCGCAAACCGGCTTGGGTACGTCCCGGAGGGGCATCCGTTTCGGCGATCGGCGTTGCGGGGACGGGTGTCGAGGCGATCGGTGGCCGGTCTTTCGTGGGTCGAGATCTCCGACGTACGTGAAATCCGTTGTACGGCCCCGGTGTTCGGACAGGTCCGGGATTGCGCAGGTCCGGGATTGCGCAGGTCAGGGATTGCGCAGGTCAGGGATTGCGCAGGTCAGGCCGTTGATACGGGAATCCGTTGTACGGAAGAGCGGGCCCCTTGGGTAACTACCAGTGCCGAATTCCGCTTTGGGTGGGTGGGTGGGTCGTGGTCGAACGGTGCTGTTTCGGCTGCTCGGGGGCGAGTGTGGTGCCGAAGTTCCCATGGCCCGTCAACCCGTGGACGGGGACGAGGAGAAGAGGATCCGGAGGCCGGCGGGGGCGCGTCACGCACCGGGCGACTGGATCCTGCGGGCGCGGATCGTCACGCCGAGCCGGGAGGGTCTGTACGTGCCGCGGGTCGCCGCCCTGGCGGGGTGCGATGCGAAGACCGTGCGGCGGTGGCTGCACCGGTTCAACGAACAGGGCCCGGGCGGCCTCGGCGACCGGCCCGGCTGCGGCCGCAAACGGCGGATCACCGAGGCCGAGCGCTCACGGATCGTCGCCCTGGTCAAGCCGACTCCGCCCGGCCGGCCGGAAATTCGGCCGTCCGACGAGTTGTGGGTCGCGGGCGGGGCCGGGCCGCCGGAGTGGCCGTTGGATTCCCCGGCCGCCGAGGCCGGGAGACCGGGAGACGGGGAGACCGGGAGACGGGGCATCGAGGTGGGCCGTTCCCGGGTCCGTCGACGGATCTCGGGCAGGCTCGGCGGGGCGAGCCCCTCGCGGTCGTGTCCGGGCTTCCGTTTCCGTCTTCATGGCCCCGCAACGGGGCTTCCGGCCTTCGGGCCCGGCACGGGATCCGCCGGGCGACTCTCCAGCGTGCCGGCATCCGCGGCACGCAGATCCGCGATCACCCGCGGATCACGACCGCACGTCGCGATCCCCCACCTCGCCGAGGCACTGCCGGGTATCACAGCCGCGCCACCGGGACGACCGCCACCGTCACCGCGCGCACGATCACGCCGGCCCCCGACCCCGCAGCCGGACCGGCGCAGTGGGGCGCGATCCGGGTACAGGGGCGAAGCCGCCGCCGCCCAACGACCGAGTCGGCCGGACCAGCGGCTGCCCGAGCACAAGCACACCGGCAGCCGACGCGAGAAGGGCCGACCGCAGGTGATCGCCGCGTCGCATCAAGATCGGCATCCTCGAGGCGACCTCATCCTCCGTCCACGGGTTTTCCCAACGGAACCGAGCATCCGTCCCGGATTCCGTAAAGCCACAGGCCACAGGCCACAGGCCGGACAACGTCGAGCAAGACAGCAAAACCCAGGCCACGCAGTCAAGATCCGAAGTCCCGGATTCCGCGAGCCCAATGGTCGACACGTGATCGATCGACGAAACCCTTCACAGCAGCCGGGGCGGAGCAACCCGGGTGGGACCGACCGCGTTCGGACCCTCGAGGCCCTGGGGTCGATCTTCCGCGTCCTGCGCGATCGAGGCACGGTCTTCACGGATGCGGCGGCCCGCATGCGTGTCGGGATGAACACCACTCGCGCGCCAAAGTCGACGTCGACCGGCGTGCAGTGGATCCGGGGACACCGGCGACGCCCCGACGGCGCAGCGTCGACGGCGCGGGCGGCATGTCGGCGTGCGGCGGGTTCGTTGCCGACGCCGAATACGGCCGCCGGCGGTCGGTTCGGGTCAGCCCTTTCCTCGAGAGGATCCGCATCCGCAGGATTTCTCTCCGGGGGAGTTGCACACGACCGTGGCCGGTCGGCGGCGTGCTCCCACGGCGCGGTGATCGCCTCGGCCACCCCGCCCTCGAGGCGGCCGGTCGGCGTCGACGCAGCCCTTCGCCCCGGGGCGGGCGGTCGGGGCGGGGTCGGCGGCCGGTTCCGGTGACGCGGTCCCGTGGCGGACGGCGGCGGCGCGGTCAGGGGGTCGGCGCGGGGAGCGGGCAGCAGGTCCGGCGGGGGCTGTACGTCGGGACGGCGTCGTGGCGGACGTGCGGATCGGGACCCGTGATCAGGGGGCCGCCGCGCCCGGTCCGAGACATCGCGCCGGTGACGGACGACCGACGACCGCGCCCCGGGATCCGGGTCTGCGGCCGGGTGCACCGACGACTCCTGCGGCGCATGGTCGTTCATCGCGGGAAACGCCCGCACGGACGGTTGCGGATCGTCGACCGGCCGGGCAATTCCGCAGGGTTCCAAGCTGATTCAACAACTGTCAAAAGTCGGTACTTGTGGGGGTCGTTGCCTGCGTGGTGCGCTTGCGGTTCGCCGGGCAACCGATACTCGAGGAGGCGCACGAGTCTCATGATCAAGCGAATAGTCGCCCTGACGGCGCTGATTCCGGCCATGCTGGTCACCGCACCCGGTATTGCCTCGGCGCAGTCCGCGCCGAAGGCGACCGCGGCGGTGGTCACCCTGACCTACGACACGAGTCAGGCAGGGCAGTGGTCGGACACGATCACGCAGGCGGTGCAGATCTGGAACGACGCGGTGCACAACGTGCACTTACAACCGGCAAGCTCGCCCGGGTCGGCCGACTACGTATACAGGGCGACCGACGGCTGGCCCCAGGCGACGCTGGGGCCGGTGTTCCCGGGTGGCGGGGGTGAAGTGCAACTGGGCCAGGGAGCGGTGACCGAGGGCTATGACGCGACCCGGATCGCGGCGCACGAAACCGGGCACATTCTCGGGCTGCCGGACACCTACAGCGGCCCGTGTTCGGAACTCATGTCCGGCCACGGCCCCGGCACGTCGTGTACCAACGCCAAGCCGGACGCGACCGAGGCGGCGCAGGTCGACCAGAACTACGCGGCCGGCCCGTCGGCGATCGGCCCGCGGCACCACCGGGTCGTGATCGACATCTGGTCCGGCTCGGCTCTCGCCCGCTGACCAGGCCGCGCTGCCGCACGTACGAACCGTCGTCGGCGTCCTCGGCGGTGGTGACGTCGTCCGGCTCGAACCCGGCGGCCGGTGACCACGATCCGCCTCGCCACGGGCATCTCCCCCGCAGGCGCCGCGGCCGGGCACCGCGCCCGCCGGGCAGGCCCAGGGACGCGTCGACATCGTCCCGCCGTCCCGGCGCAGCGCCGTCGTCCCGCGCTGAACGGTGCCGGCGCTCGGCCCGCTGACGAACTCGACACCGAGAACCGTCGGTTCGCCTCCGAGACGATCGGGGCCGCTCCCCGGGGCGAGTCACCCGAAGCCGCACGAACCAACAACACCACCACCGAACCCACGGCGCGACACGACCCCGACCGTCCCGCACCGCACCGCTCCCCCGATCGCGGTCCACTCGATGGACCGGCGTGGGACAGGGCGGACATCCGGGCCGAGACTGGCGGGGCCGATACGCCCGGGGCCGGCAGGGGCATCCGGTGCCGCGCCCGTCCGTACCGGACACTACGCATCGTCCGCGGCGCACATCCCGGCACCCGGGTTCAACGCCGGCGGCATCTGGGAGATCCACCGGACCAACAGCGCCGTGGTCGCGCTCGACGTGGCCCAGGACGGCCAGGAAAGGTCTACGGACGCGCGAATCGCAGACGCGAGTATGGAAGACCTCTCGGGAGCACGTCGACCTCCTCGAGTCACGGTCCGGCGCCGATGTTCCACGGATTTCCGTTGTGGCCACCGTTGTTGATTTCACAGAAGCCGTACGGGTTCGGGTCGGTCTCCGGTCTCCGGTCACCGGCATCCGGCATCCGGCATCCGGCATCCGGGAGAAGTCGAAGAAGCCCCCCCTTGCGGCAGGGCCCCGGTGAAGTTGCCCGAGTTGTTGATCGGCTTCGCGTCGAGGTATGGGTGGAGGTCCGGCATGAAGCTCTGGGTCACCAGCGCGTACGGCGGTTGCTCCACTGGTTGTATGCCTGGGCGGTGGGCTTGACGGTGCCGTCCTGGCAGACCTGGGCTGATCGCCGTGTCGTTCCCACATTTCGCCTCGCCGAACGTGGAGTTCAGCCGTGCGGCCGGTCCGGGTGTACGTGTCCACGTTCGGGGCCGCGAAGCGGCCGCATCGTGCCCGGATCGCGACCGCGGCTCCCGACGGGTGCACGGCCGGTGCCGCCGTATGGTCGCCGATGTGTCCGTGTCGGGGCGGGATTTGGTGATCGACCTGATGGTGCGTCGGTTCTGCTGAAACGCTCATGTCCCGGCGGGGCCACACGCCCCGCCCCGGCGCTTCCGCCGCCGGCCGGCGCCATACCGTACGTTCCGACGCCGGCAGCGACCGCCACTTACGCGCGGTCGACACCACCGGCCGGCCGCCACGGCCGGCAGACGCCGCGCCAGCGCCGGCCGCGCGCGCAGAACCGGCAACAGGATGCACCGATACCGAAGGCGGCGAGCAGCGCGGCACGCAACCGGCGCAGGGCAGGCTTCACCGGGACGCGGCGTCGGGCCGGCGCGGCGGCCCGACGCACCCCAGGTCTCCGATCGGGCACCGGGGATGTCCGACTGCGGAATCAGCCGATGGCCGAAGGAGTCGATCGGGCCGGCCGGGGCCCGGCCGCGGCGCGTGGTGGTCGCGGACGACCAGGAGTTGTTTCGCGACGGCTCCGCGCTGATTCCGGGCGCCGAACCGGACACCGAGGTGGTCTGCGAGGCCGCGGACGGCGAGCAGGCGGTGCGTCCGGCGCGGACGCTGCGTCCCGACGTGGTGCTGATGGACGCGCGCATGCCTGGGCTCGACGGGGTCGAAGGGTGCGGCGGGTTTGTTGCCGACGCCGAATACGGTCGCCGGCGGTCGGTGTCGGGTCAGCCCTTTCCTCGAGAGGATCCGCACCCGCAGGATTTCTCTCCGGGGGAGCTGCACCCGTGCCCGATCGCGCCATCCGCACCCACCGCGTACGCGTGTATCCCGGCCCCGGAAGCAACGAAGAGGTGTTTCTCGGCGGCCGCGAGCGCGACGATCGGCGATCGTACGGCAATCTCCGCCACGCACCGGAACTCGCCCAGGTCCCACAGGCGTACCGTGCGGTCCTTGCTGCCGCTGGCCGGCAGGGTACGCGCGCCGAGCGCCAACAGACACAGCCCGCGGACCCAGTCCCGATGCCCGGTCAGGACGCGCTCGCTCCGTCCGGTCGCGGGGTCCCACAGACGTACCGTGCCGTCGTGGCTGCCGCCGGCCAGCAGGGTCCGGCCGCCGATCGGCACGCCGTACACGGCGTTGACCCAGCCGCGGTGACCGACGAGAGGCTCGGGGTGTTCGTCGGCCGTGATGTCCCACAGCCGGATGTAGTTGTCCCAGCCGGTACAGGCCGGCAGGGTGCCGTCCGCCGGCGGGAGGGCGCACATGGCGTCGAGTCGGCCCTTGTGGTGGGCCACGGTGCGCAGGTGCTCGCCGGTCGCGGGGTCCCAGAGCCGTACATGCGCCACGTAGTCGCTCCCGGACTCTCCGCAGGTGCCCAGCAGCTGCCGTCCGCCCGACGGCACCGGGCACACGGACGTGAACCGATCGAAGACCAACTCCCCTTCGGCGGTGCGGGCGTGAGCACCTGTCCCGGGCTGCTCCGGAAGTGCGGAGTCCCCCAGGTATCCGATCATGCGGACCTCCTCGCCCGCGACGGGGTCGTGCAGCCGGATGGTGCCGTTGTGGCCGGCGACGGCGAGGAGCGTCCGGTCCTCGACGGGCAGCGCGCGGACCCCGCCGACCCGGTCATGGGTGAAATCGGTCTCCTCACGGTTCAATACATCCGTACGGGTGCCAAGCTCCGCGTCCCACAGGCGGACCGCCCCGTTGCTGGCGCCGCTCGCCACCAGGGTCCGGTCCCCGAGCGGCAGCGTGCAGAGCGACTGCACGTTGTCGGGCAGGCCCGGGTCCACCGCGGACGGGCCCGGTGGGGTCCCACAGCCGTACCATGCCGTCGAACTTGCCGCCTCCACTGGCGAGCAGGGTCCGGCCGCCGACCTGCGGGAGTGGACGTACGCCACCCCAGACCGGGCCCGTGTGACCCTGCAGGGTGCGCAGCAACTCTCCGGTGTTCGCGTCCCACACCCGCACGGCATCGCCTCCACCGCCGGCTCCGGCCAGACCGGTGCGGTCGCCCAGCCGCACGGGGCACAGGCCGAAGGTCAACCCCGCGCCGTCGAACGTGAGCAGCAGTCGACCGGTGGCCGGGTCCCACAGCAGGGCCTTGTCGCCCCACTGGCCAAGACGGTGCGGCCGGCAATCGACAGCGCGCACAGTGCGTACACCGGCCCGGTATGGCCCTTGACGGCGGTCTTGAGGGGGTGGGGGAATGCGCCGGACTTGCGGTACGGGTCGGGTCTGCCTACGAGTTCGTCCAGCAGCGTGCCGGTGGCGGTGTCCCACAGCCGGATCGTGCCGTCATCACCCCCGCCGGCCAGCACGGTGCGGTCGCCGAAAGTGAAGGCGCACAGTCCGCGGACCGGGTAGGTGCCCTCGTACGGTTGCGTGTGCGCGGCCAGACTGTGCAGGAGACGGCCGGTACTCGGATCCCACAGGCGTACGGTGCCGTCGTCCCCGCCGCTCGCCAGCAACACAAGGCCGTCGAACGGCACCGGGCACAGCCCGTTGACGAGTTGGCCGCTGTGTCCTGACAGGGTGCGAAGGAGCTCGCCGGTACGCGGATTCCACAGCTGCACCGCCGCGCCGGGGCCGCCGGCAGCCAATACCGTCTCCCCGTCGACAGGGAGCGCGCTCAGGGCATGCACCGGGGATGGCTGCTCACCCAGGACGAGAGTCTCCTGGCCCGTGGTCGGATCCCATAGACGGATCAGGCCGTCACTGGTGCCGCAGGCGACCCGCGTCCCCTCGGCCAACTGCAGTACGCACAGGGCTTCGACCGCTTCGGCCCCGCTGTCGAACGATGCCACCTCGTCGCGCCGTGGCCCCACGGCCCACAATTCCCGGTGCGCCATCACAGCTCTCTCCGCTCCCCTGAATGCGCAGTCACTTTACGCAACGGGTGTGGTTCTTCTCGTCGAGGAGCAGCGGCCCCTGTGCGAGAACGCTGAATCGGGGCTGTGTGCGGGCCTGTTCGTCTCTACCGTGAAGGTGGAGGTGGAGGTGGAGTGGCGAATGAGCTCGCCGCGGCCGATGACAGCCGTTATCCACGGAGGAAGTGCCCCTCGACCGAGCGGTAGACCCGCTCCGCCTTCGAGGCCGGCGGTCGGGTGCGACCGCCGATCAGGCTACGACGACCCGAACGACTCCTGACCGAGTCGGGCATGGGCTGATGAGTGAGGCGAAGTGGGTGTCGGGGCAGGCGTTCCGAGGGGGTTGGTCAGAGCCGAACCATGCGCACGACCGTGACCGGCAGGAGTCCCGTGGTCGGGGCTACCAAGCCCGGCGGGGATCGCGGTATTCCTCCGGGGTCTGGTCGGGCAGATCCCCGCCCTGATCGGTCCGCAGCAGCATCCCCGGGGAGGGCTCGAACTCCTCGTCGGGCGGCGCGGGTCGGTGGAATCGCCGGGTGCCCGGAATGGCGGCCTCCACCAGCTTGCCATCCCGGAACATCCACAGACCGAAACAGTCGTCGTCCTGGTCGCGGAGCAGCACCTGCACCGTTCCCGGATACGGCCACGGCAGCGACTCCAGATGCTCGAGCAGACCGGAGCGGGCCCACACCTTGTCGAACTCCAGGGCCCACCCGAAGTCGAAACCCCACTGACCCGCGATCGGCACGAAGTGGCCGTGCCAGGTACGTCCCGCGTCCGGGCGGGTCAGCGGCTCCATGACCTCCTCCGCGTGGCGGGCGAGCACGATGACCTCGGCGTCTCTACTCATGGAGGAGTATCACCGCGCCCACACGACCCACCGCAACCCAATTCACCGAGCGCCGGTGCGAGTGCGTGGGGTGCCGGGCGCTTCTCGATCCGGCACCGCACAACGGCCGCAGGTCGCGGCGGCCCGCCGCACTCGTGGAAGGGTCAGCGCCCGGTGCGCCCGGTGCACCTGGTGCGCGCTGGGACGTGGCGGGTGTTCGACACCGGAGTGCGTGCAGACGGGCCCGGCGGTGGACCCCATCGAGTGCGGGCGGTCAACGCGGCGGCGGGCGGATCGGGCGCGGGCCTCGTCGGGTCGAGTACCTCGCGCCGGCATGCTCGAACCCGCATACCGCGCGGGGTTGTCGCCCGGCGCCCGCAGCCTCCCCGGGGGCGTGTGCGGATCGGCCGCACGACCGGGAAACCCGCACGGGCAGCGGAGGTTCGGCATGGCAGCGGGCGTCCGGATCGTGGGATCGATGTAGCCGGCCGCGAAACCGAACCGCCGTGGCGGGTTGCCGGCCGGCGGGCGGCGAAGCTGCCCGGTTTCCCTCGTCGACCGTGCCCGGCAGAGGCCGACGGCACAGCTGCCGGCGTTGCCGGGAGTTCGGTGGCCCAGCGACGGCGGCAGGCGTTCGTTGTCCGAGTCCGACGCGGCGCAGGGGTTCGGGTGATCGTCTTCATTGCTGCTTCGGGTGATCGTCTTCATTGCTGCTGTCGAATACTGCCGGCATGAAGGACACCCTGGCCGTCCCTCTCACACATGTTTCGAGGCCGACGACGAGGGCGAACCCCGGTGGATCCGAGCCGTGGTGTGCGCGGGCGGTTGCGCTGTCGCTTCCGGTCGGAGGGTTCGTCAGCGGTCGTGGGTGGTGCGCCGTTTCCGGGCCGATGCCCGGGCGGCCTCGGTCGACGAGCGTGGTGGTCCTGGCGACGCGTCCCGGCGGGATTCCTCGCCCGTATCCGAACGACGTGCGCTCCCGGGCTCCTTCGTCACCGACCTTGGGAACTGCCCCGAATGTGAGGCGGAGCCGGCAGGACCGGCCGTTGACGATCATCGAAGCTCAGTAGGGTGCGGGCATGACGGAGCGCCCCGGGTTCGGTGTGATGTTGGCGTGGTTGCTGGAGCACAGAGAGCTCGGCGTGGGGGATCTGGCCGATCGCGCCGGGTTGGCAGGAGACGAGGTCCGAGCGGTACTTGCGGGGGAAATCCCCGGCGAGGGCCTGCTGCGACGGGTCGCGCCCGCATTGGGATTCCGCGCCGTCGATCTGTTCATCCTGTCGGGACTGGCGGTCCCGGACGACATGGCACCGTTGGACGGCGCGGCCGAGCAGTGGGCGCCCCGGATCGTGATGGACGCGGTACACCTTCCGGTGGCGGCACGGCGTGAACTCCTGTGGATTGTCCGTTCGTTGCCGCAGGAAATGCGGCTTTGCGGCTTCGCCCCGAGGCCGCTCGGGCTCCTTGTCGATCCGGGTGGATCGGTCGTCCGCATGCTCCGGTACCGCAATCTGAGCCGGACGGGCATGGCGCAGACCTTGGCAGTCGTGACGCCCACATACCTGTCGGCGTCCACCTACGGTGTGATCGGCTCCGGTCGCAAGGAGTTGACGCCTCGCCTGGTGACGGACTTCGCGGCCTTGTTGGGGATCGACGCCCGGGAACTGGCGGTGCTGACGGGCGTTCACCTGCGCGAGGTGCCGGCACCCCCGCCCCGGGCGGCGGTCGATGCCGCCGTGCTGCTGTGGGAGGCACGGCGCCTGTCTGCCGCCCAGGCACGGCACGTCTGCGAGCTGGCGCGCTCGATGCGCGGGGACTCCGCCAACGGCTGTGTCATCAACTTCCCCGGAACCTGACAGATCAGGAGAGGGCAGGCGCGGAGGCGTTGCGTGCCAACGAACGGGCTGCCCGTTTCCGCTGCCGTTCGGGTGTACTCGGCGGGTCTACGGGAGCCCGGGTCACCACCGCGTCGCGCCGACATGCGCGCCGCCGATGAGATCTTCGCCGGTCTGCGGGGTATGCGATGCGGGACCGGCACGAACGGCGCGGCGGGTCAGGTCCATTCCAGGGTGTGCCTGCCCGAGGAGTGTCGGTGGGTGGTGGGCCGGGAGTCCCGGAACGGTGTGCCGTCCTCCAACGATCGGGCCAGGAGGTCGAAGAGTTCGGCCAGGCTCGTGGCCCACTCCACGGGTGGCCAACACCCGGATCCGAGGCCGATCTCGTACACGTGGCCGTACATCGGGCCGGGTTGGTGGTAGACGAAGGCGATGCCACCGTCGTTGGGGTGTGCGAAGGGCACCCAGCGGAGAATGTGGCCGTCGACGTGGTTTTTGCGGAAGTCGTCCACGTAGTCGGCCGGGTCGAAGTCGGCCTCGAAGTCCTCGGCCAGGGCGACGATTCCGGTGTATGCCGAGGCGATGGCGTCGGCTCCGTCGAGTCGGTGGCCGAGGGGGAGGAACGCTCCTGCCTGGAAGTGGTCGAGATCCCAACCGGCTTCGGCGTCGGGGACGCCGTCGTGGCGTTCCAGGAGAGCTCGGAGTTCGGGATGGAGCGGGAAGCCGAGTCGGGCTTCCAGCGCGTCGATCCGGGTGGCGGTCGCCGGAGGGCGCAGGGTGGAGCGATCCTCCGGCGACCGCTCGGCCAGTAGGGCCTCGAACCGATCCCATGCCTGTTGGAAGACGTCGACGTTCGTACCCGTGAGATCCATGCGCCGGACGGTATCCGCGGGCACCGACGTCCGTGGACACGACGCCGGATCCCGAGGCAAGTCGGTTGCCGGGAAACGACGTTCCCTCCGTCGGGAGCGGGGCGGCGATCCGGGCGATCGGGACCCCGGAACTGCTCGGCGCGGTGGGGTCGCCGAGTCCGCCGACGGCGACCGGTTTCGGGCGTGTGCCCGTGCGCGGCCGGGGTGCCGGCTGCTGGGCGCCGCGTGTGGGTGATGCGGGGCGGCCCGCCTCGCCGGGCGCCCCGGCGTCGTCGGGGCCGGCGGGGGTGCCGCCGGCGGTGCCGGACGGCGCCGGGGGCTGGATGCGTGGCTGGGCGAGGTGATCGCGGGGGCGACGGCGGATCTGTTGTCGGACGTGCCCGCGAGGCTGCGACAGCACCTGCCGGGCCCGGGCATACCGCGACCGCGAGGGTCGTCGGCCGGGTCCGGATGCTCGGCCGGGCGGAGGTCGACGGCGACAACACCGACACGGTCCGGCCGCCGAGATCTTCCGGGCCCGTGGGGCCGCTCGCGCGGGCGGCGTCGCGTGAACGAGCGGCCGATGCCGTGAGGTCGTCCGGGTGGGCGTCGAGAGTCCGGGCGAGGGCGGCCGGGTCGCGGATGGTGAACGCCCACGGGAGGCCGGCGAGGATACGGGCCATCGCCGGCAGGTCCTCGGCGCCGCCGGTCACCAGGACACCTCCGGTCGGGCACGCGTGGAGCTCGCCGAACGTCGGCGGGAGGCAACGGCGTGCGGCGTCGGGGTCGACGTCGGGGTCGACGTCCGTCCAGACCTCCGTGCGGTGTGTCCACGGCCCCAGGGTGAGCGCGTGGGTGACGTACCCCACCGGGTCGACCACCGGGTCGACGTCGACCGGGGGGACGAAATGGCCCGGGAGTTCGACGGCCGCGGTGATCCGGTCGATCCGGAACATGCGGATGTCGTCGCGCAGGTGGTCGTGGCCGACCAGGTACCAATGTCGGCGGTGGACGACCAGACCGTAGGGGTCCACGTCCCGGGTGCCGGGGGCCGGCCGGGCGCGGTGTGCACGATCCGTACCCGCCGGCGGGTACGCACTGCCGCTGGGCCTGGGAGCGGGTCACCCCGGACCCGGTCGCGGCCGGGCACGACATGCACCCGCTGACGCTGACCGGTTTCGGCGGCCGGGCCCACGTCGCCTCGCCCGCGACGACCTTGGGCACACACGCGCGACATCGCGTCGGCCGTCGAGGTCGCCGACCTGCGCGATGTCGTCCCGGTCGCGCTTTCGTACGCGGGCGCGCCCGCGACCGCCGCCGCGACCCGGATCGCCGACCGGATCACACGGATCGTCTACCTCGCGGCGGTACTGCCACAACCGGGCCGCACCCTGTTCGAACTGCTGCCGCCGGAAGTCGAGGACCTCATCGGCGCGACCGCGGACGCCGGCGGCGACGGCCGGCGCATCCCCGTCTTCGACGACATGATCCTCGACGGCACGTTCGGCGACCACGGCCTCGACCGCGGCGACCAGGGCCGGGTCGGAGCCACGGGGCGAAGCGGGGCACGGCCGGCGGCGCTCGGGCCCGGGTCGGCGGTTCGACCCGGGCGCCGGCGTCTTCGCCCGAGCCCGTCGCTACTCGAACCGCGTGGTGTCGCCCGCTCCTCGGCGGATGATCTCGGCCTCGTCGCCGGAGTAGTCGATGACCGTGGTCGGCCGGGTGCCGCAGTCGCCCGAGTCCACCACGGCGTCCAGCACGTGGTCGAGCCGTTCCTTGATCTCCCAGCCCTGTGTCAGCGGCTCGTCCTCGCCGGGCAGGAGCAGTGTGCTGGACAGGATCGGTTCACCGAGTTCGGCGAGCAGGGCCCGGGTGACGACGTGGTCGGGAATCCGGACGCCGACCGTCTTCTTCCTCGGGTGCAACAGTTGCTTCGGTACCTCGGACGTCGCACGGAGGATGAAGGTGTAGGGGCCGGGCGTCGATGCCTTGATGACGCGGAACACGTCGTTGTCCAGGTGTACGAACCGGCCCAGTTGGGCGAAGCTCTCGCACACCAGGGTGAAGTGGTGCCGGTCGTCGAGATTGCGGATCGTGCGGATCCGGCCGATGCCGTCACGGTTGCCCAATCGGCATCCCAGTGCGAAACAGGAATCTGTCGGGTACGCGACGAGCGATCCGGAGCGGATCAGGTCGACCACGCTGTCGATGGTGCGTTGCTGGGGGTTCTCGGGGTGCACATCGAAGTACTTCGCCATCCGCCGACCCTACGGGGAAAAGCCCCCGCGTCCGTGGGGTGGATCATCGCAAAGGGTCGGGCGTTGTCGTCGTCGTGTTCCACATCGGGCCGACGATCCGGACGGCGGTGACGACCGGGACGGCGGGTGCGACCCGGTAACCGACGAAGAAGCGGCCGATGGTGACCTCGGGCCGGTCCCTGTCGTAGGTCGGACTCGGTACGTATCCGTTGGGGGTCGTTCGCGAGCGTCCGCGCTCCCGCGTCGAGTTCGTTCCCGTCGCCCGGCGACAGGGCGCCGTGTTCCCGGTCCGCCCGCGGGCGGTACCTCACGTGGTAGGTCATTTCGGGCCCCCGGTTGTC
The DNA here is from genome assembly GCF_049739465.1 of Embleya sp. AB8. Taxonomy (NCBI): domain Bacteria; kingdom Bacillati; phylum Actinomycetota; class Actinomycetes; order Kitasatosporales; family Streptomycetaceae; genus Embleya; species Embleya sp. AB8. The sequence goes on from NZ_JBMHHY010000003.1 coordinate 29,942, forward strand.
GGTCGGGATGTGCCTCGGCCTCGGCGGCCGGACACTGTGCCCGGTCCGCGGCGGCGTACTCCGCGTGGAGTTGCTCCGGGGTGATCTCCCCGTCGATGACACCGACCTCGTCCACGACGAACGCGGCCCGGCGTGGGGGATGTTGGGGCGACGGCTGTGGGCGAAGCCCGCCGCTGCCGGGGAGCGGTGCCGTCGGCGACCGACCGCAGCGTGCTCCGCGCGCTCACCGGGATCCGGCGCCGGCACGCGTCCGGGCATCCACCGGTCTCGAACTCGCCGACGCCGCCGAGACCTACAGCCTCGGCGCGGCGATCCACTGGGCCTGGACCGGCACCGCCCCTGCCACCAACGGGGGCGTGTGGCGCGGACGTAGTCGCACGGTGGCGTCGCACGGGTGCGGATGGGCCGTCCGGGTGGGACGGCGCCGCAGGCCGGCGAGGGGGTGAGCGTCGATCCGGGCGGTACGCGGGCTTTTGCTTCGATCGCCGGCGGCGGTGGGGCGGGGCCGGTGCGGTGAGGCTCGCCGGGTGCGGCGCGGTGGGTCCGGGCGTTGTTTCGGGGGCCGGGTGGGGGCTCGGGCGGGTGGGGTTGGTCACATGGGTTGGTGGAGGGAGGGGTGGTGGTATGTCGATTTCGGGTCGGGGATTGGGGGGTCGGTCGTGGTGTTCGGGGTGTGTTGGTTCCGTTGAGGATTGTTGTGGTCGGTGATATCGGTGCTCGCAAGGGCTCGGCTATCGGCCAACTTGACGGGAATTCATTGTCGGGCGCGTCCGGCTTGCCGGGAAAGGCGAGGGATGTGCGAGGTAAGCAGATGGCGGGTGGTCGTGCGGAAGGGTCTTTCTCGGGTGCTCTGGTTCATCCTGGCAATCAAATGTCTGGCGTGCAGGGGGTTTGTGGTGTTCGGCTCCGGTGAATCGGTTCCGGCTTGGTGGAATTTGCCGGGGCGGTCGCGGCTCAGCGTTCGACCTGCGGGGTTTGTATGGTGGGAGGCGTGACGGGATGCGCAGGGAGATGTGATGTCGATCGGCGGAGAGCGGGTGGATCGGGGCGACGTGGTCGAATCGCGCGGGGTCTGTGGCATGGGGCTTACCGGGGCATAGTGGTCGAAATTGGCTACTGACTTGTTGTTCATCGGGAAACCATCACGAATTTGCGTTGGTAAAATAAGGGCCTTGGTCGCGCGGTTCGACGTGATCCGGGGCAGTCGGCACGGGGCCGCCGTCCGGCGCACGAAAATGATCAACCGCGACGGGTTCGGGAATCGGGCCCGGGAGCGTGATCGACATACGGGGACGAGGATCGGAGAAAAGAGCGGAAACGGGCGCCGGAAGCGGGACCGTGCGGAAGAAATCGGCATCGGGATCGCTTTTGTTCCGACGATCGCTCGAAGGTGGGAAGGTAATAAGCGGAGGAACTCTCCATTCCTTCGCGTGTGGTCGGGACGGATTCGGGTGCGGACATCGCCGTCGAATCGTCTCGGCGGCGGGAGCGGTCCGATCGGCGTGGTGCGATGCGACATTTCGTCAGTCCGACGGGGGAGAACGGCGAAGGATGGCAATGATCGAGCGCGACGACGAGCGCGCAGAGCTTCTCGATTTGTTCACCGAATGCCAACGAAACCGAGGCGGCGTCGCTGTCATCAGCGGCCCGATGGGGTGTGGGAAGACCGAACTGCTGCGGGATTTCGGGAATCGCGTCACGGCTGACGGGCTGCTGCTCAGTGCCTTCGGGGCCCGGGCCGAGCAGGGCGTACCGCTGAGCCTGATCGACCAGTTGCTGCACAACGCGGCCTCGTCGAGCGAGGACATCGTCGCCGCGGCCACACCGGAACTGGCCGAACTGCGGGCCTGCGCCCCGGGGATATCCGGTCTGCACATGATGCGCGATCTCGGTGCGACGCTGCGCAGACTCGCCGAGCACTCCCCCGTGGTGATCAGCGTCGACGACGCGCACTACGCGGACAAGGAATCCCTGCAGGCGCTGCTCTACTGCGTCCACCGGCTGAGTTCCTCGCGTGCCCTGGCGGTGTTCAGCGTGCCGACCATCCTGTCGCAGGAGTTCCAGCAGTTCCACGCGGACGTGCTGCGGCTGCCGCACGCGCGCCACATCGGGCTGACCCCGCTGTCCGAACCGGCCACGACCCGGCTCGTCGCCGAGACCTTGGACGTGTCGGCCGCGCACCCGCTGGTATCGGCCATCTACGCGACCACCGGCGGGAATCCGCTGCTGATCCGGGCCCTGGTGGAGGAGACCCGGATGCTCGCGAAGCTGACCGAGGGCGAGTTGCCCGCGCAACCGGTGGCGGGCGAGAAGTTCGGCCGGGCCGTCGCCAGCGGCGTCCGCCGCGGCGAGCCGGACGTACGCCAGGTCGCGGCCGGACTCGCGGTGCTCGACGCGGACTTCTCGCTCACGCTGCTGTACCGATTGGTGGACATGGACCCGGTCGCCTGCGCGCAGATCGTGCAGGCACTCCGCAGCGCCGGGTTGCTCGACGGGGGTCGGTTCCGCCATCCGAGCATCCGCCGCGCCGTCGTCGACGGGCTGACCCCGCAGCGGCGCGGCGAGTTGTACCGGCGCGCCGCGGTGTTGCTGCACGAGCAGGGCACGGCGGCGCCGAGCGTGGCCCGCTATCTGCTGTCCGCCGACGGGATCGAGGCGGCGTGGGCGCTTCCGGTGCTCAAGGAGGCGGCGGAGACGGCGCTGCTGCGCGACGATGTCGAGTTCGCGCTCGGGTGTCTGGGGATGGCGCTTCGACTGTGCGACGACGAGGCCGAGTACGCCGAGCTCAAGGTCGTGCGAGCGCGCGCCGAGCGGCGCGCCGATCCCTCCGCGTCGAACCGGATGTTGCCCCCCATGGCCGTCCAGGCCGATGAGGGCGGGCAGTCCCGGTCGAATCTGATCACCTCGCTTCTCGCGGACAGTACCGAGGAGGACGTGGTGGACATGCTGGAGCACATCGGGCTGCTTCGGCTGCCGTATTCGTTCCCCTCGCCCGCCGAGCGGGTGCGCAAGGCTGCGGTGGTGATCACCGCGGCGAGTGCCGAGGAGCGGGGGTCGGCCCGGGCGATGATCAAGATCCTGACCCGCGGCACCGACGAGGGGGCGATCGCCCACGCCGAGCAGGTCCTGCAGGGATCGCCGCTCACCGAGCGCACCGTCGACGGGCTGGTGCTGGCGCTGATGACGTTGATCTACGCCGACCGGCTCGACACCGCGCAGTTGTGGTGCGACACCTTCCTGGCCCAGACCATCACCCGTCGAGCCGACGCCTGGGCGGCCTCGCCGGCCGCCGTCCGGGCGGAAATCGCGCTGCGCCGGGGGGACCTGACCGCGACGAAGCGGCACGCGGGCCTGGCGCTGAGCCTGGTGTCGTCGCAGCGGGTGGGGATCGGCATCGGGCTCCCGCTGGCCTGTATGATCCGCGCGACCACCGAGGCGGGCGCCTACCGCGAGGCCGCCGAGTTGTTGGCTCGACCGGTGCCGCCGGAGATGTACGAGACTCGATTCGGGATGCACTATCGCAGCGCGTGGGGCCACTACCGCCTCGCGACCGACCGGGCCGATGCCGCGCTGGAGGAGTTCACCCGCTGCGGGGAATCGATGCGCAAGTGGGGAATCGACCGGCCTTCGCTGGTGCCGTGGCGTACCGACGCGGCGCTGGCCCATCTGCGGTTGGGCAACCGGCTCGCGGCCCGGGCGCTGGCGGTGGAGCAGTTGCAGCTGGGCATGGACTCCCGGTCACGAACCCGTGGCATCTCGCTGCGTGTGCTCGCGCTGACCGGGGAGGCGGGAAAGCGGCCGGCGTTGCAGCGCGAGGCCGTGGAGATCCTCGAAGGCACCGGCGACCGGCTCCATCTGGTGCGGGCATTACGGGACTTGGCCGCGACCAGCGGCGAGCGCGAGGACGCGGCGCAGGCCCGTATCCTGATGCGCCGCGCGGAGAAGCTCGCCGCGGACTGCGGCATCGGGCCGGTGGGCGCCGCCGAGTCGCCGCCCGCGTTCGTCGAGGACGCCGCGATCGACACGCTCAGCAAGGCCGAGCACCGGGTCGCGATGCCGGCCGGCGCGGGCTACTCGAACCCGCAGATCGCGCGCCGCTTGTTCATCACCGTCAGCACCGTCGAGCAGCACCTGACCCGGGTCTATCGCAAGCTCAACCTGTGCCGGCACGAACTGGCGGCGTGGTTCGGGGTCGCGCAGGGGGTGCACTCGCACGAGTCCCAGGTCGGCTGAGGTATGGCCGAGCCCCGGGCCGCGATCGCTCGGTCCGGGGCTCGGCCGGTCCCCGGGGTGGGCCCGGGCTCACTCGGCGACGTAGGTCGTGCCGTGCCAGACGAAGACCTGCAATTGCCGACCCTCGGACAGGCACGTCTGTGTGGTGCGCTCGAAGTGGTGGTAGCAGTTGCCGCGGAACAGCTTGAGCGTTTCCTGCCTGTTGGGCACGTACCGGATCCGTTCGCGCCCGGACAGGGTTGCCGGTCCGCCGCGGAGCATGGCGTTGGGGTGTTCGGACATGGAGTTCTCCTTCCGATGGGACCGCCCGAGCGGTCGGGCGTTTCGCGGCGCCGGCGGCGCCAGGGCGGGTCTTCAAGCCTCCGTCGGGCTCCGCGACGGGGGCTTGAAGACGCGCCCTACGACGGTGTGCTCACCATGGTCAGTACGGCGGCAGAGCAGATCCATCCCGGGCCCTGGGAGGTGAGCAGGACGTGGTCGCCCGGGCTCAGGTCGCCGCCGCGCACCAGGTGGTCCAGGGAGATGATCACGTCGGCCGCGCCGGCGTGCCCGATCGATCGACCGAAATCCCAGCTCGATCGATCGTTGGGGAGCCCGAGCGGGGCCATCACGCAGTACTCGACCATGCGCCCGTCGAGGTTGATCGGGACGACCTTGGTCAGGTCGGCCGCGTTGATGCCCGCGTCGACCAGGGCGCGGTGGATGATGCCGATCCCGAATCGGCTGAGGCTCTCCAGGGTGTCGGCGAGGGACATCTCGCTGTCGTGGAAGTACTCGGCCCGCTTGCCCACGTCGAACGTGTCCGGCGCGGCGTCGTACGGCGGCAGGAGCGAGTCCTCGCCACGATGCCACTTCTCCAGGTCGGGGAGGATGCCGGAGGCCAGCGATCGGACCTCGGCGAAGCCGCCCGCCGAGCCGACCAGCGCGGCGGCGGCGCCGTCGGCCAGGATGTAGGACTGGCCGTAGCCGCGCCAGCGGTCGATCAGCGGTGTGCTGAAGTTCTGCGCGGTGGTCAGCAGCGCCGCCTCGATCCCGGCGGCGCCGGTGATCTGCCCGACGGCCACCTCCAGGGCCGCGAGCATTCCGTTGCAGCCTTGGCGAAGATAGAGCGTCGACACGTTTGCGATGCCGAGTTCCCGCAGGATGTAACCCGGCGGGTAGGAGCCTTCCGGGCCCTGGTGGTAGACGCCGCTGTGGATATGGGATTCGATCGCGTCGATATCGAGCTTCGACCGGTCCAGGGCCTCCTGGGCGGCGGTGACGGCCATGTCCAACGCGGGTATTCCGTCCGCGACTTGGGTCCCGGTCAGGCCGCTCGCCTGGTACAGCTCCTCGTCGTGGCCGCCGTTTGCCACCGCCTGCTGCGCGCTCACCCATTCGGGTAGGTAGACCCCGAGTGCGTCGAGGTATACGCCTTCCACCTTCACGTCGACTCTCCTGACGTCTCGCGTTTTTGGTATTCGACTTCCAGTTCCCGAGGAGCTCCCGCTTGAGGTGGCGGACGAGCGCCACCGGGGTGGTGTGCTCGTAGATCAGCGCGGAGGGCAGCCGGAGTTCGGTCGCGGCGTTGAGTCGATTGCGTACGCTCAGCGCCGTCAACGAGTCGAATCCCAGGTCCCGGAATCGTTGGTCGGGCCGCACCACCTCGAGGGTTGGGTAACCGAGCACCGTCGCCACGCTGTTGCGGACCAGGTCGAGCAGGACCCGGTCCTGCTCCTGGTCGGACGTCCGCGCGACGAGGTGGCGAAGGGAGACCTCTTCGGTCGGGGAATCCTCGGCGGCTCGTCGGGCCGGATCGCGGACCAGGCCGCGCAGCAGCGTCGGCGTCGGCTCGGTCCGCGCCCGCCGGTTCAGTTCCGCGAAGGCCGGCCGCGCGGCCACCACCGTCGCCTCGCCGGACGCGCAGGCCGCGTCGAACAGTTCCAGCCCTTCCGCGGCGGAGAACTCGGCCACCCCCGCAGCCGCCAGGCGCGCCCGGCCGGCCTGGCCCAGTTGCTCCGTCATGCCGCTTTGCTCGGCCCACAGCCCCCACGCGATGGACAGCGCCGCCGCCCCCTCGGCGCGGCGCCGACGGGCGAAGGCGTCCAGGAAGGCGTTGGCCGCCGCGTAGTTGCCCTGGCCGGCCGAGCCGAGGATCCCCGCGCACGAGGAGAACAGCACGAACGCCGACAGGTCCAGCTCCCGGGTCACCTCGTGCAGGGCCAGGACGGCGTCGACCTTGGGCCGCAGTACGGCGTCGATCCGGTCGGGCGTCAGCGCCGTGACCACGCCGTCGTCCAGCACGCCGGCCGTGTGGATCACCGACTTGAGCGGCCGGTCCTCGGGCAGCGCGGTCAACAGCTCGGCCAGCGCCTCCCGATCGCTCGCGTCGCAGGCCGCCGGCGTCACGTGCGCGCCGAGGCCGCACAGGTCCGCCACGAGTCGGTCCGCGCCCGGCGCCTGCGGGCCCTGCCGGCTGATCAGCACCAGGTGCCGCGCCCCGTGTTCGGCCACCAGATGGCGGGCGAGCAGGGCGCCGAGCGCACCGGTGCCGCCGGTGATCAAGACGGTGCCCGTGGGATCGATCGGCGCACCCGACGGCCGGGTCGACGGCGCCGTGCCCGGCTCGATTCGCGAGAGCCTGGGCACCCGCAACGTGCCCTGACGCAGCGACAGTTGCGGTTCGTCTCGGCCCAGCGCCGCGGGCAGCGAGCGCCACGAGGCCTTGCCTCCGTCGATGTCGGCCAGCACGAGGCGGCCCGGGTGCTCGGACTGGGCGGACCGGATCAGACCCCATACGGCGGCGCCGATCGGGTCCGGCAGCGTGTCCGCGTGCTCGGGGCCGGCGGCTCCGCGGGTGAGGAACACCAGCTTCGAGGCGTCGAACCTGCCGTCGGTCAGCCAGAACCGGACCCGGTCGAGCGCGGCGTGGGTGCACCGTCGTACGGCGTCGGCCGTTGCCGCGCCGTCGGCCGAGGAAGGCGAGGACTTCGAGGCGGCCGAGGTCTCCGGCGCGCAGGTCACCAGCACGATGTCGGGCGCCGCCGCGCCCGCCTCGATCCGCTCGGCGAGCGCGGCCAGGTCCGGGTACGCCTCGGCGTACCGGCCGGCCGCCATCAAGGCGCTCCGGGCCCCGAGTTCGTCCGTCCCCACCACGGCCCAGGACTTCGGTGGGGTGCCCGCGACCGGTACCCCGACCCACTCGACCCGGAACAGGGCGTCGTGTTGCGCGGCGCCGGCGCTGCGGACCCCGTGCGCGGTGATCCGCCGGGTCCGGCAGGCGAGCCCGGCCAACGCCGGGCCCGGGCCCGGTTCGAGGAAGGTCGTCACGCCCAGGGTGTGCAGCGTTCGCACCCCGTCGTGGAAGCGAACGCCCGTGCGGATGTGGCGAGTCCAGTACTCGGGTGAGCGCAGCTCATCGGCGGTGGCCACCCGGCCGGTGACGTTCGAGATCACCGGAACGACCGGCTCGTGGTAGGTCACGCTCCGGGCCACTCGCCCGAACGCGTCGAGTACGCCGTCCATGTGCGCAGAGTGGAAGGCGTGGCTGACCCGCAGGAGCTTGGTCCGCGCGCCGCGGTCGGCGAACCGCCGGGCGAGGGTCCGGGCCGGTTCGGTGTCGCCGGAGACCACCACGGCGTTCGGGCCGTTGATCGCCGCCAGGCTCAGGGATGTCCCGAACTCCTCTAGCTGCGGGAGCACTTCGCTCTCGGGTGCGCCGATGGCGAGCATCGCGCCGCCCTCGGGCGCACTTTGCATCAGCGCGCCGCGCGCCGCCACCAGGGCGCAGGCGTCCGCCAGGGTGAGCACCCCGGCGACGTGCGCGGCGGCCAGTTCCCCCACCGAGTGTCCGATCAGCGCGTCGGCTCGCAGTCCGAACGAGTGCGCCAGTCGGTACAGCGCGACCTCGATCGCGAACAGCGCGGGTTGGGCGAAGGCCGTCCGATCAAGCAGCGCCGCCTGTTCGGTGTCCGGCTCGGCGAACACCACCTCGCGCAGCGACCGGTCCAGGTGCTCGTCCATGAGCGCGCAGATCTCGTCGAACGCCGCGCCGAACGCCGGGAAGGCGGCGTGCAGCCGGCGTCCCATGCCGGGTCGCTGGCTGCCCTGCCCGGTGAACATGAACGCCGTCGAGCCGGCTCCGGCGGCCGTCCCCACAACGGTGCCGGCCGAGGTCTCGCCGCGTGCGATCGCCGCCAGTCCGCCGAGGAGTTCGTCGCGGTCGGTGCCCAGGACCACCGCCCGGTGGCCGAAGGTGGTCCGGGTCGTGGCGAGCGCGCGGGCCACGTCGGTCGGGGCCGGTTCGGGACGGGCCGCGACGAACTCCCGCAACCTTCGGGCCTGTGCGCGCAGCGCGCGGGCGCCGCGGCCGGACACCGGCCACGGTAGGGGAGCCGTCGGGGCGGGCGCCGGCGCGCGTTCGGCCCGCGCGGACACCGGGGCGCCGGTGACGACCAGATGGCAGTTGGTGCCGCCCATGCCGAACGAGGAGACCCCGGCCAGTGGTGGGCGATCCGGGTGCGGCCAGTCGCCCGGTGCGGTCTGTACCCGCAGCCCGAGGTCGTCCAGCGGGATCTCCGGATTGGGCGTTCGAAAGTTGAGACTGGCCGGGATGGCCCGATGCTTGATGCTCAGCACGGTCTTGATCAGGCCGACGATGCCGGCGGCGCCCTCCAGGTGCCCCACGTTCGTCTTGGCGGAGCCGACGATCAGGGGATCGCCCGCCTGCTTGGCGGAGCCGATCACCGCACCGAGGGCGGCGGCCTCGATCGGGTCGCCGACCTTGGTGCCCGTACCGTGCAGTTCCACGAAGGCGATGTCGCCGGGCGCCACGCCGGCCTGCCGGTGGGCGAGGCGGATCACCTGTTCCTGGGCGGTCCGGCTGGGCGCGGTCAGTCCGCGACCGCCGCCGTCGTTGTTGATCGCGCCACCGAGGATCACGCCGGCCACGTCGTCCCCGTCGGCCAGCGCGTCGGCGAGTCGCTTGAGCACGACCAGGCCGCCGCCCTCGCCGCGGGCGTACCCGTTGGCCCGGGCGTCGAAGGTGTAGCAGCGGCCGTCCGGCGACAGTGCGCCGAAGCCGGCCATCGCCGCCGTGCCGTCCGGGGCCAGGATCAGGTTCACCCCGCCGGCGAGCGCCAGGCCCGTCTCCCCCTTGCGCAGGCTCTCGCAGGCCTGATGCACCGCCACCAGTGCGGACGACTGGCCCGAGTCGATCACCAGGCTGGGCCCGTGCCAACCCAGCACGTAGGAGACCCGGTTGGCGATGATGCTCCGGTGCATGCCGGTCGCCGAGTAGGGCGTGACCGCGCCCGGTCCCCGCCGGTGCGCCAGCGTCGCGTAGTCGTCCCCGATCGCGCCGACGAACACCGCGCCCTGGATGTCGCGGACCCGGTCCGGGATCAGGCCCGCGTTCTCCAGGGCCTCCCAGGCCAGTTCCAGGACCAGGCGCTGCTGGGGGTCCATCGCCACCGCCTCGCGCGGCGACACCCCGAAGAAGCCGGCGTCGAACCCGTCCACGGCGTCGAGGGCACCGCCGGCCCGCACGTCGCCGAAGCGGTGCGACGGCACCTCGCCGACGGCGTCGCCACCACTGCGCAGCAGCTGCCAGAAGGTCTCCGGATCACCTCCGCCCGGAAACCGGCACGACAAACCCACGACGGCGATCGCGTCGTTCTGCGCAACGTCGATGTCCGAGAACACGATTCACGAGCTCCATTTCGCCCATCCCGGGAATCGCGCCGCGGACGCTGCCGGATGGTCTGTCGGTGCGGACTCCGGCCCAGATTCACAGCGACGTCCAAAACCGTTCTTGCACCGGTCTTGGCCACCCCCGGGCCCCTCGGGCGCAGGTCGGACGGGGCGCGTCGTTCAAGGCGAACACAAGGATTTTCTAAGTCGACGCTGCGAGGGTCCGTAGCGGTCCGGGTGCGGCAGGCCCGGGAAACTCCCGGTTCGCGTTCGCCGGTATCGATGACTGCGTGAAGGAGTGCGTCGGATGAGAGTGGAGAACGTCTTCCTGGCCGGACTCGGTACCCACCTGCCAAAGCGCGTGAGCACCGAAGAGGCGGTACGGCAGGGCTGATACGACGAGAGCGAGCGCACGGACAGCCGGATGCTCTCGGTGGCGGTCGCCGGCGACGTGCCCGCGCCCGACCTGGCCGTGTTCGCGGCCGAGGAGGCGATCAAGCGCTCCGGGCACGAACCGGCGGAGTTCGCGGGCCTGTTCCACAGTCCGGTGCACTTCCAGGGGCCCGAGGGTTGGTCGGCCGCCCACTACATCCTGGACCGGACCCTGGGCACCCCGGTCGGCGCGGTGGAGATCCGGCAGGGCTGCCTGGGCATGCTGACCTCGATGCGGCCGGCGGCCGGTCTGCTGATGGCGGCCCCGGAGCAGCCGGCCTATCTGCTGACCGCCGCCGACAACTTCGGTACCCCGATCGTCGATCGGTGGCGGGCCGCCACGCACTATCTGCCGGCCGACGGCGGTTCCTCGGTCGTGCTCTCGCGCCGGTCGGGCTTCGCCAGGCTGCCGGCGGTCGGATCGGTGTCGAACCCGGCCGCGGAGATCCTGCACCGCGGCGGCGAGCCGCTGTTCCCGCCCGGGATCACCGTCGGCAGGCGGTTGGACATCGAGGCTCGGGCCCGGTACTGGCAGGAGCAGTGGGCGCAGGGCGTGCTGCCGCCCACGATCCATCTGGGCGACCTGGTGACCGAGGCGGCGAACCGGACCCTGGCCGAGGCGAGACTGGCGAGTTCGGACATCGCCCGGGTCGCGACCAGCGGCGTGGTGTGGACGCATGTGAAGCACGGCGTGCTCGAACCCCTGGGCTTCGACGAGTCGCAAAGCACCTGGGAGTTCACCCGTCGCCTGGGCCATGCGGGCGGCACCGACCAGATCGCCGGGCTGGAATACCTGCTGGAGGAGGGCGCGGTCGGTCCCGGCGACCACGTCCTGATGGTGAGTGTGACGGTGGGCATGGAGGTCGGCTGCGCCGTCGTGGAGATCACCGACACGCCGTGAACTCGGCGGCAGTGCGGGCAAGTCGAGAGGACCGAGCCAGTGAAGGACCCGAAGATGACGAATCCATCCTCCTCCGCAGCAATCGGACCGATCTCCCTGGAGGCATCGCGCGAGCGCGTCGCGGAGCTCCTCCGGCTCGCGCCCGCGGCGGTCGCCGACGACGCGCACCTGGCGAAACTGGGCCTGAAATCACTCCAGTTGATGCAGTTGATCAACGAATGGCGGCGAGCCGGCCTGATCGTCGACTTCCGCGAGTTGGCGGCCGATCCCACCATCGGGGCCTGGTGGGCGTACCTCCACAGAGCCGGCGCCGCGGCGAACCGACCGCAGCGCGACGCACCGCATCGGTGCGCGCGCCCCTATTGGAGACAGACCAATGAAGCCCACTGAGCAATTGTTCGAGTTGGCGGCCGGCGGCTGGATCGCCAAGGCGGTGGCCGTCGCCGCCGAACTCGACATCGCCGGACTACTGGACGAGACGCCGTTGACCCACGTGGAGCTGGTCGAGGCGACCGGGAGCAGTGCGGATGTCCTGCTCAACCTGCTCGGCTTGCTCGTCTCCCGTGGCGTGTTCGTGGCGGACGTGGACGGCCGCTTCGCGAACAACGAACTGTCCACCCCGCTGATCGAGGGTCGGCCGGAATCCATGCGGCACCTGGTCCGCTGGATGGCGGGCGTCTACGACACGGCCTGGTGCGGCCTGCTGCCGGCCGTCCGGCACGGCGGCACCGCGTTCGAGCACCAGTTCGGCCTGTCGTTGTACGCCTACCTGGCGGGTTCACCCGAGGCGGAGCGCGCCTTCCATCTCGCGATGGAGGACGCCACCCGCCCGACCGTCGCCGAACTCACCGCGCACTACGACTTCTCCGGCGTGCGGCACATCGTCGACGTCGGGGGCGGCAACGGCGGGCTGCTCAAGGGTTTGTTGACCGAGCTCCCCGACGCCACCGGCACCTGTGCGGACCGCCGGGAGGTGTGCGATCAGGCTTCCGCCGAACTCGCGAGCACCGACCCCGGGTTCGGGTCGCGGTTGGATTTCCGGGCCGCCGATCTCTTCTCCGACGTACCGCGGGGCAAAGACCTGTACATCCTCAAGAACGTGCTGCACGACTGGAATCCGGACAGCGCCCAACGCATTCTGCATACCGTCCGGGCCGCCATGAGCGGTCCCGACGCCCGGCTCCTGGTGATCGAGCCGCTGTTCGCGCGCGGCAGCCTGCCGGGGCTGCAACTGCTCAAGATGGTCATCTGCGAGGAGGGCACGCAGCTGCACGCCCCCGAGGAGATGCAACACATGGCGGAGATCGCCGGGTTCCGGGTCACGCGTACGTTCCCGGTGGCCTCGGGGCAGACCGTACTGGTGTGCGCGCTCGACGGGTGAACCCCCTCCGGTGGCGGCCGGCACGCCGCCACCGGAGCCCGGCGAGCCCCAACCGAACGGCATCGGATCTAGAACACGTCGCGCAGGGTCTCCAGGAGGCGGGCGATGTTCGCCTCGTCGCGGCGGTAGTAGGTCCACTTGCCCCGCCGGGTGGCGACCACCAGTCCTGCCTGGCGCAACATCGTGAGGTACTGCGAGGTGGTCGACTGTCCCATGCCTGTGCGCTGCGCGATGTCGGTCACGCAGACACCGATCTCGACGTCGTCGGGCTCCTGGCCGGGGAAACTCATCGGCTCCTTGAGCCACACCAGCATCTGCCGGCGGGTCGGGTTGGACAGGGCCCGGAACACAGCCAGCAAATCCGCCTCCGAGAACATGCGGTGATCGTAACGCACCTACATATTGACGATTTGCAATACGTCGATCTATGGTCGTCGCATGTCGACTTCGATGCGTGTGGTGGAACTCGTCCGCTTCGGTGCCGCGGACACCGCGTTCGCCACCCGAGAGCTGCCAAGACCCACTCCCGGACCGGGCCAGGTGCTGGTGCGCGTGGTGGCCACGTCCGTGAACCCGCTCGACCTGCAGACCCGGCGCGGCGACTACCGCGACCAGGTGGCGCTGCCCGCGGTGATCGGCAACGACGCGTCCGGCGTGGTGGTCGAAACCGGCCCCGGGGCAGGCGACTTCCGGCCGGGCGACGAGGTCTGGTACCTGGCGCCGGTGTTCGCCGGGCAGGGCACCTACGCCGAGTTCCACGTGGTCGAGCAGGCCCTGGTCGCCCACAAGCCCGCACGGTTGTCGCACGTCGAGGCCGCCGGTCTTGCGCTCGTGGGCGTGACGGCGTGGGAGGCACTGGTCGAACGCGCCGGGGTGCGGGCCGGGGAACGGGTCCTGGTGCACGGCGGAGCGGGCGGGGTCGGCTCGGTCGCCATCCAGGTCGCCGGCGCGTTGGGAGCCGAGGTGGTGACCACCGCGCGGGCAAGGGATCACGAGTTCGTCACCGGACTGGGAGCCGACATCGCGATCGACTTCTCGGCCGGTGACTACGTGCCGCAGGTTCGCGCGCTGGGTGGGGTGGACGTCGTACTGGACACGGTGGGTGGGGACACCCTCACCCGCAGCCCGGAGGTGCTCGCCGACCGAGGCCGCGTGGTGTCCATCGTGGACATCCCCGAACCCCAGAACCTGCTCGCCGCGTGGGGCGTGAACGCGACCTACCACTTCCTCTTCGTCAGCCCCGGCCGAGCGAAGCTCGAGGCCCTCGGCCGGCTGGTCGACCAGGGCAAACTCCGGCCGGTGATCGGCGCCGTGCTGCCGCTGGCCGACATCGCACAGGCGCACACACTGTTGGAAGCCGGCTCTGCCGGCGAGGGCCGCGGACGCCCACGCGGCAAGATCGCCGTCGCCGTGCAACGGCGTACACCGGGCCGGGTCACCGCCTGAAGGGCACCACACCGAGGCGCGCGGGATGAACATGGGATTGATCCACGACGCGCTCGACGAAGCGGGAATCGATCGCGCGCAGATCAGCGACGTGGCCATCACCCACAATCACGAAGACCACGTGAGCGGCCTGATCGCGCCGGACGGTTCGCAGGCGTTCACCGAAGTCGAGCGCGTGTGGATCGGCGCGGGCGACACCTCGGTATTCACCGGGCGGCTCAAGCCGATCCACGACCGGGTCGTACCCGTGTCGGAGAAGGTCGCGATCAACGACTGGAGCACCGCGATCCCGACGCCGGGCCACACCCCGGGTCACACCGTCTACGAGGTCAGGAGCAGCGCCGGTCGCCTTCTCGCCTGGGGCGACACCGTTCACGTTCCCACGCTCCAATTAGATCGGCCGAACGTGTCCTGGGAGCTCGACGGCAACCAGTCCCAGGCCCGCGCCGCGCGAGCGGCACTCCTCGAACAACTCACCCAGCCACACCACTTCGTGGCCGGCGCCCACCTCGACTCACCCGGCATCGCCCGCGTGACCCCCTCCGGCGACGGATACGCACTGGAATACCTCGCCCCACCGATCGGCTGATCGAGCCGGTCGGCCCCGAGCCGCGCTCGCGTACTCCGGCACGGACTCCCCCGCCCACGGGTGCCCGGTGTGGGTGGGGTGGTCAGATTTCGGTGTCGGCGGGGAGGTGGCGGATTCCTGGGACCAGGTCGTCGAGTTCGCCCGGTTCGAAGCGGCTCATGCCTACTACGTGCCAGAACTCGCCGGTGATGTCGCCGTCGAATTTGTAGCCTCCGGCGGGGTTGAGGGCTGCCCAGCCGCCTTGGACGCCGATCAGGGTGGCGCGTTCGGTGGGTGTGCCGTCGGGGGGCAGGGTCCACAGCCGGACGGTGCCGTCTTCGGCGCCGCCGGCCAGGAGGGTGCCGTCGGGGCTGAAGGCGAGCGTGAGGATGGCGCCGGTGTGGCCGGTGAGCAGGGCGGTTTCCTCGCCGGTGAGGGGGTTCCACAGGCGGATGGTGCGGTCGTCGCCCGCGGTGGCCAGGAGGTGGCGGGTGGGGTGGGCGGCGGCGGTCCACAGTCGGCCCGTGTGGCCTCGGAGGTGGTGGCGGGGGGTGGCGTCCTGCCAGATGATGGCCTGTCCGTCCCAGGAGGCGCTGGCCAGCCAGGCGTCGTCGGGGCCGTGGACGACCGCGTAGACGCGGTCGGTGTGGCCGGGGAGTTCGGCGCTCAGGTGGTAGGTGTCGGGGTCGCCGGTGAGGTTCCACAGGCGGACGTATTTGTCGTCGCAGCCGGTGGCCAGTTCGGCGGCGTTCGCGGTGAAGGAGAGGGATCGTACGCGGCCGCGGTGGCCGGTCAGGGTGGCGATGTGGGTGCCGGTGGTGCGGTACCACAGGCGGACGGTGTCGTCGTCGTTGGCGGTGGCGAGGGTTTGTCCGTCCGCGCTGAAGGTTTGCGCCCATACGTGGTCGGTCTCGGCGTCGATCGCGCGTTGGTATTCGCCCGTGTGGGCGTTCCACACGTGGACGGCGCCGTCGCTGCCGGGGGTGGCGAGCAGGGGGCCGCCGGGGATGCCGGTCGCGGAGACCAGGCGGTCGTTGTCGGTGGACAACTCCCGCACGCGGCGTCCGGTGGAGGGGTCCCAGACGCGGACCACGCCGTCGTTTCCGCATGCGGCCAGGTAGGTCCCGGCGGCGCCGAAGGCCAGGCCGGTGATCCTTCGGCCGTGGCCGCGCAGGATGCGCCGGCCATGGCCGGTGGAGGTGTCCCACAGCCGTACCGAGCCGTCGTTGCCCGCGGATACCAGCAGCGGGGCTGGGTCGGCGGTGCCGGCGCCGCCTCGCGGGCGGAATCGGCAGGCCCAGACGGATCCTTGGTGGTCGGCGGGTTGTGGGCGGACCGGGACGACGGACCAGCCGGTGTGGGTCGGGGCGATCCGCCAGAGCCGGACCGCGCCGTCGCTGCGGCCCGCGGCGAGCATGGTTCCCTCGGGGTCGAACACCACCTGGTACACGGCTCCGCCGCCGCGGGTGGGGGTCGCGACGGGGGTTCCGCTGATCGGGTCCCACAGCTTGACGTTGCCCTCGGTGTCCCCGGCGGCGAGGAGTCGGCCGTCGGGGTGGAAGTCCAGCGTGTAGACGCGCCCGGTGTGCCCGGTGAAGGTGTGGCGCAGGCTGCGCCGGCCCACGTCCCACACCCGGACGGTGCCGCCGTGCTCGTCTCCTCGGTCGCCGGTGGCGAGCAGGGTTGCGTCGGGGCTGAACGCGACGCGGTGGACGGCTCCCCGGTGGCCCGGGAGTTCGCCGATCAGGCGACCGGTGCGGGTGTCCCACAGGCGTACGGCCGCGGCTGCGTCGCCGGTGGCCAGGAGGGTTGCGTCGGGGCTGAAGACGGCGGTGAACACCGGTGCGGTGTGGCCGGTCAGCCGGTGGGCGACGGTGCCGGTGTCCACGTCCCACAGGGTGACGGTGCCGTCGGAGTCGCCGACGGCCAGGCGGTCGCCCAGGCGGTCGAGGGAGAGCGGCCATACTCCGTCGGGGTGGACCGGGAGTCGGTGCAGGCATGCTCCGGAGACCGGGTGCCACAGGCGGACGGTGCCGTCGGCGCCGCCGGTGGCGAGCACCTTGTCGCGGAACTTGACGGCGTAGACCCGGCCCACGTGTCCTTCGAGGGTGCGCAGGGCCGTCCCGGTGGCGCCGTCGCAGACCAGGACGCTGCCGTCCTCGCTGCCGAGCGCGAGCAGTTCGCCGCCGGGGCTGAACGAGGCGGGTTCGGGCAGTCGGATGGAGTTCATCCCGAAGCCGTACGGGACGCCGACCGCGCAGGGCCGCAGTCCCGGTTGGGCAAAGAGTCCGGGGCTGATCGCGGCGGCGCGCAGCTCCGGGGCGTCCAGGACGTCGGGTCCGGCGAGGGTGTTGATCAGGGCCGCGCGGTGCCAGTGGCTGCCCTGGACGCGGACGCCGCGCAGGTCGGTGCGGATCAGCCGGGTCCGGCGCAGGTCCGCGCCGCGCAGGTCGGCGCCGTGCAGGTCGGTATCGTCCAGGCGGGCGCCGACCAGGCGGGCCTCGCGCAGGACGGCGCCGGAGAAGTCGGCGCCCACCAGGCTCGCTTCGGTGAGGTCGGCGCGGGTGAGGTCGACGCCGGAGAAGTCGCGGTAGGACAGGTCTTCTCCGGCCAGGACGGCGCCGCGCAGGTCGGTGCCGGCCGGCACTCGGAGTCTGCCGAGGATTTTCACCGCGTTGGCGCGGGCGTTGTCCTCGCCGCTCCCCTCCCCCGCGCCGGTGTCGGCGGCGAGGGTGCGTTCGGCCCACTGCCGGCAGGTGTGGTGGTCGGCGAGGTCGCACAGGAACTCCACGGCCAGCCGGCTGAGCGGGCGGCGGGCCAGGAGGTCGGCCTCGGGGTGGTCGGTGCCGTCGAGGCGGGCGGCGGCCTCGCGGGCCACCAGCCATTCGGCCACCGATCCGTGGATGAATCGGAACAGGCCCTCGTCGGTGCGCACGAGCAGGCTGCCGGCGCCGACCGCGTGGGCGGCCTGCGGTACGGACATCCGGCTGTCGGCGAGTCCGGTCAAGGTTTCCGCGACGTCGTTGAGTTCGTCCAGGCGCAGGGCGCTCTCGCCGCTCTCCCACAGCCGTAGGGCGAGGGTGGTCACCGCCCGCCACAGTTGGGGCAGGGCGAGTCCGGGACCGCTGCCGGCGGTGCCTTGGCCGCGTCGCTCCTCGTGGCGCAGCCAGGAGGTGAACACTTCCTCGTACAGTGCGGCCGGGCTCAGTGCGCGGCCGGCGCCGGCGACCGCGCGCAGCCGTTCGTGGTCGAGGTCGGCGACGAAGCCGAGCAGGCGGGGGTTGCGGCACAGGGCGAGCAGGTCGGGGATGCCTTCCAGCAGGCGTAGTCGGCGGTCGGCGGCGGGCTCGTCGCCGTAGCGGTTGACCAGGTAGGCGCGGATTTGTTGGGGGGTGAACTCGCGGACGGCCAGGACGCGGCGCTGTGGGAGCAGTCCGACGCGTTCGCCGAGTGCGGTGAGTACCTGGGCCTGGGAGCGGAAGTGTTGGGTGCGGCCGGCGACGACGATCTTGGCGTTGTCGACGGCGGCGTCGAGGAGTACTTGGAGGTGGTCGGCGGCGCGGTCGTAGCTGACCTGGTTGACCAGTTCGTCGAAGCCGTCGAAGAGCAGGACGATCCGGCCCTGTCCGAGCATGTAGCGAAAGGCGCGCAGGTCGATGGTGTCGACGCCGTGACCGGCCAGGTGTGCGGCGACGAGTCCGTCCAGGGTGTGGGCCTTGTCGAGGCCGCCGAGTTGGATCAACAGGGGTACCAGGTGCGGCAGTTCCTGGGGGAGGCGGCGGGCCAGCTCGTGCAGGGCGAAGGTCTTGCCGTGTCCGAAGTCGCCCAGGAGCAGCAGGAAGCGGCCGTGGTCGGCGTCGAGCAGGCGCAGGATGTCGTCGACGAGGCCGTCGCGTTCGATGCCGCCGGGGCGTTCGAGTTCGCGGTAGCGCTGGGGGAGGTAGAGGCGGGGCTGGTATTGGGGGTCGGTGTCGAGCCGTTCGGTTTGTGCGTTGACGTAGCCGCGCAGGTCCAGCAGGCCCTGGAATTCGGTGAAGCTGCGGACCAGGACGCCGCGGCGGCGGGCGCGCTCGCGTAGTTCGCGGGCGGGTGGGGGGCCGTCGTGGACGAGTTCGGCGTCGGGTTCGGTGTCGGAGGCGTGGACGTGGTCGATGAAGCGGTCGATGTCGGGCGTCTGGGGGGTGCCGACGTGGACGCCGACGCGTTGTTGGCGGACGAATCCGGATTCGGTCCAGGTGACGAGCAGGCCGGGCAGTTCCCCGGGGATGCGGCGGACTTGGACGCCTTCGTGGCGGATGCGGCAGACCTCGGCGACGCGCGCGAGCAGGGCTTCGAGGGGGGTTTCGACGGCGCGGACGGGCGGCGCGGTGTCGGGCGCGCCGGGCGCGCCGGTGGGTTCGTCGGCGCCGGTGGGCCCTTCGGCGCCCGGGGCGGGTGCGGCCGTGCGGTCGGGGCCGAAGATGCGGGGGGTGTCGTGCCAGGCGAGGGCGTAGCGGCGCGGGGTGGTGCGGGGGCCGTCGGAGCGGGAGGTGATGCCGTCGCGGGTGATCTGGAGGAGCTGGTGCCGGGCGGGTCCGGCGACGCCGAGGACGGGTAACCGGCGGGTGGCCAGCGGCAGTACGCCGGCGCGGGTCGGGTCGGTCGCGGTTCGGGGGTCGCCGGTGGGGCCGTGCAGGAGCAGGTGCAGTCGGGGTGCGGTGAGCCGGGCGAGGACGTCGGTGTCGCGCAGCGGCGCGGTGGCGGGTTGCCGTCCGGGGCCCGCGGTGGGGCCGGCGGGCCCGCGGCCTGGGGTGCGGCCGGGGCCGGGGGGTGTGGGGGTGCGGTCGGGGTCGGGTTCGGGGTCCAGTGGCAGCCGCCCGTCCGGGGCGTGGCGCAGGGCGCCCAGGCGCAGCCAGCCCTCACGTTCGTAGGAGCGCATGGTCTGGGCGAACCAGGATGCCTGTTCGGATCCGATCAGGCCGTACTGGTCCTCGGTGCGGTGGCTGTAGGCCATGGAGGAGTTGAGTCCGGCGACGACGGTGCGCAGCGCGGGGACGGGGAACAGGCTCCATGGCTGGTCTGCGTCGAAGACGACGTCGAGTCCTTGGTAGAGCTCGCGAAACAGCCGTGCGTAGTGGCGCCATTTGGGCCAGTAGGGCGGTCGGGGCTGCATTTCGTCGGCTTCGCAGGTGCTGAAGTAGGCGCGGCTGGCGGCTTGGCTGACGTCCGCGGTGCCGGGGACGACGATGAGCCGGTCGGCGGCGAGGTCGAGCCGCGAGCGCAGCCCGGTCAGGAAGGTCAGCGCCTGGTCGCATTCGCGGGGGCTGCCGGAGGCGGTGAGGTCGCCGGTGACGACGAGGAGGTCGGGGGCGGGGGCGCCCGCGTCGGTGAGTTCGAGGAGGTCGCCCCAGATGGTGGCCTGGAGTTCGGCGGGGTCGGCGCCGCGCCCGAAGGAGGGGCCGGCGAGGTGGAGTACGGACACGTCGTCTCTGGTGCGCTCGGCGGTGGTGGCTTGGGGGTAGCCGGGCGGGGCGGCGGGGCGGCGACGGCCGGTCCAGCCGGCGGTGCCGGGGGCGTGGTCGCGGCGGGGTGGGGCGGCGCTGGGGGCGGGGGTGGTGGGGGCCGGGGGCAGGCCGGGGAATCCCGGGCGCGTGGTGGGGCGGGCGCGGCCGTCGAGGGCGTGGCCGACGCGGGTGAGGAGCAGTTCGCGGGCGGCGGCGGTGTCGTGCACGCCGACCAGGTCGACGTAGGTGATGGTGGCGAGGAGTCCCTCGACGGGGATGTCCTCCACGCGTACGGTGATCAGTCTGCGCTCGGGGGTGTCGGGGTCGGCGCGCAGCGCGGCCTGCCATTCCATGCGTCCGTAGCGCGAGCGTTCGTAGTTGTGGGAGAGGATGGCGATCACGGCGGCGGATTCGCTGACGCCGCGGTCCATGAAGTCGACGAAGTTGGTGCCGGGTACGAAGTCCCAGGCTTGCAGGACGGTGCGGTAGCCGGCTTCCTCCAGCGTCCAGGCGATCCAGGACGCCCATCGTTCGTCGGCCGGCGAGTAGCTGACGAAGAAGTGCAACTGCCGGTCCTGGGCGTCGGTTTCCTGGCGTGCGACCATGGCTCCATCCTAGGAAGGGGAGCGCACCCGGTCACGGGGTTCGTGATTGTGGTGTGCGATGCTCGTGTCCGTGCGTGCCTTGCGGGATCTCCTGGGACGTCTTCGGGTGCTGGACTGGCTGGCGGCCGGGCTGCTGGCGGGTGGTCTGCTGTTGGTGGCCTGCGGGGTGTTGCCGGCGGGGTCGGCCGGGGCGGCGATGACGCGGATCGCGCCGCTGCTCGGGTTTTTGGGCACGGTGATCGTGTTGGCCGAACTCACGGGTCGGGCCGAGGTATTCGACGTGGTGGCCTCGGGTGTGGCGCGGGCGGGGGGCGGTAGCTACGCGCGTTTGTTCGTGTTGTGTGTGGGGTTCGCCTCGGTGACCACGATCATCCTCAATCTCGATACGACGGTGGTGTTGCTGACGCCGGTGATGTTGGCGCTGGCGGCGCGGGTGGGGATCGCGGCGGTGCCGCTGGCGATGACGACGGTGTGGTTGGCCAATACCGCCAGTCTGCTGCTGCCGGTGTCCAATCTGACGAATCTGCTGGCCGCGGACCGGGTCGCGCTCTCCCCCGTGGGTCTGGCGGCGCGGATGTGGGCGCCGCAACTGGCCTCGATCGTGGTGACGATGGGGTGCTTGTGGTTGTTCTACTGGCGCCGGGGCAGGCGGGGCGCGGAGCGGTATGCGGCCGCACAGGTGCACCGTCCCGCCGATCCGGTGTTGTTTCGGGTGTGCGCAGTGGCCTGTGGGGGATTTTTGCTGGCGATCCTGGTGGACGCGGTGCCACTGTGGGCGGCGTCGACGGCGGCCGGCGCGGTGGTCGTGGTGGCGTTCGGGGTGCGGCAACGCTCGGTGTTGCGGCTGTCGTTGGTGCCGTGGCGGTTGCTGGTCCTGGTGCCGGGGCTGTTCCTGGTGGTGGAGGCGGTCGATGTACACGGCCTGCACCGTGTGTTGTCGTCGGCGGTGGGGACGGACGGCGGGGTGCTGGGGATGTTCCGGGCGGCGGCGGTCGGCGGGGGGCTGGCCAACGCACTCAACAATCTGCCGGTGTATCTGGCCGGGGAGTCGGCGGTTCCGGCGGGCAATCACGACCAGTTGTTGGCCCTGTTGATCGGCACGAACGTGGGTCCGGTGATCACCCCCTGGGCCTCGCTGGCGACGTTGTTGTGGTTCGAACGTTGCCAGGCGCAGGGGGTGCGGGTGTCGTTGTGGCGGTTCGTGGGCACGGGCGCGGTGCTGGCGGTGGGGGCGCTGGTGGCGGCGGTGTCGGCGCTGGCGCTGACCGGGTGAGTGGGCCGGCTCAGGTGCGGTGCGGGGGCTGACCGGGTGAGCGGGCCGGCTCAGGTGCGACGCGGGGGCTGACCGCGTGAGCTGGCAGGCTCGGGTGCGGCGCGGGGGCTTCAGGCGCGCGTTTGGCGGGCGAGCAGTCGCAGGAGGTGGGGGATGTCCTGTGGTCGGGCGGCGACGAAGCTGCGGTCGGTGTCGGGGCCGGTGACGTTGCCGTGGAAGTCGCCGCCGTCCAGGGCCCGGATGGCCAGGCCCGCCTCGGCGGCCAGCAGGGCGCCGGCCGGCAGGTCGATGGCCTCGGCGCGGTAGCCGACGAATCCGTCGATGTCGCCACGGGCGAGCATGGCCCAGGCCAGCAGTGGTGCCCACAGTTGCAGGACCCGTCGCGAGTGTGCTTCCAGGGCTTGCTTGAGGGCGCGCGCCACGGGGTCTCGGCGGGCGACGGCGTGCCCCTGGGTCCAGGCGAGCAGCGGCCCGGCCGGGGACAAGTGGCGGGAGGGGCCGACGAGTCGGCCGCGCGGGCCGTAGGCACCGCCGCCGGCCAGGGCCGTCCAGGTCCGGTCGGTCACCGGGTCGTGCACGACGCCCACCACGGGTTGCTCGCCGACGCACAAGGCGATGCCGACACCGTAGGCGGGCAGGCCGATGACGACGTTGTTGCTGCCGTCGAGCGGATCCACCAGCCAGGTGCGGACCGCGTCCGGTTGTGGTGTGCGCGGGCCGCGGGCGGCGGGGATGGCGCCGGCTTCCTCGGCGAGGATCCGGTCGTGCGGGAAGCGCTCCCGAATACGTTTGACGATCATCCGCTCGGCCATCAGGTCGAGTTCGGTGACGACATCGCCGTGCCCGCCCTTGGCCCGTACGTCGTACTCGTCGGCGAAACGCGCGCGCAGCAGCGCGCCCGCCTCGCGGGCGGCGCCCACGGCCAGCTCTCGCTCGGCGGTGAACCGTCCCGGGGAGCCGGCTCGATGCGCGCGGTCGCCGTTGCGGAGGGTGCCGTTGGGGAGGCCACCGTTGGGGATGTTGCCCTCGTCACCGGGAGTGGCAGCGTCACCGGAAGTGGGCACGTCACCGGGAGTGGCAACCATCGACCCTCCTCAGTACGGTGCGGGCCGCGCGGGCGGTGCGGGCCGCGTCGCAGGTTTGTCGCACCACCCGGTGTGGGCGGCCGTGGACCGGTCCGAGGGTGAGGTCGAAGCGCCCGGGCATCGCGCGGCCGAGCAGCAGCGTGGCCGCGGCGGTGCCCGGCGGTACCACGGTCGTGTGGAACTGGCCTGCCGCGAGGGTGTAGATGCCGCCGGCGACGCTGGTCTCCCGGGGGCCGGGCTCGCAGCTCACCAGGTGTGGGGTGGGCCGGATCCAGTCCACCGCGAGGGCGCCCGCCGCCGGGTCGGCGCCCATGGCGGCGGCGGTGCTGCGTACTTCGAAGAGGCGGTGCGTGGGGTGTTCGGGTCGTTCGCGCACCCGGACCCGCAGGTTGCCCACCTCCCCGTACAACACGCAGCTGGTCAGGTCCCAACTGTGCGCGTGTACGGGCGAGGTGGTCAGTAGTTGTGCCGTCTGTCGGGTCGCGTCGTCGAAGACGTGGATGCAGATCCCGTGCTCGCCCTCGCGCCGCACGGGCAGGCACAAGAAGCCCAACGGATGGCGGACGGCCCGCAGTTCGCGCCGCCCGGAGGCGATCTCCGTCAGGGCCGAGGCGGCTGCTTCGAACAACTCGTCGACCGCGGCCCCGGTTTGGGCCCCTCTCGCCATGGCTCGTTCGATCCGTCGATAGTCCATGGAACTGGGCACCGGGGAGTTCACCTCCGATACGGGTTCTCCGCGTGCAGGGCCTTTTCGATGACGTCGCCGACGTCCGGGTCGGTGTAGGCCGCCGGGAGCGGGAGGCCGAGTGTGTCGAAGAGCCGGACGACCTCGTCGACGGTGGGTTCCTCGCTGAGCGACACGGCGCGGCCCAGGTCGAGGGTGTGGGCCTGTTCCCGGCTCTGGTGGAGTTCGGTGACGTAGTAGTCGTAGAGCGGCCGGTCCCGCTCCACCAGCAGGTTGGCGCGCTGGGGGTCGTCCTGGGTGATGATCAGACAGGAGGCGGACAGGTCGAAGCGGAGCGTGGGCACGACCGAGGACAGATGGACGTCGATCTCCAGGGTGTCCAGGCGCTGCCGGTACCAGCAGGCGGCGAGGACGGTGGCGAACGACTCCTTGCGGGTGCGCTCGGCGCTCCAGGCGTCCGGCTGCGCGGTGTTCAGCCGGTGGGCGAAGGTCTGCCGAAAGCGCGCGTACGCCGCGCACGCGTGTTCGTCGGCCGGGTTGACGATGTCGATCTTCATGGTCAGGGAGCGGCGCTGGCGGCGCGCCTCCTGCACGCATACCGGGAGGGTCACCGCGCGCAGGTAGGTGCCGGTGCCGCCCTTGAAGACCCACCGGTCGGTGTTCGACCGCGCCCGATCCAGGGCGTGTTCGAGTTCGGCGCCGGAGAGGGAGCGCACCATGGTGACGTCTTCGAGGGCGCGCCGGTGACCGGACATCGCCTCGCGGATGTCCTTGATCCGGCGCCGCTTCTCGGTCAGCGTGCCGAACACCAGCGCGGCCAGGACCAGCAGGATCGCGCCGGAGGTGAGGTTGGTGTCGACCGGCTGGTTGAGCACGTTGAGGGTGCCGATGGTCAGGGCGGCGATCATGGCGATGACGCCGTCGGCGTTTCTGATGGTCCAGGCGACGGCGTTCTCGATGCCGCGCCCCAGCTGAGCCGTTCTGCCCGCCATGGCTTTCAGCCTCTCCCCCGGTTACCCCGATCATACGAGTGATGGCGTGGTGTGCTGAGGGGTTTCGGGTGTGGGGTTCGGGGATTGCGATGCGGGGCGGGGCCGCGACGGGAAGGGGGCGGGCGGGTGTCTTCGACACCGGCCCGCCCCCCTTTGTGCTACGGGATGTTGGGGTAGCAGCAGCAGGAACAGGACCACATTTCCGAGATGCCCTCCACGGGCTCTGCGGAGTCCTGCATGCCGACCACGGTCAGGCCGCTGAGGTCGAGCGCGGCGAGGTCGAACTCGTCTTCGGCGAAGGCGAGTTCGTTGAGGTCGAGGGTCTGGCGCATATGTTTGTCCGATCCGCTCGGGTGGTGGTGCCCGGGGTTACTGGGTCTGGTGCCAGATGCACGAACAGCAGCTGCTGCCGGCGGCATCGAGCCGGGGCAGCGCGGTCGTGTCGTACATGCCGACCACGGTCAGCGCGCCGAGGTCGAGGTCGCCGAGGCTGAACTCGTCCTCCAACGCGGCGAGTTCGAGGTCGGAGCGGAGATCGAGGTCGGTTTCGAGGGTCTTGGGCACGGGGTTCCTTCCTGGTATCCGGTGTGTGATGGGTCCGGCCGGACTTCGCGCGGGGACGTTCCGGTTTCCGGCCGGTCGGGGCCGGCTGCGGATGGGCAGTCCCTCGCCCGGCAACCTTGCGGCTTTCGGGCGGCTGCGGCATCGGTAGAAGTACGTAATCGGCTGCGGCGCGCGGGCGTTGGCGAGGTAGGTAGACGGTTGGGTGGTTCTACCGACGCGTGCGGTCGGGGCCGGCCGCGATCATCGCCTCCATGAGCCGGATGACCGAGTCGACCGAGGTGTCCGCCGCCGCTCCCGGGGCGCTGTCCGCGGCGCCGTACGCGCTGGTGCGCACCGCGGCGCTGCCCGCCCCGGGGCCCTCCCCCGCCGCGGCCGCCTACCGGGTCGGGGTCGAGCGGCTGGTCGAGTTGACCCGCTGGTGCGAACAGGTGCGCCCGGAACTGTGCGACACCCTGCACGACCTCGCCGCCTCGGCGCCGGGGCCGGTGCGTGAGCGGGTGCTGGTGCCGCTGCGCCGGGACGTCCACAACCGCCGGTCCCCGCGACCGGCCCTGCGGGTGGCGCTCGCGGATGCGGCTCTCGAGATGCCGCTGCTGGCCCGGTGGTTGTCCGCGTGCGACGAGTCGGACCGGCTCGGCGCACGGATCGACACACTCGCTGATCCGGCGCTGGCCGCCGACCGGCGGGCGCTGGCCGAACTGTGCCGAAGCCGGGAACTGTCCCGCGCCGTCGCGCTGACCAGCGAGGATCTGCTGCGCGCGGTCCGGCGGGCCGGGGCTTCGGGGGACGCGCCGAACAAGCAGGCCCGCAAATCCGAGCCCACCGTGCTGCGGTTCGCGATGCGTGCCGTCACCAAGACCAGCCCGCTGTCCTGGTTCGCGGACGTGGGGTGGGGCCGGTGGCGCGAGGGGGCGGAGGGACCTGCGGCGCGGCTCGGCACGCCGACGGCGATCACCAGGGTGGAGCACTTCGCGCTGGAGGCGCTGGTCCGGGCAGCGCTCGAACACCCGCGCTCGCGCGCGACATCGGCCCACCGGCTCGCGCCCGGGCTGCGCTCGGACGGCTCGCAGGTGCTGTATCGCCGGCGTCCCGTGACCGCGGCGGCGCCGCCTCGGCCGGCTCGTGAGGAGCAGGTGGCGGTGCCGCTGACCGGGCCGCTGCGTCATGTGTTGGCCCGGGTGGGGGCGGGCAAAGCGGTACGGGTGCCGGAGCTCGCCGCCGGTATCGCCGCTCGACTGCCCGGCCCGCCGGAACGGGCCGAGCGGGCGGCGCTGGGATATCTGGAGGAGCTGGTCGACCAGGGGCTGCTCCTGGCGGACTACCCGTTCGACCCGCAGGCGAGTGACGCCGTGCAGGCGGCCGGGCGCCTGCTGGTGGACCTCGGGTTCGTCGAGGCGGCGGCGATCCTGGCCGAGATCGCCGCCGACACGCAGGCGTACGCCGGGCTTGCGGCGGGTGCCCGGCCCGCGCACCTGGATCGGCTCCGGTCCCGGTGGTCACGGGCGTTCGCCCTGGTCGGCGCCGCACCCGTGGGGCGCCGGGCGCCGCTCACCGAGGATGTCGTGCTGGACACGGTGGTCGACCTGGACGTGCGGCACGGCCGCGCGGCGCTGCCCGATCTGGTCCGGCTGACCCCGCTGTTCGAAGTGTTCGACGGCTACTCGGTGGTCCGCCGGGTGGTTCGGGATCGGTTCGTCGCGCGCTTCGGAGTCGGTGGGCGCTGTGCGTCGCTGTACGAGTTCGCCGACACGTTCGCCGAGGCCTGGCAGGCGCTCGACGACGTGGATCCGGCGGGCCCGGGCCACGACGGCGACGGTGGCCGGCCGGTGGGCCCGCGGGTCGAGGAACTGCTGGGGCTGCGCGCCGAATTGGCGGCCGGCGTGCCGGACGCCGACGCGAACGGCGAGGTGGTGCTGCCGGAGCGGCTGGTCGCCGACGCCGCGCGGCGCCGGCCGAACTGGCTGGAGCCGCGCCCCACCTCGTACGGGGTGTTCGTCCAGCCGGTGCCGGACGGGGGCCGTACCCGGTTGTGTGTGAACCATGTCTACGGCGGGTGGGGGCGGTTCACCAGCCGGTTCCTCGACCACCTGGATCCGAGTGCCCGGGAGCAGGTCTCGGCCCGGATCGGCGAGTTGCTCGGCGCTGCGGAACGGGTCGCCCAGGTGCGGCCGGTGGGCGGGTTCAACGCCAACCTCCATCCACGTCTGGTGGCCGACGAGGTGTCCGAGATCGGGGCCCCGGGGGCCCTGGGGGCGCTTCGGCCGGAGGAACTGGAGTTGGTCCACGACCCGGTCGGTGACGGGTTGCGGTTGCGGGTCGCCGCCACGGGCGAGCCGATCAACGTCCTCTACCTGGGCTTCCTGATGCCGTTCGGGTTGCCCCGCCGTTGGCTGCCGCTGGTCGGCGACCTGGGGTCGGGCGTCGTGGACCTCGCCGGGGCGCTCGTGCCCACCCGGTACCGGGACACCACCGTGGGGCGGGTCGGCTACCGGCCCCGGGTGCGCTACCGCGACATCGTGCTCTCGCGGGCCCGGTGGCGACTGCCGGCGGAGACGGCGCAGGCGTGGCGTACCGAGTCGCAGCAGGGCTCACCGGTCCGGGCCGCGGCCCGGCGACGGGCCCATCTCGGCATCCCCGAGCAGGTCTTCGTCGCCGCGGCCCCTCCCGAGGCGGGTGGCGGGCCGGGTTCGCTGCCCGGTTTCGCCGACCGGCCCAGATCGCAGTTCGTGGACCTGGGCAGTGCGCTGCATCTGCGCTGCCTGGCGCGCACCCTGGCCCGCTACTCCGGGGGCCTGATCCTCGAAGAGGCCCTACCGCGCCCGGAAGCCGGCGCGCGCACGGTCGAGTTCGTCGCCGAGACCTATCGGAGTCACCTGTGAGCGCTCCACCCCGCACCGTGGTACTGCGGCTTCGGCCGATCGTGCACGCCAGTCCGCTCCCCGACGGGATCCATGTCCGGGGGGCGCGGTCGAGCTTCACCATGAACGGCGCCGCCGGGCTGTGGCGGTTGTGGCGGGCGCTCGCGGTGGCGCTGGCCGACGGCCGTACGCCCGAGCAGCTGCTCGACGTCGGGCCCACGCCGGCGGTGCGGAGCGCGATCGCCACCCTGGTGGGGCAGTTGCGCGAGCACGACATGCTGGTGGAGGTGCCCCCGGATTGGGGCGCGGAGGTCGACCCGGCCGATCCGCCCGCGCGGATCGCCGGTTGGCTGGCGGCGGTCGCGGCGGATCCCGTCGGCGCGTGGGAGCGGATCCGGTCGGCGGCGGTCGTCGTGGACGGGGCCGGTCCCGTCGCGGGCGCTGCCGCGCGGGCGCTCGCCGCGGCCGGGGTGCGGGGGCTGCCGCCGGGTCGTGGCGGGGCGGAGCCGGGCGCGCCGGTGCTGCTCGACGGGGAGCACGGGTCGGTGGCCGCGATCGCCGCCGGAGACGTCGGGCTGGTCACCCCGGTGGGGAGCGCTGCGGCGGCACGCCGCTACGCGGCGGCGATCGCCGAGCGGATCGCGCTGCCGGTCGGGGCTTCCGCGTTTGTGGTGCCGGCCGCGTTGGTCGGCGGTGCGGCGGCGCATCGGATGGTGTGCACGATCGCCGGGCTGCCCGATCCCGGTACGGACCCGTTCACCCCGGCACCGGCCGCGCGCGAGTTTCCGACGGTGCTCGTCGCGCGCCTGGATCCGTTGCGCGCCCGGTACCACCCGTGGTTGCCCGCCGCCGAACCCGCGCCGCCGAGCGCCGAACCGGTCGACCTGGCGGCCGCGTTGGCCCGGGTCGAGGCGCTGGGCGACCCCGAGACCGGCGTCCTGCCCGGGCTCGAACTCGACGACCTGCCGCAACTGCCGGCCGGGCTGGCCGGATACCGGATCGGCGATGCCGCCGGCTACGGTATCGGCGTCGACACCGCCACGGCTCGGCTGAGCGCCGCGCTGGGTGCCGCCGAGCAGCTGGTCCGCGTGCGCGGCGGACTCCCCGTCGCGGTGGGCACGAACCTCGGGCACGCCGAGGGGGTCCTGCTGCGCCGGCGGGCTCGGGAGTACCCGAGGGGCGCCGAGGTGGCGGCGACGGAGTGGGCCGCGTACCCGCCGGCGCGACGCTGGTTCAAGGCGGTGACGCTGCGCTTCGGCGTCCGGGCGCAGTTGCGGGTATCTCGGTTGGCGCCGGGCGTCCACCGGGCCGAACTGCGGGCCGACCACGAGCTGTTGGGTTGGGCGGTCGAGCACACCGCGGCGGACGCGGCGGCCTTCGCCGCGCTGGCCGCAGCCGGCACGTTGCAGTGGCGGGCCGCGGGCGGTGATCCGGAAGCAGCGGCGCACGCTCCCTGCGGGGCGACCCCCGTGGCCACGACGGACGCGCCCACCTGGCAAACCGACGCCTGGATCTGGCCGACGAGCGCGGCCGAGCACGAGAGTTCCCTGCGGAACGCGCTGCGCGAACTACTCGGCGCCACGGCGCGTTCCGCGGGTGCGGCGCGGTCTGCGGGCGCGGTGCCGTCCGCGACCGCAGTGCCATCCGCGAGCGCGGTGCCGGTGAACACCGACCTGACCCGAGCACTGGCCGCTGTCGGGTTCGTCGCCTTGGAGGTCGCACCGTGAGGGCCGCTGCACCGGGCCGGACGCCGGTTGCGCGGTTGCTCGGTGCGGTGCCGGAGGATGCCGGGCTGCTGTTGCCCGCTCCCGGATCAGCCGGCCGCCGGCGGCCTCGTCGCCTCGGAGGTCGCCTCGTGAGCCCCGTCGCGCCGCGCCCGACACGGCTTACGCGGTTGCTCGGTGCGGTGCCGGAGGATGCCGGGGTGCCGGTCCCGGGTCGGCCGGCCGCCGCCGGCCCCGTCACCCCGGAGGTCGCGTCGTGAGCCCCGCCGCGCCGCGCCCGACGCGGCTTGCGCGGTTGCTGGGTGAGGCGTTGGGAAGTGCCGGGCCGGCGTGGCCGGGTCCCGGGTCCGCCGGCCGCCACCGGCCCCTCACCCTGGAGGTCGCACCGTGACGGCCGCTGCGCGGCGCCCGACGCGGCTTGCGCGGTGGCTCGGTGAGGCGTTGGGGGATGCCGGGCTGCCGTGCCCGTACCCGGTCCCGGATCAACCGGCCGCCACCGGCCCCGTCACCCCGGAAGTCGCATCGTGAGCCCCGTCGCGCCGCGCCCGACGCGGCTTGCGCGGTTGCTCGGTGAGGCGTTGGGGGATGCCGGACTGGCCTGGCCGGTTTTGGCGCCGGTGGATTTGCCGGCTGCCGGCGATGTGGTTGCCGTGGTGGCGTTGGACGTGTGGACGCCCGATCAGGCGAGTGCGTTGTCCGCGTATGCCTGGCGGGCCGGTGCCATGTTGTTGCCGGTGCGAGTCGATGGATCGACGGCGTTGGTCGGGCCGTTGTTGCGGCGGGGT
Source organism: Embleya sp. AB8 (assembly GCF_049739465.1). Taxonomy (NCBI): domain Bacteria; kingdom Bacillati; phylum Actinomycetota; class Actinomycetes; order Kitasatosporales; family Streptomycetaceae; genus Embleya; species Embleya sp. AB8. The sequence goes on from NZ_JBMHHY010000003.1 coordinate 60,627, forward strand.
GCGCCTGCGTGTCTGGGGTGCGTAGAGGTGGAGCGGCTCGCGACCATCGGTGGTCGTACGCCCCGGGATCGGGGGGATCTGGTGCTGGGCGGCCTGGCCGCGCCGACCGCGCTGCCCGTGCTGGCCGCCCTCGCCGGCGAGGCGCTCGCCGATCCGGTCCGCTGGTCGGGCACGGTGTGGGCGGTGCGTACGCACGACGGCACCTGCTCGACCCATCGGGCCGGGCCGCGCCGCGGCGGTTGCCCGATCTGTGCGCCGCTGCCCGAGGACACGCCGGAAGGGGCCCGGTTCGTCCCGGCGCCGCGACCGCTGACCGATCCCGGCCGGCTGCGTCAGGACAACCCCGCCACCACCCGCGCCGGGCTGCGGGCCGCACTGTACGACGCGCGTCTGGGTCCGGTGGCGAGCCTGACCCGCGACGAGCAGTATCCGCTGGCTCTGGCCCACGCGGCGGTGGTCGGCGACTGGGAGCAGCGCGACGGCGGTTACGGCCGGGCGGGCACCTTCGCCGCCGCCGAACGGATCGCGCTGTTCGAGGCCGTGGAGCGGATGGCCGGGATGGCCCCGCGCGGCAAACGCACCGTGTTGCGCGGCAGTTTTGCGGAGCTTGGGCCGGAGCGCGCGCTCGATCCTGCGACGCTTGGCCGCTACGAGCCGCGCCATGAGCAACTTCCGCAGTTCCGGCTCGGCCGCTACACCCCGGACCGCGTGACGGACTGGGTCTACGGCTGGTCGTTGGGCCGGGACCGGGCGCTGGCGGTGCCGGAGCAGGTGGCCTACTGGGGTCTGCCGCAGCGGCGATCCACCGGCGAGGGGCCCGGGTTCGTGTCGGAGAGCTCCAACGGTTGCGGGGTGGGCAACAGCCTGGAGGAGGCGGCGCTGTACGGCCTGTTCGAGGTCGCGGAGCGGGACGCGTTCCTGATGGCCTGGTACGCCCACACTCCGCTGGCCCGGGTGCTGCCGCCCGAGGAGGACCCCCTGGTGGGCCATTGCCTCGACCGCCTGGACGCACTCGGCTACGACCTGCTGCTGTTCGACGCGAGCAACGACCTCGGGGTGCCCTCGGTCGCCGCTCTCATCCTCTGCCGCGCTGCCGAGTCCGCCGCTCCTCAGGCGTTCTTCGCGGCCGGGGCGCATCCCGATCCTCGGGAGGCGATTCGCGGGGCCGTCGTGGAGGTGGTCGTCAATCTCGAAGTCGCCGCGAAAGCGGCCCGGAGCTCGCCCGAACGTTTTGCTCGGGAACGGCTGCGGCCGATGCTCGACGACCCGCTACGGGTGGTCTCCCTGGAGGACCACACCGGGCTGTACACGCTGCCCGAGGCGCGGGCACGCTTCGAGTTCCTGCTCGCGGACCGGCGACCGCCCCGGCCCTGGCGGGAGATCTGGCCCGGACGGCCGTACCCGGTATCGGATCTGGGCGCGCTGCTGACCGAGTCGGCCGCGCACGTGGTGCGGGCCGGTCTGGATGTCGTCGTCGTCGATCAGACGGATCCGGTGGTGCGCGACGCCCTGGGACTGTACGCGGCGAAGGTGGTGGTGCCGGGCGCGCTGGCGATGACGTTCGGGCATGTGTACCGCCGCACCCGTGATCTGCCGCGACTGTTGGAGGTGCCGTATCGGCTGGGTCGGTTGCCGGCCCGCCCGCGCTACGGCGACCTGCCACTCGATCCCCATCCCTTTCCGTGAACGGGCAGGCATGACGAATCTCGTCGACACCGCGCTGGCCGCGGCCTACGCGCACGGCCCCGGGAAATCGGTACGGGTGCCGAACGGGACGCCCTCCCCCGGCGGAGCCCGCCCGGGACGCGGCATCGACCTGGCCGAACTGGCCGACCTCGGGCCGTTCGGCCCGGCCCTGGTCCGGGCACTGAGCGCGGCGCTGGCTCCGCAGCGGTGGGAGCCGTGGAATCCGTACAACGACCATCGGGCCTATCCGTCGCCGCGCTGCGCGTACCTGACCGATGCGACGCTGCGTCTGGGCGAGGACCGCCGGCTCCTCGACCCGGTCCGGCTCGTGCTGGCCGGCGAGCGGCCACTGCCGGATCCGTCGAGCGTCGACTCGGTCGGCGTGGAACTGACGGTCGCGCCGCACCGACTGCCCGCCGGGTACGGCGCGTTGCGCGATGCGCTGGCCTTCCTGGAGGCCGGGCATCTGGCCGCCGCGCTCGTCGAGGCCGGCGCACCGGCCGCGACCGCCGTGCTGCGGGGCGCCGGGGGCGCGTCCGGTGTCGTGGCGCAGGTGGCCTTCCGGATGGACCCGGCGCCGGCCGGCCGGTCCCGGGGACGGGTCGGCGCGGTGCGCAGTTCGGCGCTCGCCCCACGCGGGTTGTCCGCGGATCCGCGGCCGCTGCCCGCCGAGGTGTTGCGCCGGCTGATCGCGGACGGCCGCCCACCCGCCGGGTCGCCGGCCGCCCGGTCCGGCCCGGGCGGGTTGCGGCACCGGCTCGCGGTCCGCGGCGTGACCGGCTGCGCCGACGGGCTCTACGAACTGCGCGAGGGTGGGCCGGTGTTGCGCGCGGCCGGGCCGATCACCGAGTACCTGCAGGCCGCGTTCGGGTTCGGCCCGGCGGACGTCGACGTGAGCGGGATGAACGTGGTCTGGGTGAGCACCGCCGAGGTGGCGGCCGTGGTCCGCGACCGGGGTCCCGACGGCTACCCGAACGTGCTGATGACCGCGGGCGCGGCGGCCCAACACGTGTGCTCGGCCGCCGCCGGGGCCGGGCTGTTCTGTCGCCCGGTGCGCAGTTACGCCGAAGGCGCCGTCGAGGCGGCGGTGCGCGCCGAACCGGGCGAGGACGTGGTGTACATGCTGCTCATCGGCCGTCCTCGGGTGCCGGATTTCTGCTACGACCTCACCGACCCGGAGCAGCCGAGATGACCGTGACCCCCGCTGTGCCGCACGCCGGGACGTGGCGCGGCCTGCACTGTTTCGCGCACTGGCGGCCCGAGCACACCGATCGGTTCCTGACCACGACGTTGACCCCGATGGTGGAGGGTCTGCGTTCGGCCGGTCGGATCGAGGACTGGTTCTTCATCCGCTATGCCGAGCACGGGCCGCACTTGCGGATCAGGATCCGGGGCGCCGACCCGGCGACGACGGGGGACCTGCGGGAGCGGTTGGCCGAGGCCGTCCGGGGCGCGCCGTATCCGGTCGACGATGGGGTCGAAGAGCGATACCGGTCGGCGGAGGGTGGTGCGCGGACCCTGCGCGGGCATGGCGAAGTGTGCGAGGTCGCCTATGCGCCGGAACCGGAACGGTACGGAGGCGTTGCCGCGTTGCCGGTCGCGGAGGAGGTGTTCGGCTACTCGAGCCGGATCGCCGCGGCGGCCGTCGCGTGCACCCCGCTGCCGGCCCAACGGCTGGTCGCCGCGACGGATTTCGTGCTGGCCACGGCGCTGGCGCTGGATCTCGACGAGTTGGACACCGCGCGGTGGCTGCGGCGCGCGGTGATCGGTTGGCGGGGGTATCACGACGGTGCGCGCCCGGGGGCGATCACGGTGCGCGACGCGGCGCTGGACGCGGTGGCGAACCAGGCGGCGGCGGTGCTCCGGCGGCGGGACGAGATCGCCGCCTCGGGTGGCTCGGGGACGCGGTTGCGGGACCGGTGGGGCGCCTGTGTCCGGGCGGCCCGCGCCCGTCTGGAGACGAACAAAGCGAACGAGCCAACCGGGGCGGACGCGGCGGATGCCGCGGTCGGTCGGGGGCCCTGGTTGGGTGTGTGGTCCGCGCAACTGCACATGCTGCTCAACCGGATGGGCGTCCTGCCCGACGAGGAGCGCTCGCTGTGCTGGTTCATCGCCTCGTCGCTGCTCGCCCCCGAGGGGGGCACCGATTTCTTCGCGGACCATCCGGGCGCCGCGGATCGCCGCTATCTCGAAGCCGGCAACTCCGCGCCGAGTCGGATGCGAGGGCAGCAGCCGAGAAGTGCGCCGCCGGGCGGGAAACGGTCGAACCCGTTCGGCGCGGCACCGGTGGCGCTGCCGGCCGGGGAGCTGCCGGGCGTGTCCCTGGGTGCGGCGCTGGCCCGGCGGACCAGTGCGCGCGGGGACCTGGGCGGGGGCACGAGCGCGGCGGACCTGGGCACGGCCCTGTGGTCGGCGTACGCCGGAACTGCCGCGCCGGAGGTGCCCGATGGCCCCGGTGCGCCCGGCCGTTCGCCTCGTCCGTATCCGAGTGCGGGTGCGAAGTACGTCGCCCGGCTGCGGCTCGTGGTACGCGAGGTGGCCGGGTTGGCTCCGGGGGTGTACGAACTCGAGCCCGCCACACGGTCGTTGCTGCCGGTCGGGCCGGCGCCGAGCATCGACGAACTGGCCGCCGCGTCACTGTGGTTCGCCCGGGACGAGGTGGCCGACCCGTACGTGGACGTGTCGACGCTGCCCGCGCTGGTCGGCCTCTATGTCGAACTGGGCGTGCTGCGCGCCCGCTACGGGTTGCGGGCGTTGCGGTTCGCCTTTCTGGAGGCCGGGCATCTCGCCCAGAATCTGGCCCTGACGGCGGCCGCCGCCGGGTTGTCCATGGGGATGGTGGGCGGGTTCTACGACGATGTCGCGCACGAAGTGTTCGTCCTGGACGGCATCGACGACGTGCTGGCCTACCTGTTGCCGGTCGGCCGGGTGCGGTCCGGGTGAGGCATCGGGTCCGGGGTCGGGTCGGCGGCGTCGGTGCGCAGCAGCAGGCTGGTCAGGGCCGTGCGGGAGGAGACGTTGAGTTTGCGGTAGATCCGGGCCAGGTGCGCGTCCACCGTGCGGGGGCTGAGGAACAGCTGTTCGGCAACGTCGCGGCTGCGTTTGCCGGCGGTGACCAGGGCCACGATCTGTCGTTCCCGGTCGGTGAGCAGGGCCACCGCGGCGGGCGGTGTGCCGGCCGTGGCGGAGTGGTCGGCCGCCGTTCGCGCCGCCGCCGAGCGGCCCTGTGCGGCCGCGGCCTCCTCGTGCACTCGTACCGCGCCGTGCAGGTCGGCCAGGCGCACGGCGGTTTCCAGCCAGTCGGCGGCGGTGGCCGGGCCGCGTGCGGCCTCGACCGAGTCCGCTCCCGCGACGAGCGTCCAGGCCTGGTGGATCGGCCGCCCCGCGCGCCGGAACCCGAGCGCGGCTTGTTCGAAGAGCGTGGCCGCCATGAGGTGTTCCCCGTCGGCCAGGTACAACACGGCCCAGGCCCGATCGACGTGGGCTCGCTGTACGGGCAGCCCCAGCCGGTCGGCGGCGAGGTCACCGGCCCGCGCCCAGCGTCGTGCCGCGCCGGCGTCGCCGGTGAGCAGCGCGGACGTGGACAACATGGCCAGCAACATCGGGTGGTAGTTGGGTTGGAACAGGCGCAGGTCCCGGCCGCCGCCACCTTCGAGGAGGGCGTCGCTGCAACCACCGGGGTCGCCGCTGATCAGGCGCACCATGGCCAGTTGCATGGCCGCCGAGCCCGCCCACCAGCCGGGTTGGGCGGTGCGGGCGCCGTCCTCGGCGAGGGCGATCACCTCGGGACTGTCGCACCGGCGGTGGGTCCACACCATCGCACCGACGCGCATCGCCTTGCTCATCGCGATCGCGTCGGTGGCGCCGGTGGCCCGGGCGACACGTTCCGCCTCCAGCGCCCACTGTTCGGCCCGGTCGAGTCGACCGCTCTCCTGGTCGGCGTAGGACAGGCCGAGGAGGCAGTGCGGGACCATCTGTTGGGGTCCGCCGGCCCGGGCGAGGGTCAGGCCGCGGCGCATGTGGTGGGCGGCGGCGGGGAATCGTTCGGTGAACAGTTCGGCGCAGCCGAGCAGGGCGAGCAGTTCGGGGGTGCGGGCGGCGACCGCGTCCGGCATGCCGTCGACGAGTCGCACGCAGTCGTGCAGTGCGGGTATCGCGGCGGCGGTGTCGCCGAGGTAGCCGGCGCCGACGGTGGCCAGTGTGCGGACCAGGGCGATCGCCGCCGGGTTGGTCGCCGGCTCGGCGGCGGCCTCGGCAGCCGAGGTGGTGGCTGCCACGACCTCGTCGACGAGGGCGCGGGCCTGCCGGTAGGTGCCGCGGAACAGGTGCAGGACGCCGTATTCGAAGACGGGTTCGGCGGCTCGGGCGGGCAGTGGGCGCGGCAGTGCGTCCAGGGCGGTGCGGGCGGATGCCTCGGCTTCGGCGAATCGGCCGAGTTGGCGTTCGGCGGCGGCCCGGACGGCGCACGCCTTCAGGCGCAACTCCTCGGTCAGGCAGGTGTCGTCGCGCAGTACTTCGTGGGCGATGTGGCGGGCCGCGTCGAGCCGGCCCGCCGCACTCAGGGCCCGGCAGTATTCGAGCATCAGGGTGGCCCGCTCCGGAGTCGGCCGGTCGCCACTGGGCAACTTCTCCAGGGCCGACCGCAACCAGCGTACGGCGGTCGCCGGGGCGTCGGGGAGGACTTCCGCAGCGCCTCGGGTGAGCAGTCGCACGGTGGCCGAGGCGTCCGCGCCGACCAGGTGTTCGGCATGACGGGCCTGTTCGACGGCGGAGGCGCCGCGGGCCGCGAGCAGGTCCAGGGCCCGCCGATGGGCCGTCGACAGCGCCGAGACGCCGGCTCGTTCGTGGGCGACGTGGCGCAACAGCGGGTGCCGGAAGGCTAATCGCCCGCCGGGGGCGAGCGGGCGCAACACGTCGGCCCGGACCAGTTCGAGTCGGGCGACCTGCGCGATGTCTTCCGGTCGGAACGGGTCGCCCAGTACGGCGGCCGCGGCGGCGACCGCGGCCGCGTCCGGCGCAAGGGCGTCGAGTTCCGCCGTCAACGGCACCGCCGCGCGCAACATCGCGTTCGGGTCGGGGCCGGGACGGTCCGGCCACTCGTCGGGATGCGGGCCGCCGGCCAGCAGGATGCGCAGATGGCGGGGGTTGCCTCCGGAGGCGGCGCGCAGCCGGGTCACGAACTCGGGGAAGGGCTCGCCGAGTTCCGCGCCGCCCGGCTCCGGGCCGCGGTGCTCGGGCGAGGCGTCGTGCTCGGGTGGGGGCATGTTGCGCAGCAGGGTGGCGACCGCGTCGGTGTCCAGTGGGCGGGGTTCGATGCGGACCACGCTGCCGCCGCGCACGCCGTGATCCAGGGCTTCCAGCAGGTGCGCGCCGGTGCGCCGCGGCTGGTGGGCCAGGGCGATGACCAGGGGTCCGGGGATGGCGGTGTGGATCAGTCGGGCGGCGAGTTCGGCGGAGGCGGGGTCGCACAGGTGGATGTCGTCGAGCAGCAGCATGGCTCCCGCGCCGGCCGCGGCCCACTTGGCCAGGCGGGCGCGGACGCTTCGGAAGGTCGTCTCTTCGTCGGTCCCGGCCGCCAGGCAGGCGGGCGACCGGTGTCCGCAGGCGTCCCGGAACACCTGATACCGCACGGTGTTCCCGCGCAGGGCGTGCGCCCGGGCCACCGCGATGCCGTGCTGCTCGGCGAGTTCGGCCAGTACGCCCATCAGGCGGGTCTTGCCGATCCCTGGGTCCCCGGCGATCTCCAGGACGGTGCCTCGGCCGGTGCCGAGCCGTTGGGTGATGTCCGTGAGCCGGGCGATCTCGGCTTCGCGCCCCACCAGCAGGCGCTCGCTCTCCTGCGACGGCGTAGCGAACATGTGCGCCCCTCCCGACCGCGCCGGGTACGCGCACATCCGGGCCGTCGACGTCGCACACCCCGGCGGGCCCGGGGCGGCACAGGCGTCGATCCTACCCGGCACTCGGGGACCAAGTTCCGTGGTGGGTTTGACCTTTCGGTCGACAGTGGGCCGGCGGGCAGGGACTGCGTGGGGGCCATGTGGGGGCTATGTGCTCGCCAGGGCCTGGGTCGGGGTCAGGTGGGAGGCCTTGATCGCCGGGTGGGCGCCGGCGGCCATGCCGATCAGGATCGCGCCGGTGAAGGCCGCGGCGATGGTGGTCGGGGAGATGGCCGTCGGCCAGTGTTGGGACCAGGCGTAGGCGGCTGTCGCGGCTGCGCCCAGGGTGGTGCCGGCCAGGCCGCCGAGGGTGGACAGGGCGATGGATTCGGTGAGGAATTGGTTGCGGATCTGGGCTCGGTTGGCGCCCAGGGCTCGGCGTAGGCCGATTTCCTTGCGCCGTTCCAGGACGCTGATCAGCATGGTGTTGGCGACGCCGATGCCGCCGACCAGGAGGGCGACCCCGGCCAGGCCGACGAAGAGGGCGGAGAAGGTGTTCTCGGTGGCGCGTTTGGCGGCCAGGGCGTCGGAGGGGCGGCTGACCTGGACCAGGCCGGGCATGGCCGGGTTGACGGTTTGGGCCAGCACGGCGCGGACGGCCTCGATGGCGGGTTCGGCGGTGCGGACGTAGACGACGGTGGGGTGGCCGTCGAAGGCCAGGTTGGCGCGGGCGCTTTCCCAGCCGACCAGGACCGCGCGGTCGATGTCGGGGGCCAGTGCGGCCGGTTCCAGGATGCCGACGACGGTGAACCAGCGGTTGCCGATGACGACCTGGGGTGGGGCCTGGCCCGGGGTCAGGGTGTCGAAGCCGAGTCGGCGGCCGGCCTCGTGGCCCAGGACGACGGTGGGGAATCGTTCGGTGACCGGGTCGAGGAAGCGGCCGGAGCCGACCTTGGCGTGGATGGCTTCGAGGAGGTTGGGCCGGCTCGCCAGTACGGTCAGGCCCGAGCTGTCGTCGGGGTTGATCCGGTCCGAACGGCGCACTACCGCATGGGTGTTGGCGACCGCGCTGGTGAGGGTGACCGGGCCGATCCGGGCGGCCATGGCGTCGGCGGCCTCGGGCAGGAGTACTGGGGGCTTCTGGTCCGGTTGGGGTTCGGCGCGCAGGGTGTCGGTGCCGAGCGCGGAGAGTTCTCGCATCAGGGCCTTTTGGCTCGAGGCGGGGATGCCGGTGACGATGATCATCGTGGCGATGCCGATCGAGATGCCCAGGGCGGACAGCGCGGCGCGCATACGCCGGGTGCGGATGCCGAGCAGGCCCAGGCGCAGGATGTCGGTGGGGGCCAGGCGTACCGGGCGGGTCGGGTCGGTCGGGTTTGCCCGCTTGGGATGGGCGCGGTGGGTCATGGCCGGTCCCCGGCGGTCGTGAGGGTGGAGGGGTCGTGGGGTTGGGGCCGGCCGGTGTCGGTGATCAGCCGGCCGTCGCGGATCTCCACGCGGCGCGGCAGGCTCGCGGCGATGTCGCGGTCGTGGGTGATGATCGCGATGGTGGCGCCTTCGGCGTTCAGGTCGTTGAGCAGGTGCAGGATCGTGTGTCCGTTGGCGGTGTCCAGGGCGCCGGTGGGCTCGTCGGCCAGGACCAGGGCGGGGGCGTTGACCAACGCGCGGGCGATGGCCACCCGTTGGCGTTCGCCGCCGGAGAGTTCGTGCGGGCGGTGTTCGGCCCGGCGGGCCAGGCCGACCCGGGCGAGGGCCTGCACGGCGAGGGGTTTGCGGCGGCGGCGCGGGACGCCGGCGTAGAGCAGGCCGGTGGCGACGTTCTCGGCGGCGGTGAGGCCGTCGGTGAGGTGGAACTGTTGGAACACGAAGCCGAGCAGGCGTCCGCGCAGCGCGGAGAGCCGGCGGTCCGACAGGGTGCCGACGTCGTGACCCAGGATCGACACGGTGCCCGAGGTCGGGGTGTCCAGGGTGCCCATCAGGTTGAGCAGGGTGGATTTGCCGGAGCCGGACGGGCCGACGATGGCGACGAGTTCGCCGGGTTCGATGGCGAGCGAGACGTCGTCGAGGGCGGTGACGCCGCCCGGGTAGGTCTTGCTCGCGTGGAGGACCTCCAGGACGGGGCTCATGACGTGGTCACCACCCGGGTGCCCGGTTCCAGGCCGGGGCCTTCGACCTCGACCAGGCCTTTGACGAACAGGCCGGTCTTGACCGCGAGCAGGCGGCCGGTGGGCAGTTGCACGGCGTACCCGCCCTCGCGCAGGGCGACCAGCGCGCCGACGGGGACGGTCAGCACCGCCTTTCGGGTCTCGGTGACGAAGCGGACCTGGACGCCGGCCGCGTCGAGGTTCTTGACCGCGGTGGGGTCGTCGAGGGTGATCGTCACGGTCATCTTGGCGCCGCCGGGCTCCTGGTTCAGGCCGCCCATCGTGGTGTCCTTGCGTTCGGTGCTGCGGCCGATCGCGGACACCGTGCCCTTGGTCTCGGTGTTGTCCGGGAGTACGACGGTCACGGAGGTGTCCACCGTGATCGAGCCGATGTCGGTCGCGGCCACGGGGACACTGATCGCCTTGGCGGTGGGGGTGGCGGTCATCAACGGGGCGGCGGATCCGTCGTCGCCGAGGGCGGCGGTCAGGGCGCCGATCCGGATCTCGCCGGGCAGGACGGTGACATCGCCGACTTCGAGGAATCCGGTCTGGGGGGCGCCGAGGGCCTTCTGCCATTTCTTGACGGCGGCGGAGAGGGCGGGGGTCCAGGTCGCCTCGCCGGTGGGGACGCCGGCCGGTTGGCTGCCGATGTCGTGGCCGAGGGCCTTGAGATTGTCGGCGATCATGCGGACGTCACGGCCCTGAGGGGGTTTGGCGGGGTCTTTGGAGTCCTTCGGGTCCTTGGCGTCCTTCGGGTCTTTGGCGTCCTTGGGATCCTTGGCGTCCTTGGGGTCCCTTTTGGTGCCGTCCGGCTTGCCGGTGTCCTGCCTGGTGGTGTCGGTCGCGTCGCCTTCGGGTTTGCCCAGGGCGCGGAACATCGGGGTGGTGCCGTAGAAGAGCGCCACCGGGCGGTCGTCCAGGCGGTAGAGGGGTTTGCCGCGGGTGATCGTGTCGCCGCTCTTGGGCAGCCAGGTGACGATGCCCTTGCGGCCGGCCTTGAGCGGCTGTTCGGTGCCGAAGCCGAGGGTGCCCGGCAGGTCGCGAGCATCGGAGAGGTCGGTCCTGGTCACGGTGGCCGTCGCGACGCCGGCCGGCTTCTTCGCGGACGCGTCGGAGCCGTCGCCCCGGCGGGCGACGGCAAACGCCGCGACCGCGCCGAGGACCAGCACCACGACGACGATCAGCGCGACGCGGCGACCGACTCGCGCGCGCGAGGGGGGTGCGGTATGGAACTCGACCGTGCCGCCCTCGTCGTCGTGGGCCGCCTCGTCAGCGCTTGCCACCGAAGGCCTCCATCTTGCAGTCCTGTTCGACCTTGCGCTGCTGCTCGTTGCTCAACGACGACTCGCCCGTGAAGGTCCACCCGTCGGACGTGACCTTGACCTTCATGCCCTTGCCGTTCATGCACTTGACCCAGTCGCGCATGTCGTCGGCGTACTTCGGGTTCTGCTTGGGGTCCATCTCCGGCACCATCAGCGGCATCTTGACCTCGCACTCCTTGAACTCGCGGGCGTACTTCTTGGTGCGCGCGATCTCGCCCTCCACGGTGCCGGTCTGCCGGATGTCGACGCCCTTGCTGCTCAGGCACGCCTCGTAGGTGTCCCACATCCGCTTCTCCTCCTCCGCCGAGGTGTCCAGGCGGCGCTGCGGTCGGCCGCCGGCGGGCACCCCGGAGGTACCGGACGCGGTGTTCGCGCTCGTCCCGGGCGGCGCGCCGGGCTGGTCCTTGGCCGGGCCGGCGGAGGTGGGCAGCGAGGCGACCTGGTCGACGGACTTCGCGCCGCCGCCGTCGGAGCCGCACCCGGTCAGCACGAGCAGGGCCACGAGGCCGGCGGCGGACCGGGCGGCGGTGCGCGAGTGGTGGGTCGGGCGGTGCGGAGGGTGGAGTCGAAGCATGGCCGGGATGCTGCCGCGCGGATGTCAGAAACCTGTCAGGTCCCGGTCAGGACGGGGTCCGAATCGGGACGACCCGGGCCCACCGGCGATCGGATCCGGCCACGACGCCTAGGCTCGGCGCCATGTGCGCGCACGTGTTGGTGGCCGAGGACGATGAGAAGCAGGCCCGGTTGGTCCGCCTGTACCTGGAGCGCGAGGGCCATGTGGTCACCGTCGTGCACGACGGTCGGGATGCGATCGACGCGGCGCGGACGAAGGGGATCGACATCCTGGTCCTGGATGTGATGATGCCGCGCGTCGACGGTCTCGATGTCACGCGCGTGCTGCGCCGGGAGAGCGAGTTGCCGATCCTGATGCTGACCGCGCGCTCGACGGAGGACGATCTGCTGCTCGGCCTGGATCTGGGCGCGGACGACTATCTGACCAAGCCGTACAGTCCGCGCGAGCTGATGGCGCGCGTGCGCACGCTGCTGCGGCGCAGCGGGCGGCCGGCAACGGTGCCGGATCCGGATCCGGTGTTGCGGGTGGGCGAGTTGTCGGTGGACCCGGTGCGGCACGAGGTGGCCGTGGCGGGGCGTGGCGTGGACTGTACGCCGGGCGAGTTTCGCATCCTGGAGGCGCTGATCGCCGAGCCGGGGCGGGTGTACACGCGGCAGCAACTGCTCGATCGGGCACGGGGGTTCGACCGGTATGTGAGTGTGCGTACGGTCGATGTGCACATCATGAATCTGCGCCGCAAGATCGAGGCGGATCCGCAGCGGCCGGCGTATCTGGTGACGGTGTTCGGCGTCGGCTACAAGATGGCCGAGCCGGGTGCGGGTTCGCGTGGGGAGCGCCGCGGTGGCGCGTAGGGTCGCGCTGCATCGCAGTCTTCTGGTGCGGTTGCTCGCCTCGTCGATTCTGGTCGCGGCCGGTGCGGTGGGGGCGACCGCGTGGCTGGCGGCGCAGACCACGGAGGGGGCGATCCGGGAGGGGCAGAGCCGGGTGCTGGCCGATGACACGCGGATCTATCGGACGTTGTCGACGTTTGCGGCGACGCATCCGCAGTGGGACGGGGTCGAGCCGATCTTGCGCCAGTTGTCGCGCGATACCGGGCGGCGGATCGCGTTGACCACGCGCGAGGGTGCGCCGATCGCGGACTCCGACGCGGGGCCGGCGTCGCCGCCGCCGTTTCGGCGTGCGTCGGCGGTGGTGGATCCGCTCGCGGTGGACGCGGCCTTGGTGGCGACGACCGGGTCCGACCGGATCGATCCCGAGGCGGTGGGGCCGTTTCGGCTCACCGACGCGGAGAGCGCGCAGTCGCGTGCGGATGCCGAGTCTGTGGTGGGGTGTCTGCGCGGGGTGGGGCGCGCGGTCGAGATCGAGCGGCAGCCGAATGGGCGGTCGGTCGTGAAGGTGGCGGGCGGGGTCGGTGGCGGTGGGGAGAGCACGGGGCCGGTGGTGATCCCGTCGAGCCCTGCGGTGCTGCGCGATTCGCGTCCGGCTCCGGCTCCCGGTGGCGTCTCGCGCCGCGATCCGAGTTTGGCGGCTGAGCAGTTGGCGCGCGCCGGCGTCGATCAGTCCTCGACCGTCGTGGCCGGCGCGTCGTGCGGCCTGGAGCGGCTGAACGCGCCGACCGCGACCGAGCTGACGGCGCTGGGCGAGTTGAACACGATGTTCGCGGCCTGTCTGGAGCGCAGGCGGATCGCGCCGATCACGCTGGGGCTGGATCTGACCTGGGATCGCAACGCGGCGCCGCTCGCGGTGCGCGACGTCGACGCGTGTGTGGACACCGCCCGGCGTGAGCAGCTCACGCCGTATGTGGTGGCGGCGACGTTGTTGTTCGTGGGCGACCACGACGGGTCCACGGCTCCGGCGTTCGACCTGAGCCGGGCCGACACGGTGCGGATCGCCGGGGTCGCGGCGCTGATCCTGTTGCTGACCGCGACGGTCACCGGGCTGGTCGCGGCGCGGCTGATCCGGCCGTTGAGCGCGCTGACCGACGCGGCGCTGCGGATGCGCGACGGGGACGACTCGGCGCGGGTGGATCTGGCGGCCAAGCACGAGATCGGCCGGCTGGCCGAGGCGTTCAACGACATGTCCGAGCATCGGCTGCGGATGGAGGAGCAGCGCAAGGAGATGGTCGGCGATGTCGCCCACGAGTTGCGTACGCCGCTGAGCAATATCCGCGGCTGGTTGGAGGCGGTCGAGGACGGGGTCGTGGTGCCGGATCGGGCGTTGACGGCCTCGCTCCTGGAGGAGGCGTTGTTGCTGCAGCATGTGATCGACGATCTCCAGGACCTCGCCGAGGCGGATGCGGGCCGGTTGGGGTTGCGGCCGGAGTCGGTGTCGGCGCGCGAGGTGTCGGAGCAGGTGGTGGCGGCGCACCGGGCACGGGCGGTGGCGGCGGGGGTCGCGTTGGCGGTGCGCGGCGACGCGGAGTTGGCGGTGTCGGCGGATCCGGTGCGGCTGCGGCAGATGGTGGGCAATCTGGTGTCCAACGCGGTGCGGCACACCGCCGAGGGCGGAAGCGTGCTCGTGCACGCGTATCGGGACGGGGCGGAGGTGGTGTTCGAGGTGACGGACACCGGGAGCGGCATCGCGGCGGCGGATCTGCCGCACGTTTTCGATCGGTTCTGGCGGGCGGACAAGTCGCGCAACCGGCGCACGGGTGGCAGTGGGTTGGGGCTGGCGATCGTACATCGGTTGGCGCGGGCACACGGGGGGTCGGTGACGGTGCGGAGCACGCCGGGCGTGGGGTCGGTGTTCGGGGTACGGCTGCCGGGGTGAGATCGCTCGGCGGGCGCCGGTGACGGAGGCGGGTCCGCCTTCGGTACGGCCGGCGGAGTGCGCGCGTTCGGCGGTGACCATGGGGGTGGCCGGCGCCGCTGGACAACGCCCTTTCGTGGCCGGTGAGTCGGCCGGGCGGATCCGGGTTCGGCGGACACCTGCCGGGTGGGCGCCCGACCGGCGCCGGTGGGCGACGCGGGCCGGTGGCCGGGGGTTCGGTCGGGGACGGATCCGGGTTCGGCGGGCGGCTGGCAGGTGGCGGGTGGTGGGGATCTGCTGTGGGCGGATCTGCCGCAGGCGGATTTGCTTGGTGGGGCCGGGTGCGGCGGATCAGGGTGGGGGCATGAGCGATGACAGCACAGCCAAGTTTTTCCCCGAACGCACCCGGCAGGACCTGTACTCGCGGCGCGTCCTGCTGCTCGACGGTCCGTTGGACGACGACAACGGCGCCCTGCTCACCACCCAACTGCTGACCCTGGCGGCGGAGGACCCGGCCGCGGATATCGCGTTGTGGATCCACTCGCCCGGTGGTTCGGTGCCGGCGATGTTGGCGATCCGCGACGTGATGCGGGTGGTGCCGTGCGACGTGTCCACTCTGGTGCTCGGCATCGCGTACAGCGCGGGCCAGTTCCTGCTCTCCGCCGGAACCCCGGGCAAGCGTCGGGCGATGCCGCACGCCCGGGTGTTGATGCACCAGGGTTCCGCCGGGATCGCCGGGACGGCCGTGGACATCGAGTTGCAGGCCAACGATCTGCGGCATACGCGGGACACGGTGCTCGGGCTGATCGCGCAGGACACCGGGCAGCCGGTCGAGCGCATCTTCGAGGATTCATTGCACGACCGCTGGTACACCGCGCAGGAGGCGCTCGATTACGGCTTCGTCGACGTGATCGTGCAGGAGTTCGAGGAGATCGCACCGCGCGGTTCCCGGCACACCGCCCGGACCGCCGGTTTCCGGGGAGGCGCAGCATGAGTACGTACACGATTCCGAACGTCACCACCCGCGACCACCGGGGCGAACGCATCATGGATGTGTATTCGCACCTGCTCGCGGAGCGGGTCATCTATCTGGGCACGGCCATCGACGCGGGCGTGGCCAACGCGCTCGTGGCGCAGTTGTTGTTCCTGGAGGCGGACAACCACGAGCAGGAGATCCAGCTCTACATCAACTGCGAGGGCGGCGACCCCAGCGCGATGCTCGCGGTGTACGACACGATGCGCTACATCCGGTCGGAGATCGCCACCACGTGTGTGGGGCAGGCCGTGGCGGTGGGCGCGGTATTGCTCGCCGCCGGTGCGCCGGGCAAGCGCGCCGCGCTCCCCCACGCCCGCGTGGTACTGCATCAGCCCGCCGCGCAGGGGCGCGGCGCGATTCCGGACCTGATTCTGCAGGCCGACGAGGTGGTGCGGGTGCGGGCGGACATCGAGACGATCCTGTCCCGGCACACCGGTCGCAGTACGCAGACGTTGCGGGCGGACACCGATCACGATCGGGTGTTCACCGCGGCGGGAGCGAAGGAGTACGGGCTGGTGGACGTCGTGCTCGAGGAGCGGTGACGCGCCGCGACCGGCGCGCCCCCGCTTCCCGTCGGCATCGGGTGGCTACGCCGCCAGGGCGTACGCGGTGCGCGAGGCCGTGGTCGAACCGGCCGCCGGCTGCGCGCTCTTGAGGGTTTCGCTGACCGCGATGGTCAGGTCGACCAGGCTCGCGCCGAGGGCACCCCCGACCGCCGCGATCATCTCGCTGGAGGGTTCTTTGATGCCGCGCTCCACCTCGGAGAGGTATTGCGGCGACACGCCGGCCCGGCCGGCCGTCTCGACGAGTGTTTCGCCGCGTTCGTGGCGAAGGGTTCGCAGCTGCTCGCCGAGCACGTGCCGCCACAGCGGCTCGCGCCTCGGCGTGGCGGGGGCGGCCGGTCGGCGCGGCCCGGGGGCGGGGACGCGGTGCCGGGTGTCGTCGGCTTGGGGCGGGAGCGGTGTCGAGGTCTCTGCCATGGTTCATGGTAGGACGCGGCCCCGGTCGATTCGGCGTCGGTCGCCCGTTGTCCGCCGCCGGCGAAATCGGCGGCGGGTGGGCGGCGGTTCGGCGGCGGCCTACTCGATCTACTCGATGACGAGTTCGACCGCGATGTTGCCTCGGGTCGCGTTGGAGTAGGGGCAGACCTGGTGGGTGGCCTCGACCAAGGTGTGGGCCTGGGTCGGGGTCAGGTGTTCGGGGAGTTCGATGCGCAGGATCACGCCGAGGCCGAAGCCGCCTTCGCCGTTGGGGTTCAGCGACACCTCGGCGGTGACGGAGGCGTCGGCGGCGTCCAACTTCTCGCGCTTGGCCACGAGTTGCATCGCGCTGGCGAAGCAGGCCGCGTATCCGGCGGCGAAGAGTTGCTCGGGGTTGGTGCCGATGCCGTCGCCGCCGAGTTCGCGCTGCATGCCGAGCTTGACGTCGAGTTGGCCGTCGGAGCTCACCGCCCGTGCGTCTCGGCCGGCGGAGGTGGCGATCGCGGTGTACAGGCTCATGGGTTCATCCCTGGTTGTCGAGGGGTCTTCCGGAGTTTTCCGGAGCTTTCTGGAGCTTTCCGAAGTAGACAGATCTTTCTGTCTGGCCGACAGGATCGAATGTAGACAGATCTGTCTGCTAACGTCAAGGGCGTGAGTACGACAGATTCCGACCGCCGTCGCGAGAGTCCGGCTCGCCGCCGTGTCCTGGACACCGCGGGCACCCTCTTCTACGCCGAGGGCATCCATGCCGTGGGGGTCGACCGGATCATCGCCGAGGCCGGGGTGGCGAAGGCGACGTTCTACAGCCACTTCCCCGCCAAGGACGAGCTGGTCCGGGCGTATCTGGACCGGGAATACCGGTCGCAGCGCGCTGCGGTCGCGGCGTTGACGGCCGAGTCGGCGGGAGCTTCGCCGCGCGAGGTGTTGTCGCGGCTGTTCGAGCTGATGGGTGAACTCGGCCGGGCGGACGGCTTCCGCGGGTGCGCGTTCATCAACGCCGCCGCCGAATTCCCGGATCCGGCCCATCCGGTGCGCCGGGCGGTGCTCGAACATCGCGCCTGGTTCCGGGCGATGCTGACCGAGCTGCTGGCCGCCGCGGGGGACGCTCGGGCCTCGGCGACGGCGGACGTGCTGATGTTGCTGCGCGACGGGCTGGCGGTCGGCTGCGATCTGGACGACGCGGAGACGGTACGGCGGGCCGTTCGTGACGCGCTGGAGCGGGTGCTCGGCGGCGCGCTGCCCGGCGACGCCGCCGCCGGATAGCGCGCCGTCGTCCGGGCCGCCCCGCTTGGGCCGGCCCGGACGACGACGCGGTGGTCGGTCAGGCGACGTCGAAGCGGTCCAGGTTCATCACCTTGGTCCACGCGGCGACGAAGTCGGCCGCGAACTTCTCCTTCGCGTCGTCGCTCGCGTAGACCTCGGCCAGGGCGCGCAGTTCGGAGTTGGACCCGAAGACCAGGTCGACCCGGCTGCCGGTCCACTTGAGCTCGCCGGTGGCGCTGTCGCGGCCCTCGAAGCTGCTCGCGTCCTCGGAGGTCGGCGTCCACGTCGTGCCCAGGTCGAGCAGGTTGACGAAGAAGTCGTTGGTCAGCGTGCCCGGGGTGGTGGTGAACACGCCGAGCGGGGACTGGCCGTGGTTGGCGCCCAGCACCCGAAGGCCGCCGACCAGGACGGTGGTCTCCGGGGCGCTGAGGTCGAGCAGGTTGGCCCGGTCGATCAGCAGGTATTCGGCCGGCAGCCGGTTGCCCTTGCCCAGGAAGTTGCGGAAGCCGTCGGCGGCCGGCTCGAGGGCGCTGAACGACTCGACGTCGGTCTGCTCCTGGGTCGCGTCCGCCCGGCCCGGGGTGAACGGCACCTCGACCGCGAACCCGGCGTCCTTGGCGGCCTGTTCGACCGCCGCGGAACCGGCCAGCACGATCAGGTCGGCGAGCGAGATCCGGACGTCGTCGGTGCGGCCGGCGTTGAAGCCCTCCCGGATGCCCTCCAGGGTGCGCAGTACGCTCGCCAGCTCGTCGGGCTCGTTGACCTCCCACCCGTTCTGCGGCTGGAGGCGGATCCGCGCGCCGTTGGCGCCGCCGCGCTTGTCGCTGCCGCGGAACGAGGCGGCCGCGGCCCACGCGGTGCTCACCAGCTGGGACACCGACAGGTCGGCGGCCAGGATCCGCGCCTTGAGGGCAGCGACGTCCTCGGCGCCGACGAGCGGGTGGGTCACCGCGGGCAGCGGGTCCTGCCAAAGCAGCGCCTCGGTGGGGACCTCCGGGCCGAGGTAGCGCACGACCGGGCCCATGTCGCGGTGGGTCAGCTTGAACCACGCGCGGGCGAAGGCGTCCTTGAGTTCGTCGGGGTTGGCCAGGAAGCGCCGCGAGATCGGCTCGTAGGCCGGGTCGACCCGCAACGACAGGTCGGTGGTGAGCATCGTCGGCTGGTGCGTCTTGGCCGGGTCGTGCGCGTCGGGGACGGTGCCCGCGCCGCCGCCGTTCTTCGGCCGCCACTGGTGCGCGCCGGCCGGGCTCTGGAACAGCTCCCACTCGTGGCCGAACAGGATCTCCAGGAAGCTGTTGTCCCACTGGGTGGGGGTGTTCGTCCAGATGCCTTCCAGGCCGCTGGTGATCGCGTCGGCGCCCTTGCCGGTGCCGAACGAGTTCTTCCAGCCCAGGCCCTGCTGCTCCAGCGGCGCGGCCTCGGGGTCGGGACCGACGCTGTCCGCCGGGCCCGCGCCGTGCGTCTTGCCGAAGGTGTGGCCGCCCACGATCAGCGCCACGGTCTCCTCGTCGTTCATCGCCATCCGGCGGAACGTCTCCCGGATGTCGCGGGCCGCGGCCAGCGGGTCCGGATTGCCGTTCGGGCCCTCGGGGTTGACGTAGATCAGGCCCATCTGGACCGCGCCCAGGGGCTCTTCCAGCTCCCGGTCGCCGGTGTAGCGCTCGTCGCCGAGCCAGGTGGTCTCCGGGCCCCAGTAGACGTCCTCGTCCGACTCCCACTCGTCGACGCGACCGCCGCCGAAGCCGAAGGTCTCGAAGCCCATCGACTCCAGGGCCACATTGCCGGTGAGGATCAGCAGGTCGGCCCAGGACAGGCTGCTGCCGTACTTCTTCTTGACCGGCCACAGCAGCCGGCGGGCCTTGTCCAGGCTGACGTTGTCCGGCCAGCTGTTGAGCGGGGCGAAGCGCTGCTGCCCGGCGCCGGCACCGCCGCGGCCGTCGCTGATCCGGTAGGTGCCGGCGCTGTGCCAGGCCATCCGGATCATCAGCGGGCCGTAGTGGCCGAAGTCGGCCGGCCACCAGTCCTGCGAGGTGGTCAGCACCTCGGCGATGTCCTGCTTGACGGCGGCGAGGTCGAGGCCGTTGAACGCCCGGGCGTAGTCGAAGTCCGCGCCGAGGGGGTTGGCCACGGCGGGATTCTTGGCGAGGATCTTCAGGTTGAGCCGCTCCGGCCACCACTGGGCGTTGCCGCCGCCCTGGGTCGGATGCGGGGCGCGCCCGTGCGCGACCGGGCAGCCGCCGCTCCCGCCCTCCGTTTTGGCGTCCACGACGATGGCGTCATTGTTCTCAGACATGGGAATCCTTCCGGACCAGGCGGATCACGGTGCTTCGGGAGCGGATCTGGGGGTGGAGCCGAGCTGGGCATGGGCGGTCGGGTAGGCGATCGGGCACACAGAGCAGCCAGTCGGCTACCCAGAGCCTCGCCGATCGTATGGGCGCGTCGGTGGCGACACGACGCCTCTTCGCGATCATACGCTCACGTATGGTCACATACGGCGCGACACGGGCGGTGTTCACGCACGGGCCGGCACCGCGCCGGTCCACGACGGTGATCCCGTCACGTGTGCGTCTCCCGCCGTAGTGGAGCATTCCGGACCCTTGCCGCCTCTTGGCTATCCCCGGAACCGATCCTACGATGGACAGAGTCCAAGTCAAGATGTGCGCCAAGCCCATGTCCAACCGGAACCCGGACGTCCACCGGTAAACTTCGGGCACTCCATCGAACCTGAATAGGTGAACCGACATGAGCGACCTGCTGGAGCGACTGCGTGCGCGCGGCTGGCGGATGACTTCCCAGCGGCGTGTCGTCGCGGAGGTCCTCGACGGAGACCACGTACATCTCACCGCCGACGAGGTACACGCGCGGGCCGCCCGGCGGCTGCCCGAGATCTCCCGGGCCACGGTCTACAACGCGCTGGGCGAGCTGGTCGCGCTCGGCGAGGTCGCGGAGGTGTCCACCGACGGCCGGGCCAAGCGCTACGACCCCAACGCGCACCACCCGCACCAGCACCTGGTGTGCTCCTCGTGCGGCACCGTCCGCGACGTGCACCCCACCGGCGATCCGCTCACCGACCTGCCGGCGGAGCAGCGCTTCGGCTTCACGGTATCGGCGGTCGAGGTCACGTATCGGGGGTTGTGCCCGGCCTGCGCGTAGGGCCTTCGACCGGCTGCGGCAAGGCGGGTGACGCGGTTTCGGCCGGGCGGCCGATGTCGTGGCGGGGCGGCTCGCCGGGGGGGCGGGTGCTCGAACGGCGTTCGAGCACCGCGATCGGCGTCAGGTGGCGGGTGGCCGGGTCGGGTGGAAGGCGATGGCCTCCATCGGGCACAGGGACGCCGCGTCCTCGGCCTCGGGGGTGGGCGGCGGCGCGTCGGGGCGTGATCGGGCCCGGCCGTCGGGGTCCCGGGTGAAGTGTGCGGGGGCGGTGGCGGCGCAGATCCCGGACCCGATGCACAGGGTGCGGTCGACGTGGAAGTGGCCCGGGGGGTCGGGCTGTTCGGGCCGTGGCGGGGTGGGCACGGCGGCTACCACGTGACGGGGAGGGTGCGCGGGGCGCGGGTCTTCAGGCCGGTCTTCCAGGTGGGCGGCGCGGCGGCGCGCAGCGTCGGGAAGCGGGCGAGCAGTGCGGTGAGGGCTTCCTGGAGTTGTACCCGGGCCAGTTGGGCGCCCACGCAGTGGTGTACGCCGTGGCCGAAGCTCAGGTGCGGGTTGGGGGTGCGGGCCAGGTCGAGGTGTTCGGGCGCGGCGAAGACGGTTTCGTCGTGGTTGGCGGCGGAGTTGATCGCCATCACCGCGTCGCCCGCGCCGATCCGCACGCCGGCCAGGGTGAGGTCCTCGGTGGCGACGCGGAGGTTGGCCTGGACGTTGGTCTGGGCGTAGCGCAGGAGTTCCTCGATGGCCCTGGGGATGGCGTCGGGGTGCTCGCGCAGGTGGTGGTAGCGCTCGGGGTCGGCCAGGAGCAGGTGGATCATCCCGGCCAGCCGGTCGGAGGTGGTGCCGTAGCCGCCGGCGAGCAGGACCAGGCAGAAGGAGACGAGTTCGTCCTCGGAGAGGCGGTCCGCTTCGTCGCGGGCGGCGATGAGCATGCTGAGCATGTCGTCGGCCGGGTGGGCACGTTTGCCGGCGATCAGGGCGGTGAGGTAGCCGGTCATCTCGGTGACCGCGTCGGTGACCGCGGTGTCCGGGATCGCGGTGAGGCTGCGCAGCGCGTCGCACCACGCGTCGAGCCGGTCGCCGTCCTGCCTCGGGGTGCCGAGCAGGTCGCAGATGACGGCGAGTGGGAGTGGGCGGGTGAACAGGGTGACCAGGTCGGCCGGTCGGCCGTGGGTGGTGACGCCGTCCAGGAGTCGGGCGACCAGGTGGGCGATGTCGGCGCGCATCGTCTCGGCGCGGCGGGCGGTGAACGCGGCGGCGACGAGTTTGCGCAGTCGGGTGTGTTCGGGTGGGTCGGCGGCCAGGATCGAGGCGGGCAGGGTCGGTACGTTGGCGATGCGTGGGCCGGTGCCGCGGGTGGCGCGGGTGCGGCTGAAGCGCGGGTCGGCCAGGACGGTGCGCACGTCCGCGTAGCGGGTGACCAGCCAGGCCGGGTCGCCGCTGGGCAATCGGATCCGGGCGCACGGGTGGTCGCGGCGCAGTGCGACGAACTCGGGTACGGGATCCAGGCCGTCGCGGTGCGGGAGGGGGAAGACGGCGGAGTTCGCGCCGACTTCGGTGTACTCGGGCGGGGTGGTCACGGCTGCTCCCGGGTTGCGGCGTGCTCGTACACCGAGACGTGGTACTTGCTGCCCTGGTCGAACGGCGCGCCGGCCCAGGTGCCTTGGCGCCGGCGCAGCCGCAGGCCCGCGTGTCGGGCCCGCAGGTCGAGTTCGCCGGGGGACGCGTAGTGGAACGCGACGCGCAGGTGTCGGGTGCGGTCGGCTTCGTGGATGAGGTAGTGGGAGTGGTAGGTCTGGCCGGCCGGGTCGATCCGGCGGTGGCACAGGATGAGGTGTTCGTCGGTCTCGGCGACGACTTCGGGGATGCCGGAGGCGGCGGCGACGGCGAGCGCCTCGGGCAGGTGGGCGTCCAGGACGAGCAGGCCGCCCGGGCGCAGGTGGGCCGCGGCCGAGGTGAGGCAGCGTTGTTGGGCCTCGGCGTCGGGGAGTTCGAAGAAGGTGCCGCCGGCGAGGTAGATCAGGGCGTACGTGTCGGGGGTGGGGATGTCGGCGAAGTCGCCGATGGTGACCGGGATTTCGGTGCCGCCGGGCTTGTCGCGCAGGCGGCGGAGCATGGCCGGGGAGGCGTCGATGCCGTGCACGGGGATGCCGCGTTCGGCCAGGGCGAGGGCGACTCGGCCGGTGCCGATGCCCAGTTCGAGGACGGGGCCGGGGCCGGCGAGGTCGACGAGTGCGGTGAGGGTGTCCACGGTGGCGCCGGTGCTGCCGGGTTTGCCGAACCAGCGGTCGTAGTCGGCGGCGTGCGCGTCGGCGTAGTGCGGGCCGGTTGCCGCCGGGATGTGCGTGGTGTCGGGGGTCTTGGTGGGTGGGCGGGCGTTGTTGGTGGGGTTGTCGATCCTGGGCATGGTGGTGGTCTGCTCCTCGATGGGTCGTGGCCGGTCGGTGGGCCGGGGTGCCGGGTGCTCGGGTCAACCGAAGGGGTGCGGGCCGCGCGGATTGGGCAGGCCGCGCTCGTCGTGCGGGCCCGAGGGCAGCGCGGCGGCGCCGGGGGCGAGGACGCGGATCACCGTCGTGCCGAGGGTGCGGGCGGGACCGGCGGTGGTGTCCACCAGGACGACGTCGCGGCCGGTGTGCGCGGCGAGTGCGGCGAGGCCGGACTCGGGCGGTGGTTCGGGTCGAGTCGCGTGGGGCGGCGCGGAGGCCTCGCTCGCGGAGGTGTGGGCGGCGAGGTCGGATCTCGCGGCGGCCCGGGGGGCGTTCGACCGTTCGTCCCCGGCGACTTCCCGGGTGACCGGTCGCCCGGGGGCGCCGGCTTCGCCGGTCCCGGTCCATCGGCTCAGGCTGTGGGGCAAGTGGTAGGCCCACAGGGCGTGTTGCAGGGCGGTTTTCGGCGGGTGGGTGGCCTGCCATTGGTGCCATGTGTCGAGGGCGACGCGGGTGGTCATGCTCCAGCGGACCATCAGGGCTTCGTAGGCCGCCTTTTCCAGCAGCGCGGGCAGGTTCCGGTCGGGGCCGCAGCGGGCGCCGAAGGATTGGGCGGTGCCGTCGGGGGCGTGCAGGCAGACCACCACGCAGCGCACGCCAGCCGGGGCGGGGAGGTCGAGGGCGGTGGCGGTGGCGCCGAGTGCGGGCAGGAGTTCGGCGAGCGGGTCCGGCAGGTCGGGCGTGGGCAGGATGGTGGGGGCGGGCGCGAGGCCGTACCAGCTGCGCCGGATCAGGTCGCGTTCGAGGATCTCCCAGGCGGCGTGGTTCGCGGCGGCGGCCGGGCCGGGGTGCGCGGCGACCCCGGTCGAGCCGACGCCGGGGCCCGGATCGCAGTCGGTCGGCGGGCGGTGGTGCAGGAAGGCCGCACCGGCCGGTACGTGGATCTCCGCGTCGCCGTATGCCGTGTGCCCGAGCACCCACAGCCGCCGGGCGCCCCGGGCGGCCTCGGGATCGGCGGCCCGTTCGCCGGGGTCGAGCGCCGGGACGCCGCCGCGGCGCAGTTCGGCGTACGAGCCGAGCACTGCCGCGTCCGTCTCGGCCGCGCGGCCGGCCAGGATGTTGCCGACACGTTCCAGGAGTTCGCCGCGGGCGCCGACGGCGACCCGCTCACGGTCGTGCCCGGCGGCGCTGCCCACCACGATCGGCCGCTCCCCCGCCGCGGCGACCGCGTCGAATTGGGCCGAGCGCACCGCGATCCGGGCGAAGACCACGTCGGGGCCGCGCTCGTAGGGGCTGAACACCTGTGGTTCCCAGGCGGAGGCGGCCATCACCCACGCCCCCGCGCGACGTCCGCCGCCTGGTCCAGCACGGCCAATCCGTGCTCGGTGAGCGCGTCGCGGTGCGTGGTCAGCGTGCCGACGGCCTCGGTCGCGGAGCGGGCCAGCAGGTCGTGCCGGGCCCGGGTCGCGGCACTCCCCCGCGCCGGCGCGGCACGGTCGAGGAGCCGCCGGTACAGCAGCGCGCTGCGCACGAGCACCACCGCCTGTTGGAACAGGCCGGTCAGCGGCCTCGGATCGGCGCGCAGCGGGGTGGCCACGAGCGGCTCGGCGCCCTCGGCCGGCCGCAGGAACGGCTCGGCGGCGACCGAGGCCGCGTTGCACCGGGTGTGCGTGCCCTCGTGTACGAGCGCCTCGGCCAGCCGGATCGCCCCGGGCAGGCCGTCCGCGCCGGCCGTCAGCCGGTCCCGCCGGATGAACACCGCGCCGTGTACGCCGAAGTCGGTGAAGCCGTCGATCGCCGCGCCGTCCAACAGCGCGATCTGCACCAGGATTTCCCGCAGTTCGGCGTGCGCCTCGGGCCAGGTCGCGGCCAGCAGGGCGATCGTCTCGGCCAGTGTGTCGCGGTCCCGGGCCCGCCAGGCGACCACGGTCGAGGTACGCGGGGCCTCCCGGTCGTCGGACCGGCGCGGAATGGCCTTCAGGGCCCGGCCGACGCTGCGTTCGAGGTGCGCGCGGGGCTCGACCAGGTCCACCGGCCAGGGGAGTTCGGGGGTCGGCTCGGTGATCTGGGCCTTGGCCCGATGCAACATCCGGCCCAGTGCGGCCAGGCGCTCCGGATCCGGTGGGTCGGCGCGCAGGAGGCGTTGCGCGAGGTGGGCCGTCTCGATCACCGCCGGATGCGTGGATTCGCCCGGCGTCGCGGTGAGTTCGGCGCGGGCCAGGATCGATCGGGTCATCCGGGCCAGGACCGCGCGTTCGTCCGCGCTCTGACCGGCGTCCGGTTCCACGCGCATCGCGTGTACCTCCCTGCACGCGGTGGACGGTGTGACGGGGCGGTGGACGCCGACCCATCACACCTCGACGAGACTGGCTCAGCTGGGGATGTCGACCATCAGCGCCAGCTCGGGCAGGTCTTCTTCCGAGATCAGTTCGATGTCGTCCGGCATGTCGGTCTCCTTTCGGGTCGCCCGTTCCCCACGCTCGACGGTGGGGACCGGAAGCGCCATGGTGAGCGGGGAACGGCGACGAGCACAAGAAGTAAGGGGCGGTCGCGCTCCGTGGTGGATCATGTCGGGTATAGCCGGAAACCGCCTTGCCTCGACCGCCGAAAGGCCATCCGCCGGACCGCTGCGCCGACCCAGCAGGGGAGATGGCCACGCACGTGACCGGAGAACATGCGAACGACCCGCTGTCAACCGGGCATTCGGCCTGCCGATTTCCGGCGTCCGCACGAACATTGGCCGAAAATCCGTATTTCGCATCGCGCCGGACGGACCCTCCCGAGGGCCGGTGGAACAGCCGATTCCGGACGTTCCATCGGACCTTCCACCGGGCGTGCGCGATGGGTCGCCCGGCGGCGCGGTCCCGTCCGGATCGCCCGATCGGCCGCCGGCGCGCCGCGTGCGGCGGACGGGTGGGTGGCGACCGGTTCTCGCTCTTGTCCGCGCGTCACTCTTGGCGATCGGTCGGACACCGGTCAGGATGACCCGGCGCCACCGTCGCGGGGACACTCGGGCCCCACCCGCATCGACCGCCCCAGGACGAGGAGACGCCGATGAATCCGTCCCGCCCGACCGCCGACCACCGCCCACCGCCACCGGCACCGCGCGCGGCGGGGGGCTGAGCGGCCATGCGGATCGCCTACCTGCACGGCGGCAGCATCCCTTCCCTCTGGGCCAACAATGTGCATGTGATGCGCATGTGCGACGCGTTCGCCGCGGCCGGACACGACATCGCCCTCTACGCACTGCCCGGCACCCACCCGACCGCCGACGACCCGTACGCCTACTACGGGGTCCGCCACCGCTTCCCCATCCGCTTCGTCCCCGTGCCGGACTACACCCCCGCCGGCTACCGGCAACGCGCCGAGCGGGTGGCCGACTTGCTGGTGCGCGACGGTGTGCCGGACCTGATCTACGGCCGCGATCCGTACAGCCTCGCCGCCGCGGCGGACCTGGCGCCGTTCGTGTACGAGGTCCACCAGATCCGCGAGGACCTGTCCCCGCCCGAGACCGAACACCGCCTGCTCGCCGCACCCCGGCTGGCCCGGCTCGTGGTGATCACCCGCGCGCTCGCCCGCGACCTGGACGCGCACTACGCCGACCTGGCCCCGCTGCCGATCCTGGTCGCGCCGGACTGCGCCGATCCGCCGCAACCGGCCGCCGAGCGGGTGGAGTTGCCCGGTCGGGCGGGCGTACCCCGGGTCGGGTACGTCGGCCATCTCTACGACGGGCGCGGCATCGACCTGATCCTCGACCTCGCCGCGCGCCTGCCCGGCCTGGACTTCCACCTGGTCGGCGGGACACCCGAGGACCGGGACCGCTGGGAGCAGCCCTGCGGGCTCCCCCACGTGTACTTCCACGGCCATCGCCCACCAGCCGAACTACCGGGCTACTACCCGCGGTTCGACGTCGTCCTGGCACCGTACGCGGAGCAGGTGTATCTCACCGGCCGACTCGGCGAGACCGGCCGCTGGGCGTCGCCGATGAAGGTGTTCGAGTACATGTCCTACGGCCGGGCGATGATCGCCTCCGATCTCCCGGTCCTGCGCGAGGTGTTGACCGATCGGGTCAACTGCCTGCTCCGCCCGGCCGGCGACCCGCGGGCCTGGGCAAAGGCGATCGTCGAGTTGATCTCCGACGTTCGGCTGCGGCGCGACCTCGGCGACGAGGCCCGCCGCCAGGTGCTGGACCGCTACACCTGGCGCCGCCGGGTCGACGAGGTGTTGGTGGGGCTGGGCCTGGATGTACCGGATGTGGTCGGCAGTCCGGGAGCCACTTAGGCATTCACGGTCGACGCCTCCCGGCCGAGCCCGCCGCGCGTGGTGGCTCGGCCGGGGCCTTCGGTTACTTCGTCGGTGGGGCGCAGAAGACGTCGTCGATGACCTTTTCGGCCGCCGCCGTCTGGCCGTCGAGCAGGGCCGGGCTCTCGCGCAGTGCGGTGGAGACGGTCAGGGTGCGGTCACCGCTGGTGAAGAACTGGGTGTTGTGGCCGTATACGTCGCCGTCGTGCCCCCACACCTGGAC
Organism: Embleya sp. AB8; assembly: GCF_049739465.1. NCBI lineage: Bacteria > Bacillati > Actinomycetota > Actinomycetes > Kitasatosporales > Streptomycetaceae > Embleya > Embleya sp. AB8. The sequence continues at coordinate 88,357 of NZ_JBMHHY010000003.1, forward strand.
GCCGCAGGACAACGTCTGGCTGAACACGCCCAGGCCGTAGACGGAGCCGTTCGTCGAGGTCGCCGGCGCGGTCAGTTCGCGGCGTTCGGCCGGGCGCAGCAGGTTGCCGCCGAACAGGGCGCGGCCGAACCGGTCCAGGTCCTCGGTCGTGGAGATGGCCTCGCCCGCCGCGTTGGCCCAACTCGAGCTCTGTACCGAGATGTCGACGTCCGTGCCGTCGATGCGCGCGTAGTCGTGGGCGTGCCGGCCGGGGATGGTCTTCGAGGCGCCCGGGAAGGTGGTGTGCTCGAGGCCGAGCGGGCGTACGATCCGCCGCTCGATCTGGGTGCGGAAGTCCTCGCCGGTCAGCTTGGTGATCAGCATGCCGGCGAGTACGTAATTGGTGTTGGAGTAGTAGAACCCGGCGCCGGGCGCGTTGCGGCGGGGCAGTCCGGGGTGCGCGGCGGTGCCGTCGCCGACGGCCGCGGTGACCAGTTCGCGCGGGGTGAAGGTGCGCCACCGGGCGGTGGTGTTCCATTCGCGCAGTCCCGCGTCGGTGTTCGTGTTCGGCATGACGGCCAGGCCGTATTCGGGCAGCCCGGAGCGCTGGTTCAACAGCGTGCGGACGGTGATTCCGGTGCTGTTCGGGATCAGGCCGGGCAGGTGCCGCTCGATCGGGTCGTCGAGGCCGAGCCGGCCCTCGCCGACCAGTTGCAGGACCACCGTGGAGGTGAACATCTTGGTCACGCTGCCGATCCGGAAACGTCCGTCGACCGGCACCGGGGCCTTCTTGCCGAGCTCGCGCACCCCCGAACTCCCGGTCCACGGCTTGCGGTTCCGGCCGTCGCGGACCTGCGCGACGATCGAGACGGCGTGCGCGTCGCGGGTGGCGGCGTCGAGGTCCTGTTGCCAGCGGGCCTGGCCGGGGGTGGGTCGGGAGGATTCGGTGTCGGCGGCGGCCGAGGCGGGCGCGGCGGCAGCGGCCGTCAAGACCAGGCCGGCCACCGCCGCGAGGGCGGCCAGGCGTGGCGGGAAGAACACGGGTCGCATGTGAAGTCCTAGCTGTGCAGCGGGCATTGGATCATGCGCACTCATGCTCGCGGCGACCGCGCACACCCGTCGTCGGTCTGCGGGATGCCCGGGAACGAGACCGTTGGTGGCGCCGTACGGCCTCGGCTGGTCCCCACGATCCGGGCCGACCGCGACCCGAGAGGGGTTGCCAACCGCGCACGTTCGGCGAACGCGCGCGGTTGATCCGTACGTCGGGCTCAGTCGACCGACCCGGCCGGGGTCGGCATCGAGGTCGGCATCGGGGTCGGGATCGATGTCCGGGTCTCCGCCGACGTCGGCAGCAGCGTGCGGAAGGTCTCCGCCCACAGGTGCAGCGCGCCCTCCTCGACGCCGTCGATCACCCGGCGTCGGGTCAGCGCCGCCATCAGCGCGCCCAGCGCGTGCGGGCGCAGGTCCTCGCGCGGGTCCACCCGCAGGCGTGCGGCGGTGCTGGTGACGAACCGCTGGGTGAGCGTGTCGATCACCGCGATGCCGTGGTCGTGGACGGAGCGGATGCCGAGGAAGCGCCGGCGCAGCGCGCGTCGCCGGGCGGTCTGCTCGGCCCGACCCTCCAGGTCGCCCTGACTGACGGCCAGTGCGTACTCCAGTGCGGGGATCGGCTCCAGTTCGGCCGGGGCGGCGGCGAACGCGGCCAGTACGATCTCGCCGAAGTCCCAGCCGAACAGCAGGGATTCCTTGGCCGGGAAGTAGCGGAAGAAGGTGCGGTGGGCGACCTCCGCACGGCGGCAGATCTGCTCGATGGTGGTGTGTTCGAAACCCTGCTCCTCGAACAGGTCGAACGCGACGGTGGAGATCACCTGCCGGGTCCGCGCCTTCTTGCGTTCGCGCAGGCCGGTGGGTGCCTTCGGCTCCCCCGTCGGTGCGTCCATGTCTGCGATACCCCTGTCCTTCGCGCGGCGGCGTCCGGCCGCCGGTCCCCGGAGATGGTACGCAACCGCGCCGGTCTCGGCAGGCCCGGTGCGGGCGGCGTACAGCCGACATCAACTGTTCAGAAAAAAGTAGCACTTCTGCCTTTTGGCTGTTGTGCCACTTCCTTAGGTTCCCGGTGTGGGGCCGCGTCGGCCCGCATCCCCTCTATCGCGAGGAACCATGAAACGGCACACGTACATCCTGGCGTCGGCCACGTCCGCGCTCGCCGTGGCTCTGGGCGCCGGTGCCTGCACCGCGTCGGACGACGCGGTGGCGGGCCGGCCGGCGGCGGCCGATCCGACCTCGGCACGGGACGGCGGCACCCTGCGGATCGGCCTGGACCGGCCGTTCGGCAGGCTCGATCCGGTCGATGCCACGCTCACCAGCCAGCCGCTGTTCCCACTGGCCAACGCGGTGTTCGACCCGCTGATGGTCAACGACACCAACGGCGGGGTCCGGCCCTATCTGGCCAAGGGCTTCACCCCCAACGCGGATGCCACCAGTTGGACATTGGACCTGCGCGAGGGGGTGAAGTTCAGCAACGGAGCCCCCCTGGACGCCGCCGCGGTGGTCGCGCATGTGAACCGGCTGGCCAAACCGGACAACAAGTGCGCGTGCGCGGCGGACGCGGCCCGGATCGCCGGCCTGACCCCCGTGGGCGCGACCTCGGTGCGGTTCGACCTCAAGGCCGCCGACGCGACCTTCCCCAACCTGTTCACCCGGGCCCTGGGCTACATCTCCGCGCCCTCCGCCGACCCGGCCGCGCCGATCGGCTCCGGCCCGTACACCGTGGAGAACAACCAACCCGGCGTGGCCGTCACCGTCGTGCGCAACCCGTCCTACTGGGGCGCCAAGGGGCACGCCGACAAGATCGTCTACCGGGTGCTGCCGGACGCCGACAGCCGCTACCAGAGCGTACGTTCCGGCGACATCGACCTGATCTGGAGCGAGACGCCGACCCAGTACCGGCAGGCCGGCGCGGACGGCCTGCGGGCCGCCGCCGCGCCCGCCGCGACCTCGTTCGCCGTGTTCAACACCACCGCCGCGCCGTTCGACGATGTGCGGGTACGCCAGGCGATGCAGTACGCGATCGACCGGGACACCCTGGCCAAGGTGGTCAACCTGGGCCAGGGCGGGGTCTCCGCCGGGCCGATCGTGTCCACCTCGCCGTATCGCGCCGGCGACGCCTACCCCGGCTTCGACCCGGTGAAGGCCCGCGCACTGCTCGCCGAGGTCGGCGCGCCGGTGAAATTCGACTACCTCGTGGTCAACACCCCCGCCGCGCAGCAGCGCGCCACGGTGATCCAGCAGATGCTCGGCGACGTCGGCATCAAGATGTCGATCAAGCCGGTCGACAACGCCGGCCTGGGCACCGCGCTGTTCCAACACCAGTTCCAGGTGGCCGACTTCACCACGAGCGTGCTGGGCGACACCGACACCGGGTTGTCCAGCGTGTTCGCCACCGGTGGGATGGTCAACTTCGCGTCCTACGCCAATCCGAAGGTGACCGCGCTGCTCGCCTCCGGGCGCGCCTCGCTGGATCCGGCCCGCCGCGGCGCGGACTACAACGAGGCGACGAAGACCATCGTGCAGGAGGCACCGGCGCTGTTCTTCACCGAGAACCGGGTCGGCTACCTCGCCTCGGCCAAGGTCGGCGGGCTGCCCGAGCTGAGCCGGGCGAGCACCGTCAACCTCTCCCCGGCGTCGTTGTGGCTGACCCCGTGAGCCGCACCGCCCTGGCCGGCGCCGCGGCCCGGACCGCGCGCACCGCCGCCGTGCTCCTGGTGATCGCCACCGGCGCCGTCGCCCTACCGCACCTGATGCAGGGCAGCCCGGCGATCGCCGCGCTCGGCCCCTCGGCCACGCCCGAGCAGATCACCGCGTACGACGCCCGAATCGGCCTGGACGAGAACGTGTTCGCCGCGCTCGGCCACTGGCTGGGCAACGCGCTGCACGGCGACCTGGGCCGGTCCCTGATCAACAACGTCCCGGTCACCACCGAACTGGCCAACCGTGTCCCGGTCACCCTGGAGTTGTTCCTGGCCGGCCAACTCGTCGCGCTGGCCGTGGCCGTGCCGATCGCACTGGCCTCCGCCTGGCGACCGGGCGGCCTGCTGGACCGCACCGCGACCACCGTCACGTTCGTGTCGCTGGCCGCGCCCGGCTTCGTGCTCGGCCTGCTCCTGATCTACGTCTGCGCGGTGCAACTGCGGGTGCTGCCCGCCACCGGGTGGGTGCCGTTCACCGAGGACCCGGCGCAGAACCTGCGACACCTGGTACTGCCCGCGCTGACCCTGGGCCTGACCGAGGCCGCCGTGTTCACCCGGACGTTGCGCGCACAGCTGATGGACACCCTCGACCAGCCCTACATCACCGCCGCCCGCAGTCGCGGCATGGGTACGCGTCGGCTGCTGGTGCGCCGTGCGCTGCGCCCGTCCTCGCTGCCCCTGGTCACCCTGGTGGGCATCGGTATCGGTACCTCGCTCGGCGGTTCGGTGCTGGTCGAGACGCTGTTCGCGGTGCCCGGCATCGGCAGCCTGGTGGCCGGCGCGATCAACAGCCGGGACTTCCCCGTCCTGCAGGCGGTGATCGTGGTCTCCGCGACCGGCGTCGTGCTCGCCACGCTCGTGGTCGACCTGCTCTACCGCCGCCTCGACCCCCGGATCGCCCATGACCACCGCTGAGTCCCCCACCGTCGCAACCGCGCGGCGGGCCCGTCGACTTCCGCCGACCGGGGTGTTGCTGGCCGCCGGCTGGCTGGCCGTGGTGGTGCTCGCCGCGCTCGTGGTCCCGCTGCTGCCCGGCTGTGATCCACTGCGCGCCGATTTCACCCACCCCTCCACCGCGCCCGGGCCCGGGCACTGGCTGGGCACCGACGGCACCGGCCGGGACGTGCTCTACCGCACCGTCGCCGGCGCCCGGGCGTCCTTCGCGGTTGCGCTGATCACCGTCGCCGTCGGGCTGCTCGGCGGCGGCGCGCTGGGCATCGCCGCGGGCTGGTTCGGCGGTTGGCCGGATCGGCTCGTCGGCTTCGCCACCGACGTACTGATGTCCGTACCGGCGCTGATCCTGGTGATGATCGTGGTCACCCTGCGCGGCCCGAGCCTGCCCCTGATCGGCTCCCTGATCGGCCTGTTGACGGTACCGGCGTTCACCCGGATCGCCCGGGCGAGCGTATTGTCCCTGGCCGAACGCGGCTTCGTGCAGGCGGCCCGGATGATCGGCACCGCGCCGCTGCGCATCCTGCGCCGCGAGATCGTCCCGCACATCGCACCCGCCGCACTGACCTTCGCATTCACCGCGGTCACCGTCGCGATCGTGGCCGAAGGGGCGCTCAGCTTCCTCGGCTTCGGGCTGCGTCCGCCCGAGCCGACCTGGGGCGGCATCGTCGCCGAGGGCCGCACCACGCTCGGCAGCGCGCCGTGGATCTCCCTCGCCCCGGCCGGCGCACTGTGCCTGACCGTCCTGGCGCTGAATTTCCTGGGCGAACACCTCCGCACCGGCTCCCCGAAGGGCACCCCGCGATGACCGCCGATCCGCCCGTCCTGGACGTCCAGTCGCTCGACACGCTGATCCACACCCCCGGCGGCGACCCGCTGCACGTCCTGCACGACGTCACGTTGGCCATCGCGGCCGGGGAGTGCCTGGGCGTGGTCGGCGAGAGCGGCTCCGGGAAGTCCGTGCTCGCCCGCACCGTCCTTGGCGTGCACGGCCGCACCTCGCGGCTGACCCACACCGGCCGGATCCGGCTGCGCGGCGAGGACCTGCTCACCGCGAGCGCCCGCCGCCGGGCCGAACTCCTGGGCACCGAGGTGGCGATGGTCCACCAGGACCCGATGACCTCGCTCAACCCGGTGGTCCGGGTCGCCGAGCAGGTCACCGAGGCGTTGACCAACCGCCGCCGTCTGGGCCGCCGCGAACGCCTGCGCACCGCCGTCGAGTTGCTCGCGGCCGTCGATGTGCCCGATCCCGAGCGGCGGGCCCGCGCCTACCCGCACGAACTCTCCGGCGGCCTGCGCCAACGGGTCGGCATCGCCGCCGCGTTGGCCGGCGGACCGGCGCTGCTGCTGGCCGACGAGCCGACCACGGCGCTCGACGTCACCGTCCAGCGCACCGTGCTCGACCTGCTCGACCGGCACCGGGAGACCCGGGGACTGGCCACGTTGCTGATCACCCACGACATCGGGCTGCTCTACGGCCGGGCCCGGCGGATCGCGGTGATGTACGCCGGGCGCATCGTCGAGACCGGGCCCACCGACGAGGTCACCGAACGACCCGCGCACCCGTACACGGCCGCCCTGTTGCGCAGCGTGCCACGCGTCACCGGCGCGCTGCGTCGGCCGCTGCCGACCATCCCCGGCACACCGCCCGACCTGTCCCGGCCGGTGCCGGGCTGCCCGTTCGCGCCGCGTTGCGAACGAGCCGACGCGGGATGTGTGGTGGCGGTGCCGCCGACGGTGGCGGTCGGGGCGGGGCACGAGGTGGCGTGCTTCCATCCGTTGGCCCGGGAGGGGAACGGGGCGGCGGGAAGCAGGACTTCGTTGCCGATCCCGGGAGCGGCGACAGGTACGGCTGCCGCCTCCACATCGGCTTCGGGTACGACTACGACCTCGGCCTCGGCCACAACCCGGAAGGACACCCCGTGACCCCCGTCCTGGAGGCCACCGGTCTCCGCGTCGTACACCGCACCCGCTCCGGGCCGCTGCACGCGGTCAGCGATGTCAGTCTGCGTCTCGAGCGACGCCGGATCCTGGCCCTGGTCGGCGAATCCGGCTCCGGGAAGAGCTCGATCGCCAAGGCGATCCTGCGGCTGCCCGCGCCCACCGCCGGCACCGTCACCCTGGACGGGATCGACCTGTCCACCGCGAGCGGCCGGGCGTTGCGCGCCCTGCGACCGCGGATCCAGATGGTGTTCCAGGACCCGCTGTCCTCGCTGAACCCGCGCCGTCGGGTCAAGGACATCGTCGCCGAGCCGCTCGACGCGCATCCGGACCCGCACCGGCTCCCCGATCGGGCCGCCCGGGTGGCCGAACTCCTGGACGCGGTCGGGCTCTCGGCGGCCGTGTTCGGCGACCGCCGGCCGCATCAGCTCTCCGGCGGTCAGGCCCAACGTGTCGCGATCGCCCGCGCGTTGGCCGCCGAGCCGCAGGTGCTGATCGCCGACGAGGCGGTCTCCGCGCTGGACGTGTCGGCGCAGGCGACCGTACTCAACCTGCTCCGCGGCCTGACCGACGAGCTGGGCCTGGCCGGGCTGTTCATCTCGCACGACCTGGGCGTGGTACGGACCGTCAGCGACGACGTCGCCGTGCTCCACCTGGGCCGACTGTGCGAACAGGGGCCCACCGAGGCGGTGTTGGCCGCGCCCGCGCACCCGTACACCGCCGCGTTGCTGGCCGCCGTACCGGAACCCGGCCGCCCGCTCGGCGAAACGCTGCTGCTGCCCACCGACCCACCCTCGCCGCTGGACCCGCCGTCCGGCTGCCGGTTCCGTACCCGCTGTCCGCTGGCCACAGAGCGCTGCGCCGCCGAGGACCCGGCGAGCCGACCGGTCGGCCCGGGACGCGCGGTGGCGTGCCATCACCCGCTGCTGCCGGTCGATGCGGCGTAACGCGGGGGTCGGACACCGGCGCTGTCCGACCCCCGCGCGGCTCACGGCGCCATGGTCCCCGGCGGCGGCGCGGTCTCGGCCGGGTAGGCGGGCATCGGGAGCTGGCGGTCGAGCAGGTAGGCGCGCAACGCGGCGTCGGCGACGGTGAACCGGTAGACGTAGCACGGAGCCTACGTGGTGCCCCGGCGGCGCGTCAGCGCTCATGCCCCCGCCTCCGGCTCACCCCGCGCCGAAGCTCAGCGGCAACTCCGCCAACCCCCGCAGGAAGTCCGACGACCGCCACCGCAACTTCTCCGTCGGAACGGCGAGTTCCAGCCTCCCGTATCGCCCGACTATCTCGGTGAGCGCCACCTTGATCTCCTGTCGGGCCAGGCGTTGGCCCAGGCAGAAGTGGGGGCCGTGGCCGAAGCCCAGGTGGGCCGTCGTGGCCCGGGCTATGTCGAAGGTGTGCGGATCTTCCCGGATCGCCGGGTCGCGGTTGGCGGCGGACAGCAGGAAGCGGACCAACTCTCCGCGCCGTACCGTGACTCCACCGATCTCCAGGTCGGTCAGCGCCACCCGGTTCGTCGTGGACAGCAGCGACCCGCGAAAGCGCAGGGCCTCCTCGACGGTGCTCTCCACCAACCCCGGGTCGGCGCGCAGTGCGGCCAACTGCTCGTCGTGCGTGAGTAGTTCCAGGAGTGCGGCGGCTATCAGATAGGCCGTGGTGACATGGCCGGCGAACAGCAGCACCGACCCGAAGCCGATCAGTTCGTTCGCCGACAGCGCCGAGCCGTCCTCCAGTTCGGCCTGGACCAGCTCGCTCAGCAGATCCTGCGTCGGCCGCGCCCGCTTCGCCTCGACCAGGGTCGCGCAGTACGCGACGAACGCGTCCATCGCGGCTCGGCGTACGGCCGGCGCCGGCGAGTCCATGTTCGCCACCCGGGTCCGGAACACCTCGCGGTCCGCCATCGACACGCCGAGGAGTTCGCAAATCACCTCCAGCGGGAAGGGATTGGCGAATGCCTCGATGATGTCGACCGTGCCCTCGGCCGGCAGCCGATCCAGCAGCCCACGCGCTATGTCGACGATCCGCGGTTCCAGGTCGCGCACCGCGCGCGAGGCGAACGCGGCGCTGACCAACCGGCGATAGCGCGCATGGTCGGGGTTGTCCTGCTCGAAGAGCACCGTCGGCCCGTCCGCCGACTGGGCGGCGTGCGGGGCGTGCGCGTGCAGGTCGTTGGACAACCTCGGGTCGCCGAGGAGTTGCCGGGTCAGGCCGGCGCCGAGCACGGTCCACGCCTCGACGCCGCCGACCTGTCGGGTGCGGATCACCGGGTACCGTCGGGCCAGCGCCTCGAGTTCGCGTTCGGCGTCGGGCAGCGTCGAGATCTGGACCAGTTCGAGTACCGGAATCACGGCCGCTCCTCCCCGCCGGACGCGGCGCCGGGCCCGATCATGGGCAGTTCCAGCAACCACAGGTGCCGATCGGCGATCCGCCACCGATCGCCCTCCCGGGTCAGTACGTCGGCGTACATCCCGCTGCGGCTGAACTCCTGCCGCCCGTCCAGCTCGTGCGCAAAACCCACGCACATCAGCGACCTCGCCTCGGCCGTCGCCGCGTCCAACCGGGTGATCACGGTGTTCGTGGTGAAGTGCCGCTGGTGCGCCACCCGGGTGCGGATGTTGTGCTCGCGCAGCGCGGCCATCGCAAGCACGATCTTGTCCCGACCGGACACCGCCGGCGGAAAGCCCTCCGGCGCGGGGGTGAACGTGTATCGCGCGTCCTCGGTGAACAGCTCGCCGAGCCCGTCGAAGTCGCCCGAGTCGTAGTACAGGCTGTAGGCGGCGATCACGTCCCCGATCGCGGCCCGATGCGCGAGGAATTGCGCGTCCAGGTGCGAAATGGAGCCTGGTTGAAGATGGTTCCGGTCACTCATGACATTCCTTTCCCGTGCTCCGAGGTCGAGTGGTGGTCCGCCCCACCACCCGCCAGGCCCGCGACCCATTCGCGCACCACCGTGCCGGTCTGCTCCGCGTGTTCGCCGATCATCGTGCAGTGGTCCCCCTCCACCTCGACGGCCGTATGCTCGTGCGGCCAGGTCGAGCGCCAGTCCTCGCCGGTCATCGGCTCCTCCGGAGAACCGGGGACGCAGCGCGACGGGCGCACCACGAGGGTGGGTACGCTTCCCGGCTTCGGATCCCACCCCCGGAACATCCGGCGATAGGTGCCGATCGCGGTCAGCCCGGTGTAGTCCAAGGCGGTGAACGCCTGCCTGCGCACCATGACTTCGTAGTTCATCGCCTTGCGCATCCGGCGCGACATCGACGCGGGCAGGTAGGTGTCCAACAACACCAGACCCGCCGCCGGCCGGCCGGCCGCCGCCAATCCGGTCGCCACGCCCTGCGCGAGCCAACCACTGGACGAGTAGCCAAGGAGTACGAACGGCTCGGCCTCGGCGCAGCGCAGCGTGCTCTCGGCCAGCAGGTCGAGCAGCACGTCCAACGAGGCGGCCAACGGCTCGTCCGGGCGAAAGCCCGGTACGGTGACCACTGCCGTGTCGCAGAAGTCCTCGAACGACGCGGCCAGTCGGCCGAACTGGATCGCCCCCTCGACCGGCGCGAACGGCGGGAAGCAGATCACCCGAGTCCGCGTCCTGTCGCCGCGCGCGAGCCGCACGAAGCCGGGCGCCTCGGCGAGCCGCTTCGGCCCGTCGAAGGTCCGCCGCAGCCCGGCCGCACCGGCCAACAACGACTCGGCGTCGTCCATTTGGCCGAGCAGGGCCAGCTTGCGATACACGGTGCCAAGCAGCTCGTTCGAGTCCTCGGCGCCGGGCGCGAGGTGGGCCGGCCGGGTCTCGGCGGTGCCCTCGCGCAGCACGGTGACCAGGTGCTCGGCCAGTGCCCCCGGCGACTCGTGGTCGTAGGTCAGGGTGCCCGCCAAATGCACCCCGGTGGCCTCCGCGAGCCGATTGCGCAGACCCACCGCCGCCAGCGAGTCGAAGCCCAGCTCGCGAAACGTGCGGCCCGGTTCGATCGCCGCGCCCGTGGCATGGCCCAGTTGTGCCGCCACCTCGTCCCGCACCAGATCGAGCAGATCCGCCGCCAACCGGGCGGGCGACCGGGTCGACGCGGCGTCCCACTTGCCCCCATCGCGGCGGAACTCCGGAGCTGCCGAGGGGAGTTCGGGCGGGAGCAGATCGGTGATCAACGGCCGGGCCCGGCCCGAGGTGTACCCGGCCACGAACCTGGCCCGATCCAGATCGGCGACCGTCACACACGTCCGGTCCTCGGCCAACGCGGATCCCAGCGCGGCCAAGGCCGTCCCCGGGTCCATCGGCCGTACCCCGACCCGCGCCAGCAACCGCGCGGCCTCCCCGTCGGCCATCCCGCCCGCGGCCCACGGCCCCCACGCGATCGAGGTGGCCGGCAGTCCGCGCTGCCGACGCCGCACGGCGAGCGCGTCCAGGAACGCGTTGGCCGCCGCATACGCGCCCTGCCCGGCCCCACCCCACACACCCGCGCCGGACGAGTACAGGACGAACGTGTCCAGCGCCTCGCCGTCGCCATCGCCCGCCGCGGCCCCGAACAGCGCGTCCAGCGCCAACGCACCGGCGACCTTGGCCGTAATGGTCTGCGCCACCTCGGCGGGAGAGCCGGACCCGATCGCCGAGGTCGCCCCCGGCACGCCGGCCGCGTGCACCACGGTCCGAATCCGCGGACCATCCACCGGCAACGCGGCCCGCAGTCGGCCGACCGCGTCCGGCTCGCTCAGGTCGCATACGATCGGCACCACCTCGGCCCCGGCCGCGACCAGTTCGGCACGCAGCTCGGCATAGCCCGGTGCCGCCGCGCCCCGCCGCCCGAGCAGGATCACCCGCTCGGTCCCGCTGCCGACCAACCACCGAGCGGCGTGCGCGCCCAACGCGCCGGTCCCACCCGTGATCAGCGCCGCCCCGCGGGTGCGCACCACCCGTGTCGCCGGGCCGGCCGGCAGCGGGGTCAACCGACGGGTGAACACCCCGAGCGGCCGAATCGCGAACTGGTCCTCCCCCGAGTCCCCGCCCGCTCCCACCAACACGCCGGCCAGCACACCCAACGCCCGTTCATCCGGCGCCGCCGGCAGATCGACCAGTCCGCCCCCACGCCGAGGCTGCTCCAGGCCCAGCACCAGCCCCAGGCCCCACAACCCGGCCCCCACCACACTGTCCAGGTCCTCCCCGGTCACCGACACCGCGCCGCGGGTCACACACCACAGCGGCGCCGCGACCCCCGCCGCACCCAGGGCCCGAACCAGGGCCTCCGTCGCCGCCACACTCGCCACCAGGCCGGCGTCGTCCTGGGTCGCCCCGTCCCCGAGCAACGACACGATTCCCGCGAGCGGTTCGGCGTCGACACCGGACGGCAGCCCGGTCGGCAGCCCGGTCGACTCCTCGCCACCGCTGCGCAGCACCTCGGCACCACACCCGGCCAGCACCCGCGCCACCGCATCGGCCGACGCACACCCGGCCGGCGCCACGACCAGCCAACGGCCGGACAGTGCCGCGGAGTTGCCCGAGGCGCCGCCCCACGGTTCCCAGCGCACCGCATAGCGCCAGGACGCCGCCGTCGCGGCCACCCTTCCCCGAGCCCGCCAGGCGGACAGCGCGGGCACCACCTCGCGCAGCGGCGCATCCTCGGATACCGCCAGCAACTCGGCCAGTTCATCCGCCCGCGAGCCCTCGACCGCGTCCCACCACGACGAGTCCGCCGGGTCGGGCAACGGCCCGTCCGCCGGGTCGCCCGACGGCTCGCCCACCGCCCGCGACGGTTCCGCCGCCAGCCAGTAGCGCCGTCCCTGGAAGGCGTACGTCGGCAAGTCCACCCGCCGGCCACCCACGTCGCCGCCCAACGCCCGGGCCCAGTCCACCGGCAGCCCGCGCACGAACGCCGTCGCCAACGCCCCGGCCAGGGTGGCGACCCCCGATCGCCCCCGCCGCTGCACGGCCAGTGCGGCCACCTCGGGCGCTCCGGCCGTGCACTCGGCCACCATCGCGGTCAGCGCGGCGTCCGGGCCGAGTTCGACGAACGTGGTCACCCCGCGCTCGCGCAGCGTGCCCACCGCATCGCCGAACCGCACCGCGCGGCGCACGTGTTCCACCCAGTACTCCGGATCGCACACCTGCTTGCTCGACGCCACCTGCCCACTGGTGTCCGAGACGAGCACGATCGCGGGCTCGGCGAAGGCCAACCCGGCCAGCACGAACCGCAGTTCGTCCAGCATCGGCTCCATCAGCGCCGAGTGGAAGGCGTGCGAGACCCGCAGCCGCGAACACCGCCAACTGCGCGCCGCGCACCACCCGGCCAGTTCGTCGACGGCCTCCGCCGGACCGGAAACCACCACACTCGCCGGGCCGTTGACCGCCGCGACCGCCACCCGCGCGGCCGGCTCGCCCGCGAGCAACGCGGTCACCTGCTGCTCGCTCGCCCCCACCGCGAGCATCGCCCCACCGGCGGGCAGTGCACTCATCAACCGGGCCCGCGCCGCCACGAACGTCACCGCGTCCGCGAGCGAGAACACGCCCGCCACGTGCGCCGCGACGATCCCGCCCAACGAGTGCCCGACCACGAAGTCCGGAACCGGCCCCCACGAGCTCCACAGCCGATACAGCGCCACCTCGAACGCGAACAGCGCCGGCTGCGCCACCCCGGTGTCCTCCGCCGCGGCCTCCGACATCCCCTCGGCGCCCAGCAACACATCGCGCACCGAGAACGCCGACACCGCATCGAACGCCGCCCCCACCTCGTCCAACGCGGCGGCGAACACCGGGAATGTCGCGTACAGTTCGCGACCCGCCCCGAACAGCCGGCCGCCCTGCCCGCTGAACACGACCGCACCCGGTCCGGCGGCCCGACCACCGGCGCCCCCCGCGCCCCCACCGCCACGCGGTGCACTCCCCGTCACCACCACCGGGGTTCCCACCTCCGACAGTTCGACCGCACCGGTCGCGCCGGTCGCCACCGCGTGCAACCCACGCGCCAGCTCGTCGGGGTCCCGGCCGAGCACCACGGCCCGCTGATCGAGCAACGCCCGCCCGGAAAGCAGGGACCGGCCCACATCCGCCGCCGACGTGGGACCTTCGCCCACCCGATCCCGCAACCGGGCGGCCTGCGCCCGCAGCGCTGCCTCGGATCGCGCCGACACCACCCACGGAATCAACCCGCCCACACCATCCGCCGGTTCGGGCTCGGCGGGCCCGCTCGACGCAGGCGACGACGAGGGCGCCTGTTCCACGATCACATGCGCGTTCGTGCCGCTGATCCCGAAGGACGAGATGCCGGCCCGCCGCACCCGCTCCCCCTCGGGCCACGACACCTCGTCGGTGAGCAGCGAGACGTGTCCGGTCGACCAATCCACCTGGGGCGACGGCGCGTCCACGTGCAGCGTGCGGGGCAACACCCCGTGCCGCAGTGCCATCACCATCTTGATCACCCCCGCGACGCCCGCCGCCGCCTGGGTGTGTCCGATGTTCGACTTCACCGACCCCAGCCACAACGGCCGATCCGCCGCCCGATCCCGCCCGTAGGTCGCCAACAGGGCGTGCGCCTCGATCGGATCGCCCAGTACCGTTCCGGTCCCGTGCGCCTCGACCACGTCCACCTCCGTCGCGGCCAGTCCGGCGCTGCGCAACGCCTGTCGGATCACCCGCTGTTGCGCGGGTCCGTTCGGCGCGGTCAGGCCATTGGAGGCGCCGTCCTGGTTGACGGCGGACCCGCGCAGCACGGCCAGTACCGGATGTCCGTTGCGCACCGCGTCCGACAACCGCTCCACAAGCAGCAGCCCGACCCCCTCGCCCCACCCGGTGCCGTCCGCCGCCGCCGCGAACGACCGACACCGACCGTCCGCCGACAATCCGCCCTGCCGGGAGAACTCCACGAAGGCGGTCGGCCGGGCCATCACCGTGACGCCACCCGCGAGGGCAAGATCGCACTCCCCTGCCCGCAGGGCGTGCGCGGCCAGGTGCAGGGCCACGAGGGACGACGAGCACGCCGTGTCCAGGGTGACCGCCGGGCCCTCCAAGCCGAGCGTGTAGGCCACCCGGCCGGACACCACGGACATCGAGCCGCCGGTGACCCGATGGCCCTGGACCTCGGCGGCCCCGCTGCCGAGGCCGCCGCCGTAGCCGAGCGCCGAGGCGCCGACGAACACACCCGTGCGGCTGCGGCGCACCGACAGCGGATCGATGCCGGCCCGCTCCAACGTCTCCCAGGCGGTCTCCAGGACCAGCCGCTGCTGCGGGTCCATCGCCAATGCCTCGTGCGGCGAGATGCCGAAGAACTCGGCATCGAACTCGGCCGCGTCGTAGACGAATCCGCCCTGGCGCGTGGTCGAGCCGGCCGCCGCCCCGAGCACGTCGGCGTACATCCCCTCCGGGTCCCATCCCCGGTCCGGTGGGAAGCCCGAGATGGCGTCCGTCCCGGTCCGGACCAGCTCCCACAGATCCTCGGCGGACCGGACGCCCCCGGGCAGCCGGCAGCCGATCGCCACGATGGCCACCGGCTCCCGGCCGGCCGACTCGACCTCCAGCAACCGCTGCCTGGTGCGCCGGAGATCCGTGGCGGTCTCGCGGAGGAAGTGCCGCAGCCGTTCTTCGTTCGACATTCCCATTCCCTGTGTCGTCTCGCCCGATCGGGTCGAGCTGCTGTCCGGTACGGCCGGCGGTCGGTGCCGACGGCTGCTGCTCAGGAGATGCCGAACTCCTTGCCGATCATGTCGAAGATCTCCTCGTCACTCGCCGCGTCGAAGTCCGCGCCGGCTTCGGCCGCCGCAGCGCCATTCGGGGCCGGCGTGTCCCGCCATTTCGCGGTCAGTTCGGCCAACCGCGCGCCCACCCGCGCCCGTTCGGCGAAGTCGTCGGGGCGTTGCGCCAGTTCGGCCAGGGTCGCCTCCAGCCGGTCCAACTCCGCGAACACCGCGAGCCCGTCGGCGGCCGGCCCGAAGACCTCGACGGCGATATGCGCGGCCAAGGCCGCCGCCGTGGGGTGGTCGAAGACCAGCGTGCTCGGCAGCTTGAGGCCGATCGTCTCGGTCAGCCGGTTGCGCAGCCCCACCGCCGCCAGCGAGTCGAACCCCAGGTCCCGGAACGGCCGTTCGGGCTCGATCGCGGCCGGGTCGGCGTGTCCGAGCTGGGCGGCCACCTCGGTCCGCACCAGCTCCAGCAACTGCGCGTCCCGCTCCGGCGCGGCCAACTCCGCCAGCCGGGCCCGCAACGCGCTCGCGCCGTCGGGAGAGGCGATGGCTCCCGCGGCCGGCTCCGCCGGGACCTCCGTCGCCACCAGATCGGCGATCAGCGGTCGCGGTCGGGCGGCGGTGTACCCGGCGGCGAACCTGGGCCAGTCCACGTCGGCCACCGTGACGCAGGTCAGGTCCTCGTCCAGGGCCTGGCGCAGTGCCTCCAGGGCTCGATCCGGGTCCATCGCCGGCACCCCGATCCGGGCCAGGTGTTCTCCGGCCGGCCCCTCGGCCATGCCGCCGCCGGCCCACTGCCCCCAGGCGATCGAGACCGTGCGCAGGCCGCGGGCCCGGCGCTGTTCGGCAAGGGCGTCGAGGCCGGCGTTCGCCGCCGCGTACGGCCCCTGCCCCGCGCCACCCCATACCCCCGCCGCGGAGGAGAAGTAGACGACCGTGTCGGGCTCTTCGGACTGCGCCAACTCGTCCAACAGGAGTGCGCCGCCGGCCTTCGCCGCCAACGCGTCGGCGAGTTCGGCGCCCGTCGTCGCCGCCAGCGGCCCGACCACCACGGTGCCCGCCGCATGCACGACGGTGTCGATCCGTCGGCCCTGCGCCCGGACCGAGGCCAGCAGCCCGGCCACCGCGTCCCGATCGCCCAGATCGCACGCGAGTACCGACACCTCGGCACCGGCCGCCGTCAGTTCCTCGCACAGCCGCGCGGCATCCGGCGCAGCCGGCCCGCGTCGACCGGTGAGGATCACCCGTTCGACCCCCTCGCGCACCAACCATCGGGCCACCCGCCCGCCCAGTGCGCCGGTGCCGCCGGTGACCAGCGCCGTGGCGCCGGGCCGCCACCGGGCCGTTGCGCCGCCGCCCTCCTCGGCCCTGGGCAACCTGGCCAGCCGGCGGACGAACACCCCCAGCGGCCGAATCGCGATCTCGTCCTCGTCCGTCGTAGCGGACAGCACCTCGGCGAGGATCCCGGCCACTCGGGTGTCCACCGTCTCCGGCAGATCGATCTGCCCACCCCAGCGCCCGGGTTGCTCCAAGCCGACCACCCGACCGAGGCCCTGTACCGCCGCTCCCGCGACGCTCGTCGGCGCCTCGCCCAGCACCGACACGGCGCCCCGGGTGACCAGCCACAGCGGTGCCTCGATGCCGGTGTCCCCGAGCGCCTGCACCAGGGTCAACACCGCCGTCGACGCGGCCAACGGAGCGGCGACCGCCACGGACAGTGCGAGCACCCCGGCAACGGCCTCGCCATCGGCGATCTCGCCCAACCGCCGGGCCAGTTCGGCCCGATCCCCGTGCATCCGGTCGACCGACAGCACCGACACGTCGGCCCCGCGCTCCGTCAGCGCGGCGGTCACCGCGGCCGTGACCGCAGCCGTCACCACGTCCCCGGCCTCGTCGGTCGGCGCCACCAGCAGCCAACGCCCGGCGATCGGCGACCCCGCACCCACGGTCCACGGTTCCCACCGCACCCCGTATCGCCACCCGCGTACCGTGGCATCCGCCCGCCGGCGCGCCCGCCACGAGGACAGCGCGGGGAGCACCTCGCTCAGCGGCGCGTCCGCCGCCAATTCCAGCTCGGCCGCCAGCTCTTCGGGCCCCGCCGCGGCCATCGCCGCCCACAGCCGGCTGTCCTCGGCATCGCCCGCCGGCACCGCCGGCCGGCCGGCGGTACGCCCGGGCAACGCCGTACCCATGTCCGGGTCGAGCCAGAACCGCCGTCCCTGGAAGGCGTACGTCGGCAGCTGCACGCGCCGCACCCCGTCGTGCCCCGACACGCCCGCCCAATCCACCGGCAGGCCCACCACGAACGCCGCCGCCAGCGCCGCGACCAGGCGGTCCGCGCCGCCCTCGCCCCGGCGCAGCGTCTCCAGGACCTTCCCGGTGCCGACCTCCAGCGCGTCGAGGGTGTCCCCGATCGGCACCACCAGGCCCGGATGCGGACTGCATTCGACGAAGATCGTGTGTCCGGCGGCGACCGCCGCGCCGACCGCCGTCTCCAACTCGACGGTGCGGCGCAGGTTCTCGAACCAGTACGCGCCGCCCAACTCGCTCGGATCGGTGATCCGCTCGCCGCCGACCGTCGAATACATCGGCACCCGGCCCGCCCGGGGTTCGACCTGTGCGAGCGACTCGGCCAGCACCTCGCGTACGTCGTCCATCCGCGCCGAGTGCGACGCGTAGTCCACCGGAATCCAGCGCGCCCGTACGCCGTCGCGGTCACAGGCCGCCGCGATCGGGGTCAGTCGCGCCACCGAGCCGGACAACACCACGCTCGTCGGGCCGTTGACCGCCGCCAGCGACAGTCCCTCCGTCGCCGCCAGCAACTCCCGGGCCCGCTCGGCCGATACACCCACCGACAACATCCCGTCGCCGGAGGCCGCGAGGCCACGCAGGGCCCGGCTGCGCAGCACCACGATCCGGACCGCGTCCTCCAGCGACAGATGGCCCGCGACGTGTGCCGCGGCGATCTCGCCCTGGGAGTGTCCGATCACCGCACTGGGCCGTACCCCGCACGACTCCCACCACCGCGCCAGGCCGACCATCACTGCGAACAACACGGGCTGGACCACGTCCACCCGTTCGAGCAGCGCGGCCGATGCGTCGCGCAGCACCTCGAGCAGCGACCAGTCCGCGAGCAGCGGGTCCATCGCCGCCGCGCACTCCGTCACGGTCGCCGCGAACACCGGGCATTCGTCGAG
This sequence comes from Embleya sp. AB8, assembly GCF_049739465.1. Lineage (NCBI taxonomy): Bacteria > Bacillati > Actinomycetota > Actinomycetes > Kitasatosporales > Streptomycetaceae > Embleya > Embleya sp. AB8. The sequence continues at coordinate 106,829 of NZ_JBMHHY010000003.1, forward strand.
GAGTTCCGCGGCCATGCCGATCCACTGCGAGCCCTGTCCGGGAAAGACGAAGACCGGTCCGGCCGGCTCGCCGGCGACGCCGATCCCGCCCGATGCCACCGAACGGGCGGCCGATTCGCGGCCCGTGGCCAGCGCGTCGAGGCCCGCCGTCAGCTGCGCGCCGTCCCGGCCCCACACCACCGCGCGCCGCTCCAACACCGCCCGCCCGGCGGCCAACGACCAGGCCACATCGCCCGGTTCGGCCTCGGGGTGGGCCGCCGCCCAGTCCCGCAGCCGGGCCGCCTGCTCGCGTAGCCCGGCCTCGGTGCGCGCGGACAACACCCACGGCAGCACGCCGCCGATCCCGGTCCCGGGAACATCCGTCGCCGGCCCGGGATCCGGCGCTTCCGGGCCCTGTTCCAGGATCACGTGCGCGTTGGTCCCGCTGATCCCGAACGAGGACACCCCGACCCGGCGGGCCCGGCCCACCTCGGGCCAGGAGCGCCCCTCCGCGAGCAGTTCGACCCGGCCGGTGGACCAGTCCACGTGTGGCGACGGCGCGTCCACGTGCAGCGTGGGCGGGAGTACGCCGTGCCGCATCGCCATCACCATCTTGATCACCCCGGCCACCCCGGCCGCCGCCTGGGTGTGGCCGAGGTTCGATTTGATCGAGCCCAGCCACAGCGGGCGTTCCTCGGGCCGGTCCTGCCCGTACGTGGCCAGCAGCGCCTGGGCCTCGATCGGGTCGCCGAGCACCGTCCCGGTGCCGTGCGCCTCGACCGCGTCCACGTCCGCCGTGGACAGTCCGGCGTTGGCCAACGCCTGCCGGATCACCCGCTGTTGGGACGGCCCGTTGGGCGCGGTCAGGCCGTTGGAGGCGCCGTCCTGGTTGATCGCGGAGCCGCGGACCACGGCGAGTACCGGATGCCCGTTGCGGCGCGCGTCGGACAGCCGCTCGACCAGCAACATGCCGATTCCCTCGCCCCACGCGGTGCCGTCGGCCGCCGCCGCGAACGACTTGCATCGCCCGTCCGGGGCCAGTCCGCGCTGCCGGGCGAACTCGACGAACACGCTGGGCGTGGACATCACCGTCACCCCGCCGGCCAGGGCCAGGTCGCATTCGCCCATGCGCAGTGCGTGTGCCGCCCAGTGCAGTGCGACCAGGGAGGACGAGCAGGCCGAGTCCACGGTCACCGCGGAGCCTTCCAGGCCCAGGGTGTAGGCGACCCGCCCGGAGGCGACGCCGAACGAGTTGCCGTTGCCGATGTACGCCTCCAGTTCGTCGGCGACGTCGTGCACCCGCCCGGCCGCGTAGTCCGCGTACATCAGGCCCGCGAACACCCCGGTGTTGCTGCCGCGCAGCGAGGCCGGGTCGATGCCCGCCCGCTCGAACGCCTCCCACGAGGTCTCCAGGAGCAGGCGCTGCTGCGGGTCCATCGCCAGTGCCTCGCGCGGGGAGATCCCGAACAGCTCGGCGTCGAACCGGGAGATGTCGCGCATGAACGAGCCCCGGCGGGTGTAGCAGCGCCCGGAGCGGTCCGGGTCGGGGTCGTAGAGCGCGCCCAGGTCCCAGCCCCGGTCGGTGGGGAAGGACGAGGCCAGGTCCACTCCGTCGGCGACGCAGCGCCACAGCTCCTCGGGCGAGTCGATGCCGCCGGGATAGCGGCAGCTCATCGCCACGATCGCGATCGGCTCGTCGGTCGACCCGGGCCGCGCCGGGCTGCCGTTCGGGGCCTGGGCCAGGGCCGGTACGCGCAGCGTCTCGGCGCGCAGGAAGCGGGCCAGGGCGCCGGCGTTGGGGTAGTCGAACAACACGGTCGCGGGCAGCCGCAGGCCGGTGACCGCGTTGAGCCGGTTGCGCATCTCCAGTGCGGTGAGCGAGTCGAAGCCCAGCTCGGTGAACGCCCGATCGGCGGCGACTGCTTCGGCGCCGGCGTGTCCGAGCACCACGGCGGCCTGCGCCCGGGCCAGTTCGGTGAGCAGCCGCAACTGCTCGGCCTCCGACCGGCCGGCCAGCCGCTGGGCCAGTTTGCGGGTCTCGTCCGTACCGGGCCGGGTGCCGTCGCGGCGCTGCGCGGGGATCAACCCACGCAGGATCACCGGGAGTTCGTCCTCAAGGCGGCGCAGCGCGGCCAGGTCGAGGCGGACCGGGGCGAGCATCGGGTCCCCGTGCGCGAGGGCGGCGTCGAACAGGGCCAGGCCCTGCTCGTCGGACAGCGGCAGTACCCCGCTGCGGTTGATCCGCTGTCGGTCGGTGTCCGCGAACTCGTCGCGCATCAGGCCGCTTTCCTGTGCCCACAGGCCCCAGGCCAGGGACACCGCAGGCCGCCCGAGGACCTGCCGCCGCCGGGCGAGGGCGTCCAGGAACGCGTTGCCGGCCGCATAGTTGCCCTGTCCGAGGCTGCCGATCACGCCGGCCACCGAGGAGAACAGAACGAATGCGGACAGTTCGGCGTCCCGGGTCAGCTCGTGCAGGTGCAGCGCCGCGTCCACCTTGGGGGCCAGGACCCGGTCCACCCGGCTCGGCGTCAGGGCGCCGATCACCCCGTCGTCGACGACGCCCGCGACATGCACGACGGCGGACAGCGGGTGATCGGCCGGGATGGCGCCGAGCAGTTTGGCCAGCTCGGCCCGGTCGCCGACGTCGCAGGCCGCCACGTGCACGTGTGCGCCCAGTTCGGTCAGCTCCGCCGCCAGCAGCCCGGCGCCGGGGGCGGCGATCCCGCGCCGGCTCGCCAGCACCAGGCGGCGTACGCCGTGCGCGGCCACCAGGTGCCGGGCCACCAGGGCTCCGAGCGCGCCGGTGCCGCCGGTGACCAGGGTGGTGCCCTCGGGCCCGAACAGCGGCGCGGCCGGTTCGACCGCGGGGGTGCGGGTGAGCCTGGGAAGGTGCAAAACACCGGCCCGGATGGCCAGTTGTGGCTCGCCCGCGCCGAGTACCGCCGGCAGTACGCGCACCGACGCCGGGTCCTCGTCCAGGTCGACCAGTAGCAGCCGGTCCGGGTGTTCGGACTGTGCGGAGCGGACCAGGCCGCCGACCGCCGCGGCGGCCAGGTCGGCCCGGGCCCCGTCGGCCCGGTCCTCGTCGGCCACGGCCACCGCGCCCCGGGTGGCCACGATCAACCGGGCGGCGGCGAACCGCTGGTCGGCCAGCCAGGTCTGCACGACGGCCAGGGCCCGATGCACCGCGGCGTGTACGTCGTCGGGGTCCGGTACGTCGCCGTCCGGCGCAGGTGCCGGTGCGGCGGGCCACGGGAGCAGGACCGCCTCGGGGGCGGGCAGGCCGGCGTCGATCGCGGCGGCGAGGGCGGCCAGGTCGGGGTGCGCGACGGCGCCGAGCCGAGCCGCGAGCCGCTCGTCGTCGGACGTGTGCTCGGGCCCGGTGATGATCGCCCACTGCCCGCCGGCCGGCGCGGAGCCGGCGGCCGGGCGCGGCATCGGGGTCCACCGCAGTGCGTACAGCGGGTCCCGGCGTCCGGCCGTCGCGCTGCGCAACTGCTCGGGCGAGATCGGCCGTACGGCCAGCGACGCCACCTCGGCGACGGGTCGCCCGTCCTCGTCCGCCAGACTCAGCGACACCGATTCCGGCCCGGTCCGCAGCACGCGGGCGCGTACCGTCGCCGCGCCGGGCGTGCACAGCCGCACGTCGCGCCACGAGAACGGCAGCGCCAGGGCACCGGTGCCCTGCTCGGCCGGCTCGGCGAACGCGGCGATCCCGAGGAGGTGTTGCGTCGCGTCCATCAGCGCGGGGTGCACGCCGAACCGGTCGGCCTCGTACGCCACCTGTTCGGGCAGCGCGATCTCGCCGAAGATCTCCTCGCCGCGCCGCCAGACCGCGCGCACCGCGCGAAACGAGGGTCCGTAGGCCACGCCGTTGTCCGCCAGCCACGGGTAGAAGTCGTCGATCGGCACCGGCGTGGCGTCCACCGGCGGCCAGTGCGCCGGGTCGATGGTCGCCGGCTGCTCGACGACCGCGGCCGGATCCTCGACCGGGGCGAGGGTGCCCACCGCGTTGCGGATCCACGGTTCGTCCGGGTCGTCGTGGTCCGGGCGGGAGTGGATGGTGAGCGCGCGCCGCCCGTCCTCGGCGGCGGCCTCGACCCACACCTGCACCTGGAGTCCGCCACGTTCCCCGAACGCGAGCGGGGTCTCCAGGGACAGTTCCTCGACCCGGTCGACGCCCACCCGGCGTCCCGCGTGCAACGCCAGTTCGAGGAATGCCGTGCCCGGGAGCAACACCGTGTCCAGGACCACGTGATCCGCCAGCCACGGATGGGTGTCCAGGGACAACCGGCCGGTGAACAACGAACCGTGTCCGTCCGCCAGGCCCACCACCGCGCCGAGCAGCGGGTGATCCACCGTGCCCTGGCCCAGGCCCGCCGGGTCGCCCGCGGCGGTACCCGCGTCCAGCCAGAAGCGCTGCCGGGTGAAGGCGTAGGTCGGCAGGTCGACCCAGCGGCGGGTCCCGGGCAGCAGCGCGGCCCAGTCCACCGCCGCGCCGCGGACGAATACCCGGGCCAGCGCCTCGACCACGCCCGTCACCGGGTCCCGGTCCCGCCGCCGGGTGGCCACCGCCAGCACGTCGGGCGCGTCCGCCGTGACATCGGCGACCATCGGGGTCAGCGCCGCGTCCGGCCCGATCTCGACGAACGTACGCACGCCGTCCGCGCGCAGTGTGCCCAGCACGTCCCCGAACCGCACCGTGCGCCGCACCTGCTCGACCCAATACGCCGGGTCGCACACCTGCTCCGCCGTCGCGAGCCGCCCGGTGACGTCGGACCCGATCGGGATCACCGGGGGACGTAGCGCCAACGTCGCGGCCACCTCGGCGAGTTGCCCGAGCATCGGGTCCATCAGCGCGGAATGGAACGCGTGCGAGACCCGCAGCCGCGAATGCCGCAGCCCACGCTCCGCACACGCCCGGAGCACCGCCTCGATGGCCTCCGTCGGACCGGAAACCACCACGCTCGACGGACCGTTCACCGCCGCGACGGCCAACTCTGGGTAATCGCCCAACAGTCCCGCGACCACACCCTCCGAAGCGCCCACCGCGACCATCGCGCCGCCGGCCGGCAGTGCGCTCATCAGCGCGGCCCGGGCGGCGACGAACGCCACCGCGTCCGTGAGCGAGAACACCCCGGCCACGTGTGCCGCGACCACCTCGCCGAGCGAGTGGCCGGCCACCACGTCGGGCGTCGAACCCCACGAGGTCCACAGCCGATACAGGGCCACCTCGTACGCGAACAGCGCCGGCTGGGCGACACCGGTGTCCTCGGTGACCGCTTCCGTACCCAGCAGCACATCCCGCACCGAGAACGGCAGCACCGCGTCGAACGCGGCACACACCTCGTCCAGGACGTCCGCGAACATCGGGAAGGCCGCGTAGAGTTCGCGCCCCATCCCGTGGGTGGGCACGCCCTGCCCGGTGAACAGCACCGCCGTTCGCCCGGACCCGCGCCGGACCTCGCCGGCGATCGGGTCCGGCGCACCCGCCGCCACCGCGGCCAGTGCCTCGGTCAGCTCGGCCGTGTCCCGCCCGAGCAGCACCGCCCGATGCCCCCAAAGCGCGCGCCCGGTCGCCAACGACCGGCCCACGTCGGCCGGATCGGCCTCCGGGTGCGCAACGGCCCACTCCCGCAGGCGGGCGGCCTGGGCCCACAATCCGGCCTCGGAGCGGGCCGAAAGCACCCACGGCCGCACCCCGCCCAGCGGCTGCGGCGGGACCGGCGGCGGCGCCTGGTCCTCGACCTCGGCGGCCGCATCCGACTCGACCGGTGGCGCCTCCTCGACGATCACGTGCGCGTTCGTCCCGCTCACCCCGAACGAGGACACCCCCGCGCGGCGCACCCGTTCCCCCGCCGGCCAGGCCATCGGTTCGGTGAGCAACTCCACCCGGCCGGCCGCCCAGTCCACATGCGGGGTGCGTTCGGCCACATGCAGCGTGCGCGGCAGGACGCCGTTGCGCAGCGCCAGCACCATCTTGATCACACCCGCGACGCCCGCCGCGGCCTGCGCGTGTCCGATGTTCGATTTGATCGAGCCCAGCCGCAACGGCCGCTCCGCCGGGCGGTCCTGCCCATACGTCGCCAGCAACGCCTGCGCCTCGATCGGGTCGCCCAGCACCGTTCCGGTGCCGTGCGCCTCCACCGCGTCCACGTCCGCCGCCGAAAGCCGCGCATTGGCCAGCGCCTGCCGGATCACCCGCTCCTGGGCCAGGTCGTTCGGCGCGGTCAGCCCGTTCGAGGCACCGTCCTGGTTGACCGCCGAGCCGCGCACCACGGCCAGCACCCGATGTCCGTTGCGGCGCGCGTCGGACAGCCGTTCCAGGAGCAGCAGGCCCACACCCTCGCTCCACCCGGTGCCGTCCGCCGTCGCCGCGAACGACTTGCACCGTCCGTCCGCGGCGAGCCCCTGCTGCCGGGAGAACTCGTCGAACGCCCCGGGGGTGGCCAGCACGGTGGCCCCGCCGACCAGCGCCAGATCGCACTCCCCGGCGCGCAGCGCCTGGCCGGCCAGGTGTACCGCGACCAGCGAGGACGAGCACGCGGTGTCCACCGTGACCGCCGCGCCCTCCAGACCGAACATGTAGGCCAACCGGCCCGAGGCCACGCTGACCAGACTTCCGGTCAGCAGGTGCCCCTCGACCTCCTTGGGCACCCGGGCCAGCCGGGAGAGGTAGTCGCTGGCGATCACCCCGACGAAGACGCCAGTGCGGCTGCCGCGCAGCGCGGTCGGATCGATGCCCGCGTGCTCGAAGGTGGCCCAGGACGCCTCCAGGAGCACCCGCTGCTGCGGATCCATCGCGAGCGCCTCGCGCGGCGAGATGCCGAAGAACTCGGCGTCGAAGTCGGCCGCGTCGTCCAGGAATCCGCCCCGGTACGAACTGCCGGTCGCCGCCTCGGCGGCCTCCCAGCCGCGCCCGGGGGGCAGTCCGGTGATCGCGTCGGTGTCGGTGGCGACCAGGTTCCACAGGTCGTCCGGGGAGGCCACACCGCCGGGGTAGCGGCAGTGCATCCCGACGATCGCGAGCGGCTCGTGCCACTTGTCCTCGACGTCGCGCAGCCGCAGTCGGGTCTCCTGCAACTCGGTGGATGCCCGGCGGAGGTAGTCGCGGAGCTTGTCTTCGTTCGCCATCGATTCTTCTCCTTACTGGTTCAGGAGGACGGGAGAGTCCCAGCCCCGCGATCGCTCTTCAGTGCCAGTGCCGGGGGGCATCACTGGGTCCCGCCGTCGATGAACTCGAACATTTCCTCGTCGGTGGCCGCCTCGAACGCATCCCGACCTCCCCCACTCCCATTGCCGTTCGCGCCGAACTCTTCGCTGCCGAGCGGCTGTTCCGGTCGGCCGAGCAGCTCCCGCAGGCGCTCCGCGGCCCGGCCCCGGTCGCCGTCGTCCAGGAGCGCGAGCATCGCCTCGATCCGGTCGATCTCGCCGAGTACGGAATCCCACGAGATCGCCTGCTCGCGACGCAGCAGCGTGTGCAGATGCCGGCCCAGGGCCGCCGCGTTGGGGTGGCTGAAGATCAGCGTGGCGGGCAACGCCAGACCGAGCGCCGCCTTCAATCGGTTGCGCATCTCCAACGCGGTCAGCGAGTCGAAGCCCAGGTCCTTGAACGCCGATCCGGTCTCGATCGTGCTCGGGTCCTGGTGGCCCAGGATCGCCGCCGCACAGCCGCGCACCAACTCGACCAGCGCGCCCTCACGTTCGTCGTCCGGCAGGTCGAGCAGCCGGCCGCGCACCGCGGGTGCCGCCACGCCGGCGCCGGAGCCGCGCTCGGGGTCGGCCGCCAACGTGCTCAGCAGTGCGGGCAGGCCCGGTTCGGCGCGGCGCAGCGCGGCCCGGTCCGGGGCCAGCACGAGCAGGGCGGGCTCCGGTCGGCCGAGCGCCTGGTCGAAGCACGCCACCAGTTGCTCCGGCGTGATCGGCAGCAGTCCGGCGGCGGGTTCGTCCGCCGCCGCCCAGGCGAGTGAGAGCGCGGGCAGTCCGAGCTCGTGCCGGTGTCGGGCCAGTGCGTCCAGGAACGCCTCACCGGCGGCCCCTTCGCTCCGATCCGGGCCGCCACTCTGCTCCGGGCCGCCGCTCCGGTCGGGACGGGCGAGCAGCGCGTCCGCGCCGGAGATCGTGACGAATGCGGACAGTTCCGCCTTCCGGGTCAGCTCGTGCAGGTGCACGGCGGCATCCACCCTGGCCCGCAGCAGGTCGTCCGGGTCGCAGTCCTCGGCGATGTGCACCACCGCGGCCGGCGGGTAGCGGTCCGGGATCGCGGCCAGTACCCGCGCCAGTTCGGTCCGGTCGGCCACGTCGCAGTCGACCACGTCGACCACCGCGCCGAGCTCGGTCAGTTCCCGGATCGACGCGGCCGGGTCCGGTGCCGCGCCGCCCGCCCGACCGGCCAGGACCAGCCGACGTACCCCGTGTACCGCGACCAGGTGCCGGGCCACCGCGGCGCCGAGCGCGCCGGTGCCGCCGGTGACCAGTACGGTCCCGTCCGGCCCGAAGGGCGCGGCGCCGGCCTCGGCGGCCGGTACCCGGGTCAGGCGCGGCAGCAGTACCGTGCCGGCGCGCACCGCGAATTCGGTGCGCCCGGCGGAGAACTCGGCCAACAGCGCCGGCCAGGACGCGTCGTGCTCGTCGACGTCGGCAAGCCCGAATCGTTGCGGGTGCGCGGCCCGGGCCGCGCGGATCAGCCCCCATACCGCCGCCGGGCCCGGGTCCGGTACGGGATCCTCGCCCTGCGCGGACACCGCGTTGCGGGTGACCACGACCAGACGTGCCCCGGCCAGGGCGGTTTCGCTCGGCCAGGCCCGTACGGTCTCGCGCACCGCGTCCAACGCCGCCCGAACCGCCTCGGGGTCGGGCCCGCCGATCGCATCCGCGCCGGTCGGCACCGGCAGGACGACCACGTCCGGCGCCGGCGCGCCCGCCGTGACGGCGGCGATCAGGTCGGTGAAACTCGGGTACACGTCCGCCGCCGCCCACGCCTGCGTCCCCAACACGGCCCACCGCACCCGCCCCGCGGCGAGCAGGTCCGTCGGCTCGGTCGGCGCCCACTCCGCTCGGGTCAACCAGGGCCGGCCACGTCCGGCCGCCCGCACCTGGCCGGCGGACCACGGGCGCAGCGTCACCGCGTCGAGGGTGGCGAGCGAACGGCCGTCCTCGTCGGCCAGTTCGACCGCGACGGTGTCCCCCTCGCCGGGGCGCACCCGGACCCGCACCGCGGCGGCCGTGCTCTCGACCAGCGACACACCTCGCCAGGACGAGGCCAGCCGTACCTCGGTCGGCTCGCCGTCGGTGTCCGCCGGTGCGGACCCGAGCCCGTGCAGCGCCGGTTCGAGGAGCGCCGGATGCAGGCCGAAGCGGGCGGTGCCGCGTTCCGGCTCTGCGGTGAGCGCGATCTCGGCGAACAGCTCGTCGCCGCGGCGCCAGGCGGCGCGCAGTCCGGCGAAGGTCGGGCCGTATTCGATGCCGAGCGCGCGCAGTCGCTCGGGAACATCCGCGACGGACAGCGCCGCCGCCCCGATCGGCGGCCACGGGCCGGGGTCCTGCCGCGGCGGGTGTGCGCCCGGTACGACGCTGCCCGAGGCGTGCCGGACCCACGGGTCGGCGGCGGGCGCGTCCTCGGCGCGGGAGTGCACGGTCAGTGTGCGTGCTCCGGTCGTGTTCGGTGCCGCCACCGTGACCTGGACCCGGACGCCGGTCGCATCCGGCAGCACCAGCGGGGTGTGCAGGGTCAGTTCCTCGACCACCGCGCAGCCCAGCGGGTGGCCGGCGCGCAGCGCCAGGTCGACGAACACGGCGCCCGGGACCAGGACTTCGCCGAGCACGAGGTGATCGGCGAGCCATCCGTGCGACTCGGTGTCCAGGCGCCCGGTGAACACCGTGGCCGACCCGTCGGCCAGGTCCACCCCGGCGCCCAGGATCGGGTGTTCCACCGCGAACTGCCCCCAGCCCACGCCGCCCCGGGCCGCCGGGCCGACGGGCTCCACCCAGTGCCGGCGCCGTTGGAACGCGTAGGTGGGCAGTGCCACCCGCCGTCCCGGGGCCGGCAGCAGGCCCGCCCAGTCCACCGCGACGCCGCGCCCGAATGCCGCGGAAAGCGCGGCGAGCAGCCGGTCGTTGCCGCCGTCGTCGCGCCGCAGGGTCTCCAGCGCGGCACCGGCCACCCCGAGCGAGTCCAGCGTGTCGCCGAGCGGCACCACCAGGCCCGGGTGTGGGCTGCATTCGATGAACACGGTGTGTCCGTCGGCCGCCGCGGCGCCGACCGCGGCCTCGTAGCGCACCGTCCGGCGCATGTTCTCGAACCAGTAGTCGGTGTCGAGTTCGGCGCCTTCGGCGAGCAGTTCGCCGGTCACCGTGGAGTACATCGGCAGCCGGCCCGGGGTGGGTTCGAGGCCGGCGAGCAGGCGTTCCAGGTCGTCCCGGACGGCGTCCATCTGCGGGGAGTGCGAGGAGTAGGCCGCCGGGATCCAGCGGGCCCGCACGCCCTGCCGCTCGCAGTCCGCCACTATCTCGGCCAGTACCTCGAGGTCGCCGGAAAGCACCGTGTTGGTCGGGCTGTTGATGCCGCCGATGGTGACCAGGTCGTGCGTCCCGGTGCGGGCGATCAGTTCCTCGGCCTGCGCGGCGGAGATCGCCACCGCGATCATCCCGCCGCCGCAGACCCCGGCGGCCTGGACCGATCGGGTGCGCATCACCGCGACCCGGGCGGCGTCCGGCAGGGACAGGAAGCCGGCGATGTGGGCGGCGGCGATCTCCCCCTGCGAGTGGCCGATCACCGCGGCCGGTCGCACCCCTCGGGATTCCCACCAGCGGGCCAGACCCACCATCACCGCGAACAGGACGGGTTGTACCACCTCGACCCTGGCCAGCAGTGCGGCCGTGGCCTCGTCGGTGCCGCGCAGCACGTCTAGCAGCGACCAGTCCGAGAGCAGCGGGTCCATCACCGCCGCGCACTCCGTCACGGCGTCGGCGAACACCGGGCAGGTGTCCAGGAGTTCCACGGCCATGCCGAGCCACTGCGAGCCCTGTCCCGGGAAGACGAACACCGGGCCGGGTCCGATCGCCGTCGGCGGTTCGCCGGTCGTCGGCGAGTCGGCCAACTCGGCCAGTCCCGCGACCAGTTCGGCGGCGTTTCGGCCCCGGACCACCGCGCGCCGCTCGAACAGCGCCCGTCCGGTCAGCAACGACGTGGCCACGTCCGCCGGTTCGAGCTCGGGCCGGGCCGCGGCCCAGTCCCGCAGCCGGGCCGCCTGCGCCCGCAATCCGGCCTCGGAGCGCGCGGAGAGCACCCACGGCACCGGCTCGCCCGTGCTCGGCGGCGCGGGGGCGTCCATCGGGTCGACGGGCGGGCCCTCGGGGGCCTCCTCGATGATCACGTGCGCGTTGGTCCCGCTCACCCCGAACGAGGAGATCCCGGCCCGGCGCACCCGATCCCCCTCGGGCCAGGCCACCGGTTCGGTGAGCAGCGCCACCCGCCCGGCGGCCCAGTCCACATGCGGGGTCGGCGCGTCCACGTGCAGCGTCGGCGGCAACACACCGTGGCGCAGCGCGAGCACCATCTTGATCACGCCCGCGACGCCGGCGGCGGCCTGGGTGTGGCCGATGTTGGACTTGACCGACCCCAGCCACAGCGGCCGATCCGCCGGCCGGTCCTGCCCGTAGGTCGCCAACAGCGCCTGGGCCTCGATCGGATCGCCCAGCGTGGTCCCGGTGCCGTGCGCCTCGACCGCGTCCACGTCGGTCGGGGCCAGGCCCGCGTTGTGCAACGCCTGCCGGATCACCCGCTGTTGGGACGGCCCGTTGGGCGCGGTCAGGCCGTTGGAGGCGCCGTCCTGGTTGACCGCGGAGCCGCGGACCACGGCGAGCACCGGATGCCCGTTGCGGCGCGCGTCGGACAGCCGCTCGACCAGCAACATGCCGACGCCCTCGCCCCACCCGGTGCCGTCGGCCGCCGCCGCGAAGGGTTTGCATCGGCCGTCCACGGACAGTCCGCGCTGCCGGCTGAACTCGATGAACGCCTGCGGCGAGGTGAGCACCGCGACGCCGCCCGCGAGCGCGAGGTCGCACTCTCCCGAGCGCAGCGCGTTGGCCGCCAGATGCAGCGCCACCAGCGAGGACGAGCACGCGGTGTCCACGGTCACCGCCGGCCCCTCCAGGCCGAGCACGTAGGAGACCCGTCCGGAGATCACGCTGGTCGCGGTCCCGGTCAGCAGATAGCCCTCCTGTCCCTCGGCCATCGCCTGCGAAGTGCCGTGGTAGTCCTGGGCCATCGCGCCGACGAACACCCCGGTGCTGCTCCCGCGCAGCGCCGTGGGGTCGATGCCGGCCTGCTCGAAGGTCTCCCACGCGGTCTCCAGGAGCAGCCGCTGCTGCGGATCCATCGAGGTCGCCTCGCGCGGCGAGATGCCGAAGAACTCGGCGTCGAAGTGCACCGCGTCGGCGACGAAACCGCCCTCGCGGACATACGACTTGCCCGCCCGATCCGGGTCCGGGTCGAAGAGCGAGTCGAGGTCCCAGCCCCGGTCCCGGGGGAAGGGTCCGATCGTGTCGGTGCCCTCGGCGAGCATCCGCCACATCTCGTCCTGGCCGGCCACCCCGCCCGGGTAGCGGCAGCCGACGCTCACCACCACGATCGGGTCCCGGTCGAGGTCGTGATCCGGGGTGCGCGGTCCGGGAATCGCCGGTGCGGCCGAGTGGCCGATCAGCTCGATGCCCAGGTGCTCGGCCAGCGCCTCCGGGGTGGGGTGGTCGAAGACCAGGGTGACCGGGAGCCGCAGACCGGTCGCCAGGCCGATCCGGTTGCGCAGTTCGACCGAGGTGAGCGAGTCGAAGCCGAGCGCCTTGAACGGGCGCAGCGGGCCGATCGCCTCCGGCGTGGCGTGGCCGAGCACGGCGGCGGTCTCCTTGCGGACCAGGGTCAGCAGCGTCTGCCGGCGCCGTTCCTCGGGCATCCGGGCCAGTCGTTCGGCGAGCGAGGTCGGGTCGGCGCTCGCCTCGGCGGCGACCCGGCGACCGCGCGGCCGGACCAGGTCGCGCAGCAGTGCGGGTACCGCGCCGGTGGCTCCGCGCAGTACGTCCAGGTCCAGGTGGGCGGGCACGATCGTGGGTCGGTCGGCCACGCGCAGCGCGTCGTACAGGGCCAGCGCCCGATCGGTGGCCAGTGCCGCGACCCCGGTGCGGGCGATCCGGTCCAGTTCGTCGGCGGCCAGGTGCCCGGTCATCCCACTGGCCTGCGCCCACAGGCCCCAGGCCGCCGAGGTGCCGGCCAGGCCGCGGGCTCGGCGGTGCTGGGCGAGCGCGTCCAGGAAGGTGTTCGCGGCGGCGTAGTTGGCCTGCCCGGCGCCGCCGAACGTGCCCGCCATCGAGGAGAACAACACGAACTCGGCCAGATCCAGTTCGCGGGTCAGCTCGTGCAGGTGCCAGGCGGCGGCCAGTTTCGGACGCAGTACCCGGTCGAGTTGCTCGTGGGTGAGCGCGGGCAGCGCGGCGTCGTCGATGGCGCCGGCGGCGTGTACGACCGAGGTCAGCGGGTGCTCGTCGGGGATCGTGGCGAGCAGCGCGGCCAGTGCCGCCCGATCGGCGGTGTCGCAGGCCGCGATGGTCACCCGGGCGCCGAGTGCGCCCAGTTCGGCAGCCAGTTCGGCGGCACCCTCGGCGTCCGGGCCGCGCCGCCCGACCAGGAGCAGGTGTCGGGCGCCGCCGGCGGTGACCAGGTGGCGGGCCAGCAGTCCGCCGAGGGTGCCGGTGCCGCCGGTGATCAGTACGGTGCCGGCGGGGTCGGGCGCGGCGCCCAGGGTAGGGGGCAGGGTCAGCACGATCTTGCCGGTGTGCCGGGCCTGGCTCAGATGCCGGAAGGCGCCCACCGCGTCCCGGACATCCCACGTGGTCACCGGCAGCGGGTCGAGCACACCGGTCTCGAACAGCTCGTACAGCTCGGCCAGGATCTCCTTGATCCGGTCCGGGCCTGCGTCCATCAGGTCGAACGCGCGGTAGTCCCGCCCCGGATGCGCGGCCCGCACCTCGTCCCGATCGCGAATGTCGGTCTTGCCCATCTCCAGGAACCGGCCGCCGGGCGCGAGCAGCCGCAGCGACGCGTCCACGTACTCGTGCGCGAGCGAGTTGAGCACCACGTCCACGCCGTCGAACCGGTCGGCGAAGCCCAGGTCGCGCGAGGAGGCCAGGTGCGCGTCGTCCACACCCTGCCCGCGCAACGTCGCCCACTTGCCGGGCGAGGCGGTCCCGAACACCTCGACGCCCCAGTGCCCGGCCAACTGCACGGCGGCCATGCCCACTCCGCCGGTGGCGGCGTGGACGAGCAGTGCTTCGCCCGGACGCAGGTCGGCCAGGTCGACCAGGCCGTAGTAGGCGGTCAGGAACACCACCGGGACGGCCGCGGCCTGGGCGTACGTCCAGCCGGTGGGGATCGGCGCGAGGAGTCGGTGGTCGGCCACGGTGACCGGCCCGGTACCGCCGCCGAACAGGCCCATCACCCGGTCCCCGGGGGCGAGTTCGGGCACGTCCGGCCCGACCTCCAGGACGATGCCGGCGCCCTCGCCGCCGGGCGGGCGGGTGTCGGCGACCATGCCGAGCGCGACCACCACATCGCGGAAGTTCAGGCCGGCGGCCCGGACCGCGACCCGTACCTGTCCGGCGGCCAGGGGTGTTGCCGCCTCGGCGTTGGCGACCAGGGCCAGTCGGTCCAGGGTGCCGCCGCCCAGCAGGTCCAGGCGCCAGTCCGAGGTACCCTCCGGCGGGCTCAGCCGGCCCGCGTTCCCCGTCCCGGTCCGGGTCAGCCGGGGTACGGACACGGTGCCTGCGCGCACCGCCCACTGCGGCTCGCCGGCGCCGACCAGGGTGCGCAGCGTGGCGAACGAGTCGGCGTGGCCGTCCACGTCCACCAGCACGATCCGGTCCGGGTTCTCCGTCTGCGCCGAGCGCACCAGCCCCAGCACCGGCGCGGGGACCAGGTCGGCGACATCCTCGCCGTGGTGTCCCGGTACCGCTCCCCGGGTCAGCACGACCAGGGTCGAGGCGGCGAACCGGGGTGCGGTGAGCCAGGTTTGCAGCTGGTCGAGCACTCGATGGGCGGCGGCCCGAGCCGCCTCCGCGACATCCGCGCCGGGCCGCCCGGCGCAGGTGAGCAGCACGAGGTCGGCGCTGCTCGGATCGATGTCGATATCGGTGTCGGTGTCGGTGTCGGTATCGGTGTCGGTGTCGCTGTCGACGGTTGCCCCCGCGGCCCGCAGTCCCGCGACCGCGCCCAGGTCGTCCGGGCCGAGCAGTGTCCAGCGGGCGGTGGTCGGCTCGCCGGGGGTGGGCAGCACGGTCCAGTCGACGTGGAACAGGTCGTCCGGTGCGGCGGCAGCGGCGGCGGGCAGCAGACTTGCGGCGGCCACCGGCCGACCGACCAGGCCGGCGATCGTCGCCACCAACGCGCCGGTGTGGTCGGTCAGTTCCAAGGCGACGGTGTCCGGGCCGAGCCGGTCGAGGCGCACCCGCAGTGCCGTCGCGCCGACCGCGTACAGTCGCACCTCGGTCCAGGCGAACGGCAGTCCGAGCCCGCCGGCGGCACCGGCCGGCAACGCGCCGGCCGCGTGCAGCGCGGCGTCCAGGAGCGCGGGATGCAGCGCGTAGGCCCGCGCGTCGTGGTCCGTCCCGGTGAGCGCGACCTCGGCAAGCACGCTGTCGCCCAGCCGCCAGGCGGCGCGCACCGCGCGGAACGTGGGCCCGTAGCGGTAGCCGTGCGCGGCCAGTCGGTCGTACAGCTCGTCCGGGTCCAGCGGCTCGGCCCCGGCGGGCGGCCACTCCGGCGCGCCGCCGGCGGCGACCTCGGCCGGATCGCTCGCGGGCGCCAGTACGCCGCTCACGTGTCGGGTCCAGGGCCGCTCGGGCGGTGCGTCGTCGGGTCGGGAGTGGATGGTCAGCGCACGTCGACCGTGCTCGTCCGGGCCGGCCAGGAGCACCTGGAGGTGCACCGCGCCGGTTTCGGTCAGCGCGAGCGGCGCCTCGACGGTGAGTTCCTCGATCAGGTCGCAGCCGGCCCGGTCGCCCGCCTGGAGGGCGAGTTCGACGAATGCGGTGCCCGGCAGGAGCACCGTGTCCAGGACCGCGTGGTCGGCCAGCCACGGGTGGGTGCGCAGCGAGATCCGGCCGGTCAGGATGTGCCGGTCGCCGTCGGCCGGCGCCACGGCGGCGCCGAGCAGCGGGTGGCCGGCCGAACGCAGGCCCAGTCCGGCCGCGTCGGTGGGCGCGCTGCCCGCCTCCAGCCAGTAGCGCTCGCGTTGGAAGGCGTAGGTGGGCAAGGTCACCGGCCGGGGGTGGTGGTCGGCGTAGGTCGCGGACCAGTCCACCTCGACGCCGCGCACCTGCAACCCGGCGGCGGCGGTCAGGACGCGGGCGAGCGTGTCGGTGTCCCGGTTCAACGTGCCGACCACCACCACGTCCGCGCCGGCCGCCGTCGCGCTCTCCTCGAGGGCGGGGGCCAGGACCGGATGCGGGCTGGTCTCGACGAATACCGTGTGGCCGTCGCGCAGCAGCGCGTCGGTGGCCCGGTCGAAGGACACGGTGCTGCGCAGGTTGCGATACCAGTACTCGGCGTCCAGTTCCGTACCGTCGACCGGTTCGCCGGTGACCGAGGAGTAGAACACCGCGTCGCTGCTCGGTGCGGGCACGATCTTGCCGAGTGCGGCGAGCAGTTCGTCCCGGACCTGCTCGACCTGTGCGGAGTGCGAGGCGTAGTCGACCGGCAGGATTCGGGCCCGGATGTCCTCCCCGACACACCTGGCGTGCAGTTCGACCAGCGCGCTTGCCTCGCCGGAAACCACCACGGCGGTGGGGCCGTTGACGGCGGCGATGCCCAACCGGTCGGCCCAGTCGGTCAGCAGGCCCTCGACCCGGGCCGGCGTGGCGGCGACGGACATCATGCCGCCGGCGCCGGTCAGCTCGCGCAGCGCCCGGCTGCGCAGCGCGACGATGCGCGCCGCGTCGCTCAGTGTCAGGGCGCCCGCGACCTGCGCCGCGGCGATCTCGCCCTGCGAGTGGCCGACCACGGCGGCCGGGCGCACCCCCAGCGAACTCCACAGCGCGGTCAGCGAGATCATCACCGCGAACAGGACCGGTTGCACGACGTCGACCCGGTCCAGGGACGGCGCGTCGGGGGCCTGGCGCAGTACGTCGAGCAGCGACCAGTCGGTGAACGGTGCGAGCGCGGCGTCGCAGTCCCGGATCCGGGCGGCGAACACCGGTGACTGGTCCAGGAGTCGGGCGCCCATCGCGGGCCACTGCGCGCCCTGGCCGCCGAATACGAAGGCCACCCGGCCCGGTTCGCCGGCGATTCCGACCGGTACGGCGGTGCCGGGTGTGTCGGCGATCAGCGCGTCGAGGCCGGCCCGGAAGCCGGCCGCGTCCGTCGCGACCAGCACGGCGCGGTGCTCGAAGCACGAGCGGCCGGCGGCGAGCGTGTGGGCGATGTCCACGGGCCGTCGGTCGGGGTGTTCGCTCAGGTGCGCGCGCAGCCGGGCGGCCTGGCCGCGCAGCGCCGCCGCGGTCGTCCCGGACAACGGCCAGGCCAGCGCGGCCGGTTCGGTGGGCGGTGCCGATTCGGTGGGCGCGGTCGGTTCGGTGGGCGGGGTCGGGAGCGGGTCGCCCTGCTCGAGAATGTCGCCCTGTTCGAGAATCACGTGCGCGTTGGTCCCGCTGATCCCGAACGAGGACACCCCCGCGCGGCGCGGTCGGCCGCTGTCCGGCCACGGGGTCGACGCGGTGAGCAGCGCGACGGCGCCCGCCGACCAGTCCACGTGCGGCGAGGGCGCGTCCACGTGCAACGTCCCGGGCAGTTCGGCGTGCCGCATCGCCATGATCATCTTGATCACGCCGGCCACGCCCGCCGCCGCCTGGGTGTGTCCGATGTTGGACTTGACCGAGCCCAGCCACAGCGGCCGATCCGCCACCCGGTCCTGCCCGTAGGTGGCCAGCAGGGCCCGTGCCTCGATCGGGTCGCCCAGCGGCGTCCCGGTCCCGTGCGCCTCCACCGCGTCCACGTCGGCCGGGGTCAGCTCGGCCTGTGCGAGCGCGTCCCGGATCACCCGCTCCTGGGCGAGCCCGTTGGGCGCGGCCAGGCCGTTGCTCGCGCCGTCCTGGTTGATCGCGCTGCCCCGGACCACGGCGAGCACCGGATGGCCCAGGCGGCGTGCGTCGGACAGTCGTTCGAGCAGGAGCAGGCCGATGCCCTCGGACCACGCGGTCCCGTCCGCACCGGCCGCGAACGACTTGCAGCGCCCGTCGGGGGCCAGGCCGCGCTGCCGGGAGAATTCCACGAAGGTGGCCGGGCTGGACATCACCGTGACGCCGCCGGCCAAGGCCAGATCGCACTCGCCCTGGCGCAGTGCCTGCCCGGCCCAGTGCAGCGCGACCAGGGACGACGAGCACGCGGTGTCCACGGTGACCGCGGGGCCCTCCAGGCCCAGCGTGTAGGCCACTCGCCCGGACGCGATGCTGCCCGCGCTGCCGTTGCCGAGGTAGCCGTCCACGCCCTCCGGCGCGCTGGTCAGGCGGGTGGCGTAGTCCGCGTACATCAGGCCGGCGAACACGCCGGTCCGGCTGCCGCGCAAGGACCGGGGATCCAGGCCGGCCCGCTCGATCGCCTCCCAGGACGCCTCCAGGAGCAGCCGCTGCTGGGGGTCCATGGCCAGTGCCTCGCGCGGTGAGATGCCGAAGAACTCCGGGTCGAACTCGGTCGCGTCGTAGAGGAATCCGCCCTCGCGGACATACGAGGTGCCCGGGTGGTCGGGGTCCGGGTGGAACAGTTCGGCCACGTCCCAGCCGCGGTTGTCCGGGAACGCCGAGATGGCGTCGGTGTGTTCGGCCACCAGCCGCCACAGGTCCTCGGGGCCGGTGACGCCGCCGGGGTAACGGCAGCTGATCGCCACCACGGCGATCGGCTCGTCCGAGGCGCGGGCGGGCGCGGCGGCGCGGTGGGGCGTGGGCGCCGGCGCGGGTTCGTCCAGGAGTTGTCCGACCAGGTGGGCGGCCAGCACGCGGGCGGTGGGGTGGTCGAACAACATGGTGGCGGGCAGCGGGAGGCCGACCGCGTCGCTGAGCCGGTTGCGCAGCTCCAGCGCCGCCAGCGAGTCCAGGCCCAGTTCGCCGAAGGCCCGGTCCGGGTCGATCGCGCGCCCGTCGGGGTGGCCGAGGACGCCGGCGGTGTGCGTGCGGACCAGGTCGAGCAGGAGTCGATCCCGTTCGGCCGGCGGGAGTTCGGTGAGCCGGCGGACCAGCGAGCGGGCGGTGTCCGAGGTGCGGGCCGGTCCCCGGCCCGGGCGGGTGGGCAGCAGGGCGCGCAGGATGGGCGCGGCCCGGTCGCCGAGGCCGCGCAGTGCGGGCAGGTCCAGGCGGACCGGGGTGAGCACGGCTTCCGGGCGGCCGGCGGCGGCGTCGAGCAGGGCCAGGCCCTGGTCGAGGGACAGCGGGCGGACGCCGGAGCGGGCCAGGCGGCGGTGGTCGGCGGCGCCCATCGTCTCGGTGAGCGTGCTGCGTTCGGCCCACAGGCCCCACTGGAGCGAAACCGCCGGCAGGCCGAGCGTGTGTCGGTGTCGGGCGAGGGCGTCCAGGACGACGTTGGCCACCGCGTAGTTCGCCTGTCCCGGGTTGCCGATCAGGCCGGCCGCCGAGGAGAACAGTACGAATGCCTGCAATGCGGCGCCGGTGGTCAGTTCGTGCAGGTGCAGGGCGGCGTCGGCCTTGGCGCGCAGGACCCCCGCCAGCCGTTCGGGGGTGAGCGCCTGGAGCAGGCCGTCGTCGGTGACCCCGGCCAGGTGTAGTACGCCGGTCAGCGGGTGCGCCGCCGGGATCGCGGCCAATACGTCGGCCAGCGCGGCCCGATCGGCGGCGTCGCAGGCGGCGAACTCGACGTGCGCGCCTGCTTCGCTCAGCTCGGCCCGCAACTCGGCTGCGCCGGGCGCCTGTTCGCCGCGTCGGGAGAGCAGGAGCAGGCGGCGCACGTCGTGTGTCCGGACCAGGTGGCGGGCGACCTGGGCGCCCAGGGTGCCGGTGCCGCCGGTGAGCAGGACGGTGCCGCCGGGGGCGAAGTCGAACCTGACGGGAGGGGCCGCGGATACCCGGCGCAGCCGGGGGACGAGGACGCGGCCGGCTCGGATGGCGATCTCGGGCTCGGTGGTGATGGCGCCGGCGATCGTGTCGGGCGAGAGGGCGGCGAAGGGGTCGGTTGTTACGGCGGCGGTTGCGGCGGCGGTTGCGGCGGCGGTTGCCGTGCTGCCGGTCGCGTCGGTATCTGCGTCGATGCTTGCGTCCGCGTCTGCGTTCGCGTTCGCGGCTGCGTCCGGGGCCGGCTTCGCGGCTGCTTCCGGAGTTCCCTCCTGAGTTGCCTCCGGAGCCGCGCTCGGGTCCGCGTCCGCGTTGGTGGCTGCCTCCGCGTCCACGAGGGCAAATCGGTCCGGATGCTCCGAGCGGGCCGCGCGGAACATGCCTCGGATTGCGGCGGCAGCCGGGTCGGGGGCGCCAGTGTCGGTCTCGGCACCGGTGTCCGTATCGCTGCCCGCGTCGGTGGCCACCGCGCCGTGGGTGAGGACGACCAGGCGGGCCGTGCCGAAACGTTCGTCGTCGAGCCAGGTTCGGGCCAGGTCGAGGGCCTGTGCGGCGGCCTGGTGGACCGCGCCCGGGTCGAGTGCGGGTTCGGTGGGCATCGAGGGCGTCGGGAGCGTCGAGGGCGTCAGCAGTACCGCGTCCGGTACTGCTGCGCCGGCCTCGATCGCCTCGGCCAGCGCGGCGAGGTCGGCGTAGCGCTCGGCGCCGAAGCGGGCCGCGAGCGGGTCCAGGGCCGCGCTGCCCACCACCGACCAGCCGGCCGGCCCGTCGGCGCCGGCCGACTCGTCCGGCAGCGGCAACCAGGCCGGCTCGTACAGCGCGTCGCCTGCATCCCCGACCGGCAGCCCGTCCCGGGCCGGCTCGCGGACCGCCAGTGCCTCGACGGAGACCACCGGGAGGCCGCTCTCGTCGGTCGCCGTGACGGCGATCGTGTCCGTACCGGTCGGCCGCAACCACACGCGCAGCGCCTGTGCGCCGGGCGTGTGCAGGCGCACGCCACGCCAGGAGAAGGGCAACCGCAGGCGCGGTGAGTCCGCGTCGAGCAGGGTGAGCCCGAGCGGATGCAGGGCCGCGTCGAACAACGCGGGATGCAATGCGAACCGATGATCCGTGGACAGATCATCTTCACCCGGAACAATCTCCGCGAAGACTTCTTCCCCGCGCCGCCAAGCCGCCCGTACACCTTGGAAGCACGGCCCGTAGCTCACCCCGGTCTCGGCGAACCACGGGTACAACTCGGCCGTGTCCACCGCGACCGCATCCACCGGCGGCCACACCTCGAAGGTCGCGGACCCGGCGCCGGTCTCGGCCGGCGCCGACAGGGTCCCGGTGGCATGCAGGGTCCACGACGCCGCTTCGGCCAGGTCGGGCCGGGCGTGAATGGTGATCGCCCGTGTCCCGCCCCCCTCGGCCGCGTCGACCCTGACTTGCACCTGAACACCCCCGGTCGACGGCAGCACCAGCGGCGCGGCCAGGGTCAGTTCGTCCACCCGCGCACAGTCCAGCCGCCGCCCGGCGGACAGCGCCAGCTCCAGGAAGGCCGTGCCGGGCAACAACACCGCGCCCAGCACCGCGTGCTCCGCCAACCACGGATGCGTCTCCAGGGCCAACCGCCCGGTGAACAGGGCGCCCTGCCCGTCGGCCAGTGCCAACTCGGCCCCAAGGAGCGGATGATCGACCATCCCCTGCCCCAGACCGACCGCATCGGCCGCGTCCTGCCCCGCGTCCAGCCAGAACCGCCGCCGATCGAAGGCGTACGTCGGCAGGTCCACCCACCGCCCGGAACCGCCCGAAAGGGCCGCCCAGTCCACCGCCGCACCGTGCACGAACACCCGCGCCAATGCCTCGACGACGGTCGCCACCGCAGCGCGCCCCCGCCGCACCCCGGCCACCGCCACCACGTCGTCCGCGCCGGCCGTACCCTCGGCCACCATCGTGGTCAGCGCCGCGTCCGGCCCCAACTCGACGAAGGTACGCACCCCTTCGTCGTACAGCGTGCCGACCGCGTCCCCGAAGCGAACCGTCCGACGCACGTGCCGCACCCAATACTCCGGATCGCACACCTCGTCCGGACCCACCACCCGCCCGGTGGTGTCCGAAACCAATGCGACGCCGCTCGGCGCGGCCAACGACAACCCGCCCAGCATCTCGCGCAGTTCGCCCAACATCGGTTCCATCAGCGCCGAATGGAACGCGTGCGACACCCGCAACCGGGAGATTCGCCAGCCGCGCGCCGCGCATTCCGGCTCCAGCCCGGCGATCAGGTCCGCCGGCCCGGAAACCACCACACTGGCCGGGCCGTTCACCGCCGCGATATCCACGCCCGGCGGGCACAGCGCCGCCACCTCCGGCTCGCTCGCCCCCACCGCGAGCATCGCACCACCGGCGGGCAACGCACCCATCAGCCGCGCCCGCGCCGCGACGAACGTCACCGCGTCCGCGAGCGAGAACACGCCCGCCACATACGCCGCGACGATCTCCCCCAGCGAATGCCCGACCACGAAGTCCGGCGTCTGCCCCCACGAACTCCACAGCCGATACAGCGCCACCTCGAACGCGAACAGCGCCGGCTGCGCCACCCCGGTGTCCTGCGACACCTCGTCGGCGCCGAGCAGCACATCCCGCACCGAGAACGGCGACACCGCGTCGAACGCCGCGCACACCTCGTCCAGCGCGTCCGCGAACACCGGGAAGGCCGCGTACAGTTCCCGCCCGATCCCGTGCGAGCGCACCCCCTGTCCGGTGCACAACACGGCCGTCTTCCCCGGCCCGCGTCGCACCGCACCGGACACCACACCCTCGGCACCCGCCGCGACCGCGGCCAACCCCTCGGCCAACTCGCCCAGTTCGGTGCCCGACACCACCGCCCGGTGCCCGAACAGCGCCCGCCGGGTGGCCAACGACCGCCCCACGTCGCCCGGATCCGACTCCGGCCGCTCGGCCAGCCAATCCCGCAACCGGGCCGCCTGGGCGCGAAGCCCCGCCTCGGACCGCGCGGACAATGCCCACGTACGCAACCCGCCGAGGCCCGAGCCGCCCGCGCCATCGGCCGGTTCGACCGGCGGCGCCTGCTCCAACACCACATGCGCGTTGGTTCCGCTGATCCCGAACGACGACACGCCCGCCCGGCGCACCCGCTCCCCCTCGGGCCACGGCACCGCCTCGGTCAGCAACTCGACCCGGCCGGCCGACCAATCCACGTGCGGCGAGGGTTCGTCGACGTGCAGGGTCCTGGGCAACACCCCGTGCCGCAGCGCCAGCACCATCTTGATCACCCCGGCCACCCCGGCGGCGGCCTGGGTGTGGCCGATGTTGGACTTCACCGACCCCAGCCACAGCGGCCGATCCGCCGGCCGGTCCTGCCCGTAGGTCGCCAACAACGCCTGCGCCTCGATCGGGTCGCCCAACGTCGTCCCGGTGCCGTGCGCCTCCACCGCGTCCACGTCGGCCGCGGTCAGCCCGGCATTGCCCAGCGCCGCCCGGATCACCCGCTGCTGCGCGGGTCCGTTCGGCGCGGTCAGGCCGTTGGAAGCGCCGTCCTGGTTGACCGCCGACCCACGCAGCACGGCCAGTACCGGGTGCCCGTTGCGCCGCGCGTCCGACAACCGCTCCACCAGGAGCAGCCCGATGCCTTCCCCCCACCCGGTACCATCCGCCGCCGCCGCGAACGACCGGCACCGACCGTCCGTCGACAACCCGCGCTGCCGGGAGAAGTCCAGGAACACGCTCGGCGTGGACATCACCGTGACCCCGCCGGCCAGGGCCAGGTCACACTCCCCCGACCGCACCGCGTTCGCCGCCAGATGCAGCGCCACCAGCGACGACGAGCACGCCGTATCCACGGTCACCGCCGGCCCCTCCAGGCCGAACGTGTAGGCCACCCGGCCCGACGCGACGCTGCCCACGTTGCCGTTGCCGAGGTACCCCTCCAGCTCGTCCGGCACCTTCCGCAGCCGGCCGCCCGCGTAGTCGTAGTAGATGGCGCCCGCGAAGACCCCGGTCCGACTGCCGCGCAACGAACTCGGATCGATGCCGGCCCGCTCGAACGTCTCCCACGCCGTTTCCAGCAACAACCGCTGCTGCGGGTCCATCGCCAACGCCTCGCGCGGCGAGATGCCGAAGAAGTCCGGGTCGAACTCGGCCGCGCCGTCCACGAATCCGCCGGTCCGCACATAGGTGCTGCCCGGCCGGTCCGGATCCGGGTCGAAGATCCGTTCGATGTCCCAGCCACGATCGGTGGGGAAGTCGGTGAGCGCGTCCACCCCGCCGGCCACCAGGTCCCACAGTTGCTCGGGCGAGCCGATCCCGCCCGGGAACCGGCAGCCCATGCCGACGATCACGATCGCATCGCCCGCCGCGGGCGCCGCCACGACCGGCACCGCGACCGCCGCTCCGGCGTCCGAGTCGGCCGCCAGTCGATCGCGCAACCGGCGGGCGAGCAACACCGGGGTGGGGTAGTCGAAGACCGAAGTGGCGGGCAGCCGCAGGCCGGTGGCCGCGTTGAGTCGATTGCGCAGTTCGAGACCGGTCAGGGAGTCGAAGCCCAGGTCCCGAAAGGCGCGCGCCTCGTCGATCTCGGCCGCGTCGGCATGGCCGAGCACGGCCGCCGCCTGCCCGCACACCGTACGGATCAGGGTCTGCTCCCACTCCGCCGCCGAGACACCCGCCGGTCGGCGCCGCAGGCCGGTCGGCGCCGCGCCGCGCCGACCGGGCATCCGCGCCAGGTCACGCAGCAGCGCCGGCACGGCGGACCCGGCGGTGCGCAGTACGGAGAGGTCGAGCCGGACCACGGTCGGCGTCGGCTCGGCATGCCCGATCGCCGCGTCGAACAGCGCCAGGCCCTGCGCCGACTCCAGGGGCAGTACCCCGAGGCGGGTCATCCGCTGCCGGTCGGCGGCGCCGAGTCCGGCGGTCATCTCGCTGGTCTGCGCCCACCAGCCCCACGCGAGCGAACTCGCCGGCAGCCCGGCGGCGCGCCGATGCCACGCGAGCGCGTCGAGGAAGGCGTTGGCGGCGGCATAGTTGCCCTGCCCCGGGTTGCCCAGCACCCCCGCCGCCGACGAGAACAGCACGAACGCCGTCAACTCCAGATGCCGGGTGGCCTCGTGCAGGTGCCAGGCCGCGTCCACCTTGGGCCGCAGTACCGCCGCCAGCCGCTCGCGGGTCAGCGCCTGCACGACGCCGTCATCCACGACCCCCGCCGCATGGATCACCGCGGTCAGCGGGTGCTCGGCCGGGATCGCCGCCAACACCCGGTCCAGCACGGCCCGATCCGCCGCGTCGCCGGTCGCACAGGTCACCTCGGCGTCCAACGCGGCGAGTTCGGCGACCAGCTCCGCCGCGCCCGGCGCGTCGGCGCCCCGGCGACTGAGCAGAAGCAGGTGGCGGACACCGTGTTCGGCCACGAGGTGCCGGGCCACCAGCGCGCCGAGGGTGCCGGTCCCTCCGGTGATCAGTACGGTGCCCTCCGGCGCGGGCCCGAACCCGACCGCACCACCGTCCCCGGCGGCAACCCGAACCAGCCTCGGCGTCAGCGCCGTTCCGGCCCGCAGCGCGAGCTGCTCGGCTCCCGATCGCACGGCCGCCGCGAACTCGGCAGCCGGCGGCCCATCGGTGTCCACCAGGACGAATCGCCCCGGATGCTCCGACTGGGCCGACCGGACCAACCCCCACACCGCCGCCGCGACCGGATCGGCGACGTCTCGCGCGGCGTCCACCGTAACCGCGCCGGTCGTCACGAACACCAGCCGGGAGTCGGCGAACCGCTCGTCCGCCAACCACTCCTGAAGCACAGTCAACACATCGCGGGTCACCGCGTGCGTGGCCGCGACCGGGTCCGCACCGGTGACCAGCACGGGCAGGACCACCGGACCCGACCGGGCCGTGCCGGCCTCGATCGCCGCGCCCAACGCGGCAAGATCGGCGAACCTGGCACCGTCGCAGGCATCGGCAAAGCCACCGTCGTCGGAGCCGAGCACGCTCAGCCGTACCGCGTCCGGCTCGTCACCCGCAGTCGACTCACCCGCAGTCGACTCACCCGCAGCCAACGCGGTCCAGGCCGGCGCGAACAGCGAGTCCCGCACCAGCGCGTCGGGCGTACGCAACCGATCGGCATCGACCGGACGGATCGTCAGCGACTCGATGGCCAGCACCCGTCGACCCGACTCGTCCCGTGCCTCGATCGACACCTCGCCCGCCGCCGACCGTCCGAGCCGAACCCGCAACTCCCGGGCACCCGCCGCCCCCGGCCGAATGCCCCGCCACGCGAACGGCAGCCCGGCCACGACCGGCGCATCCGGGTCCGCCGCGACGATCAGCGGATGCAGCGCGGCGTCCAACAGCGCCGGGTGCAGCGCAAATCGATCCGCGTCGGCGTGCCCCACCTCCGGCAACGCCACCTCGGCGAACAACTCCGCGCCCCGACGCCAGACGGCCCGCAACCCCTGGAAGGTCGGCCCGTAGTCGAACCCGGCCACCGCCAACCGCTCATAGGCGTCGCCGACCGCGACCGCCGTCGCCCCGGCCGGCGGCCACTGCTCCGCGGCCGGCTCCTCGATCGCCCGCTCGGCCGCCGCGACCAGCAGCCCCGACGCATGCCGGGTCCACGGCCGGTCGGCCGGCCCGTCCTCCGGCCGGGAGTGCACGTCGACCGTCCGGGCCCCGGCCGCGTCGGGCGCGCCGACCACGACCTGTACCAGCACACCACCGGCGTCCGGCAGCACCAGCGGGGTGTGCAGGGTCAGTTCCTCGACCTCGGCACAGCCCACCTCGGCGCCGGCCCGCAACACCAGGTCCAGGAACGCCGTACCGGGCACGATCACCGTGTCGAGCACCGCGTGGTCCGCGAGCCAGGCGTGGGTACTCGTCGCCAGCCGCCCGGTGAACACCGTCCCCGCGTCATCGGCCAGTTCCACGGCGGCGCCGAGCACCGGATGCACCACCGCGCGCTGTCCCCAGGCGACCCCACCGCCGACCGGGGTCTCCGCGTCGGCCCAGTAGCGCCGGGGCTGGAAGGCATACGTGGGCAGTTCGACCCGTCGACCCGGCAACATCGCGGCCCAGTCCACCGGGACGCCCGCGACAAACGCCGCGGCCAGCGCGGCGAGCAGCCGATCGGGGCCACCCTCGTCGCGTCGGAGGGTCTCCAGGACCGTCCCGTCGTCGACCCCCAGGGTCTCCAGGGTGTCCGCGAGCGGCACCACCAGTCCGGGATGCGGGCTGCACTCGACGAAGGCCACATGTCCGTCGGCGACCGCCGCGCCCACCGCGGTGACCAGGTGTACGGTCCGGCGCAGATTCTCGAACCAGTACGCGCCGCCGAGCGCGGCCGGATCGGTGACCTGCTCGCCGGTGAGCGTCGAGTACATCGGCACCCGACCCGGCCTCGGCGTGATCTCCGCCGACAGCCGCTCGACCTCGTCCCGAACCGCCTCCATGTGCGCGGAGTGCGACGCGTAGTCCACCGGAATCCACCGCGCCCGCACACCGTCACGCGCGCACCCGGCCAACACCTCGGCCAGCGCCGCACGATCCCCGGAAAGCACCACGCTGTCCGGCCCGTTCACCGCGGCCAGCGACAACCGGTCGTCGTCGTCGACCAGTTCGCGGGCACGCTCGGCGGACACCCCCACCGACACCATCCCGCCGCCCGAACCCGCGACCCCGCGCAGCGCCCGACTGCGGAAGACGACCACCCGTACCGCGTCCTCAAGGGACAGGAAGCCCGCGACATGCGCGGCTGCGATCTCCCCCTGCGAATGGCCGATGACCGCACCCGGCCGTACCCCGACCGACTCCCACCACCGCGCCAGACCGACCATCACGGCGAACAACACCGGCTGGACCACGTCCACCCGCTCCGCCGACTCCTCGGCCTCACCGCGCAACACTTCGAGCAGCGACCAATCGGTCAGCAGCGGATCCATCACCGCCGCACACTCGGCGATCGCCTCGGCGAACACCGGGCAGGTGTCCAGCAGTTCCGCCGCCATCCCGACCCACTGCGACCCCTGTCCCGGGAACACGAACACTGGACCGGGGCCCGTGAACATCGGCCGACCGACACCCGGCGCCTCGCCCGCCGCCAACTCGGCCAGGGCCGCGTCCAGTTCGCCCAGGTCGCGCCCCCGCGCCACGGCCCGACGGACCATCACCGCGCGCCCGGACACCAGCGACCGGCCCACGTCGACCGGGTCCGCGTCCGGGTGTTCGGCCAGCCAGTCCCGCAACCGCGCGGCCTGGCCGCGCAATCCGGCCTCGGAGCGCGCCGACAACACCCACGGCAGCACCCCGCCCAGGCCCGCGTCCGCATCCCGCGTGGTCGGCGCGTCCGGCGTGGCCGGTTCGGCGTCGGCGTCCGCCGGCGCCTCCTCCAGGACCACGTGCGCATTCGTCCCACTCGCCCCGAACGACGAGACGCCGGCCCGCCGCGGGCGGTCCGACCTCGGCCACGGCACCGGCTCGGTGAGCAGTTCGACCCGCCCGGCGGACCAGTCGATGTGCGGCGAGGGCGCGTCCACGTGCAACGTGCGGGGCAGTACGCCGTGTTGCATCGCCTGCACCATCTTGATCAGCCCGGCCACGCCGGCCGCCGCCTGGGTGTGTCCGATGTTGGACTTGATCGAGCCCAGCCACAGTGGCCGATCCGCCGGGCGGTCCTGCCCGTACGTCGCCAACAGTGCGTGCGCCTCGATCGGGTCGCCCAGTGTCGTTCCGGTGCCGTGCGCCTCCACCACGTCCACGTCCGCCGTGGTCAACCGGGCGTTGGCCAACGCCTCCCGGATCACCCCCTCCTGGGCCGGCCCGTTCGGCGCGGTCAGCCCGTTCGAGGCGCCGTCCTGGTTGATCGCCGAACCGCGCAACACCGCCAGGACCGGATGCCCGTCGCGGCGCGCGTCGGAGAGCCGTTCGAGCACGAACAGGCCCGCGCCGTCGGCCAGGATGAAGCCGTCGGCCGCCGCCGCGAACGGCTTGCACCGGCCGTCCCGGGCCAGGCCGCGCTGGCGGCTGAAGTTGACGAAGATCTCCGGGGTGCACATCACCGTCGCCCCGCCGGCCAGCGCGAGTTCACACTCCCCCGAGCGCAGCGCGTTCGCGGCCAGGTGCAGCGCCACCAGGGACGACGAGCACGCGGTGTCCACGGTCACCGCCGGCCCCTCCAGGCCGAGGATGTAGGCGACCCGACCGGCCAGCAGGCTGGCTCCGTTCGCCATGCCGAGCGTGCCGTCCCGGCCCTTGGCGGTCCGGGCCAGTACGGCGGTGTAGTCCAGGCCGTTGATCCCGGTGTAGATCCCGGTCCGGCTGTGCCGCAGCGACGTGGGGTCGATGCCGGCCCGCTCGACCGCCTCCCACGAGGTTTCCAGGAGCAGCCGCTGCTGCGGATCCATCGCCGCCGCCTCGCGCGGCGAGATGCCGAAGAACTCGGCGTCGAAGTCCGCGACGTCGTACAGGAATCCGCCCTCGCGGACGTACGACTTGCCGAGTCGGTCCGGGTCCGGGTCGTACAGGTCGTCCAGGTCCCAGCCCCGGTCGGTCGGGAAGTCGCCGATGGCGTCGCCACCTTCGGTGACGAACCGCCACAGATCCTCGGGCGTGCGCAGCCCGCCGGGGAACCGGCAGGCCATGCCGACGATCGCGATCGGCTCGTGCTGCCGGTCCTCCAGTTCGCGGACCCGGCGATGCGCGTCGCGCGCGTCGGTGATCGCCTTCTTCAGATACGAGCGCAGTTTCTCTTCCGACTCAGCCACGTTGCCTGTACTCCTTGCCGAAACGGTCGGGTCGTTGCCGGGCCGGGTCACTCGAACCCCTGGTCGACGAGCGAGAACAGCTCGTCGTCGGTGGCCGACTGCACGTCCGAGACGTCGGCGGCGACGTCCGAACCGGCGGCGGGGGTGGTCTCTTCCGGCGGGGTACAGCGGGACAGCAGCCGGCGCAGCCGCTCGGCCACTCGGTCGCGGGCCTCGACCCCGATCAGGGCCGCGTCCAACTCGGTTTCCAGTCGGTCGAGTTCGGCCAGCAGCGGGCCGGCCGGGGAGGCTGCCTCGGCGAGCCGCCCGTTCAGGTGGCGGGCCAGGCTCCGGGGGGTCGGGAAGTCGAAGACCAGGGTCGAGCGCAGGCCGACCCCGGTGCCGCGGCTCAGCCGGTTGCGCAGCTCCACGGCGGTGAGCGAGTCGAACCCGACCTCCTTGAAGGCCCGTTCGGGTCCGATCTCCGAGGTGCCGGGGTGCCCGAGCACGGCCGCCGCCTGGGTCCGGACCAGGCCGACCAGTTCCCGCTCACGTTCGTCCTCGGACAACGCCGCCAACCGGCGGAGCAGCAGTTCCCCATCGGCGGCGGGCTCGGCGGGTGGCGGTGACGGATGTCCGTTCCGGGCCCGCAAGCGGTCGCGCAGCAGCGGCCCACCCGATCCGTTCCGCACGTCCCGCCCGCCGCCGGCCAAACGCAGCTGGTCGGCCGAGATCGGCCGCACGGTCAGCGACTCGATCGAGGCGACCACGCGCCCCGCCTCGTCCGTCGCCCGCAGCGCCACCGCGTCCTCGCCCGCAGGCACCGCCGACACCCGCAGCCGGCTTGCGCCCGGCGCGAACAGCCGTACCCCGTGCCACGAGAAGGCCACCCGAATCTCGTCGGGGTCGGCCCGCTCGGGATCCACCCGCAGGGTCTGTACGCCCGCGTCGAGCAGCGCCGGATGCACACCGAACCGATGCGCGTCCCGCTCCTCCTCGGCCGTCAGCCCGACCTCGGCGAACAACTCCTCGCCGCGCCGCCACGCGGCCCGCATCCCGCGAAACGCCGGTCCGTAGTCGACCCCGGATTCCGCCAACCGGGCATAGAAGTCGCCCACGTCGATCGGCTCGGCCCCCGCCGGTGGCCAGGAATGCGCGTCGGTGCCGCCGCAGTCGCCGCCGTCCACGCCGAGTGTCCCGACGGCATGCCGGGTCCACGCCTCGTCGGCCGGCCCGTCCTCCGACCGGGAGTACACCGCGACCGCCCGCCCGCCGCCGGCATCGGGCCCGTCCACGGTGACCTGTACCTGAACCCCGCCGCTCTCGGGCAACACCAACGGCGTGTGCAGCGTCAGTTCCTCCACGGCCGCACATCCGACCTCGGCCCCGACCCACAGCGCCAGCTCCACAAACAGGGTGCCGGGCACGATCATCGAGCCGAGGACCACGTGATCCGCGAGCCACGGATGGGTCGCCCCCGCCAATCGCCCGGTGAACAACCGCCCCCGCCCGTCCGCCGGGCTGACCGCCGCGCCGAGTAGCGGATGCCCGACCGGGGTCAACCCGAGTCCGCCCGGATCCCCCGGCCGTACCCCCTCGTCCAGCCAGTAGCGCCGGCGCTGGAAGGCATAGGTCGGCAGTTCGACGCGCGGCCCCGACAACAACCCGGCCCAGTCCACCGACAACCCGCGCCCGAACGCCGCGGACAACGCGGCGACCAGCCGATCGGGTCCGCCCTCACCCCGGCGCAGCGTCTCCAACACCGCACCTTCCGCGCCCAGTCCCTCCACGGTGTCACCGATCGGCACCACCAGGCCCGGATGCGGACTGCACTCGACGAACACCGCGTGCCCGTCCGCGACCGCCGCACCGACCGCCGTCTCCAACTCGACCGTGCGGCGCAGATTCTCGAACCAGTACGCCCCACCGAGCAGCGCCGGATCGGTGACCAGCGCACCGGTCAGCGTCGAGTACATCGGCACCCGGCCCGGTCGTGGCGTCACCTCCGCCGACAACCGCTCGACCTCGTCCCGGACCTCGTCCATCCACGCCGAGTGCGACGCGTAGTCCACCGGGATCCACCGCGCCCGCACACCGTCGCGCTCACCCTCGGCGACCACCACGGCCAGCGCCTCGACATCGCCCGAAAGCACCACGCTGCCCGGCCCGTTCACCGCAGCCAACGACAACCGCTCGTCACCGGCCACCAGTTCACGAGCCCGCTCGGCGGACACCCCCACCGACACCATCCCGCCACCCGAAGCCGCAACCCCACGCAACGCCCGACTCCGCAGCACCACGACCCGCACCGCATCCTCCAGCGACAGGAAACCCGCGACATGCGCAGCCGCGATCTCCCCCTGCGAATGCCCGATCACCGCACCCGGCCGCACCCCACACGACTCCCACCACCGCGCCAAACCCACCATCACCGCAAACAACACCGGCTGGACCACATCCACCCGCTCCAACACCTCGGCCGACCCATCGCGCAGTACGTCGAGCAGCGACCAATCGCTCGACAACGGATCCATCACCGCCGCGCACTCGGCCATCGCGTCCGCGAACACCGAGCTGGTGACCAGGAGTTCGGCCGCCATCCCGACCCACTGTGATCCCTGCCCCGGGAACACGAACACCGGATCCGCGCCCGCCCCGGCCGGACCACCGAGCGCCGCCGCCGTTTCACCTCGTGCCAACTCGTCAAGCCCGGCGGCCAGTTGCGCCGTATCCCGGCCCCGCAGCACCGCGCGGTGGTCGAACGCCGTGCGGCCCACGATCAACGACCTGGCCACGCCGGCCGGGTCGATCTCCGGATACTCGGCGACCCAGTCGCGCAACCGAGCCGCCTGCGCCCGCAATCCGGCCTCGGACCGCGCCGAGACCACCCAGGGCAACACCCCGCCGACCCCCGGCGCGTCCGGCGCCACGACCGCCTGCACCGTCTCCGCCGCCTCCCGAGGCGCCTCCTCAAGCACCACGTGCACATTCGTCCCGCTGATTCCGAACGACGAGACGCCGGCCCGACGCACCCGCTCCCCCTCGGGCCACGGCCGCTCCTGGGCCAACAACTCGACGCGGCCGGCCGACCAATCCACGTGCGGCGTGGGCGCATCCACGTGCAACGTGCGCGGCAACATCCCGTGCCGCAGCGCCAGCACCATCTTGATCACCCCCGCGACGCCCGCCGCCGCCTGGGTGTGCCCGATATTCGACTTCACCGACCCCAACCACAACGGCCGATCCACCGCCCGATCCCGCCCATACGTCGCCAACAACGCCTGCGCCTCGATCGGATCACCCAATGTCGTGCCGGTCCCGTGCGCCTCCACCGCGTCCACATCCGCCGCCACCAGGCCGGCGCTCGCCAACGCCCCACGGATCACCCGCTGTTGGGCCGGCCCATTGGGCGCGGTCAGCCCGTTCGACGCGCCGTCCTGGTTCACCGCCGAACCACGCACCACCGCCAACACCGGATGGCCGTTGCGCCGCGCATCCGACAACCGCTCGACCAGGAGCAGGCCGATGCCCTCGGCCGCGCCCATCCCGTCCGCGCCCGCCGCGAACGCCTTGCACCGGCCGTCCGGCGACAGGCCACGCTGCCGGGAGAACTCGACGAAGAACTCGGTCGTCGCCATCGCCGTCACCCCGCCGGCCAGAGCCAGGTCACACTCCCCGGACCGCAGCGCCTGCATCGCGAGATGCAGCGCGACCAGCGAGGACGAGCACGCGGTGTCGATGCTGACCGCCGGCCCCTCCAGGCCCAGCACATACGACACCCGGCCGGACGCGATACTCGCCGAACTGCCGTAGCCGAGATATCCCTCGACCTCGTCCGGCACGTCGTGCAGCCGCGAGCCGTAGTCGTTGTCGATCACCCCGGCGAACACCCCGGTCCGGCTGCCGCGCAGCGAGGTCGGATCGATGCCCGCCCGCTCGAACGTCTCCCACGCGGTTTCCAGCAGCAGCCGCTGTTGCGGGTCCATCGCCAACGCCTCACGCGGCGAGATCCCGAAGAACTCGGCGTCGAAGTCGCCGATTCCGTAGAGGAATCCGCCCGAGGCGACATAACTCTTCCCGGGCCGCTCCGGGTCCGGGTCGAACAAACCCGCCAGGTCCCAGCCGCGATCCACCGGGAAGTCCCCGATCGCATCGCCGCCCGCCGCAAGCAGCCGCCACAGTTCCTCCGGCGAGGCCACTCCGCCCGGAAACCGGCAGCCCATCCCGACGATCACGATCGGGTCGTCGGCCGCCGCGACCGGCGCCCCGGCCACCGCCACGGAGGCACCGACCGTTGTCTCCGCCGACCGGCCGACCAGCTCGCCGACCAGGAATCCGGCCAGGCCGGCCGGTGTCGGGTAGTCGAAGACCAGCGTCGACGGCAACCGCAGACCCGTCGCGCCGTTCAGTCGGTTGCGCAGTTCCACACCGGTCAGCGAGTCGAACCCCAGCTCCTTGAACGCACGGGTGGCCGCCACCGCCGCCGCCGAGTCGTGGCCCAGGGCGCCCGCCGCCTCGGTGCGCACCACGTCGAGCACCGCCTGCTGCCGCTCGGCCGGGGACAGCCCGGCCAGCCGCCGGGCCAGTGCCGGTCCGGCCGCACCGGTCGCCGCCCGCCGCGTGCCGGTCCCGAGGAGTTCCCGGAACAGCGCGGGCCGCGTCGCCGCGTCGGCCCGCATCGCCGGGATGTCCAGGTGGGCCGGCACCAAGCCGGCATCGGGCAGCCCCAGGGCGAGGTCGAACAGGCGCAGCGCCTCGTCGGCCGGCATCGCCAGCGCACCGGTCCGCGCCCAGCGGGCCAGGTCGGCCTCGTCCAGTCGCCCGCCCATGCCCTGCGTACCCGCCCACAGACCCCAGGCCAGCGACACGGCCGGCAGGCCGAGGGCCCGGCGGTGCTGGGCCAGTCCGTCCAGGAACGCGTTGGCCGCCGCGTAGCCGCCCTGGCCCGGTCCGCCGAAGGTGGTGGCCCCCGAGGAGAACAGCACGAATGCGGTCAGCTCCGCGTCCCGGGTCAGTTCGTGCAGGTACAGCGCGCCGTCCGCCTTGGGCCGCAGTGCGTGGTCGATCAGTTCGTCGGTCAGGTTGGCGATCGTGGCGTCGGCCACCACGCCGGCGGTATGGATCACCGCGGTCAGCGCATGCTCGGCCGGGATCCGGGCCAACTCGTGGGCGAGCGCGTCCCGATCGCCCAGGTCGCAGGCTACGAGCCGGACCTGTGCGCCCTGCTCGGTCAGTGCGGCGACCAACTCGGTCGCGCCAGGTGCGGCGGCACCGCGCCGGGACAGCAGCAACAACCGCCGAACTCCGTGCTCGGCGACCAGATGCCGAGCCACCAGCGCCCCCAGGCCACCGGTGGCGCCGGTGACCAACACGGTCCCGTCGGGGGCGAACCCGACCGGCTCCCGGTACACCCCGGAGGGAACCATCCGCGCCAATCGAGGCACCCGCAGATCGCCCGCCCTGACCGCGAGTTGCGGCTCGGTCGAGGCCACGATCGTGGGCCAGACCGCCGCCGAGGCGGGCTCCCGGTCCAGGTCGACGAGCGTGTACCGCCCCGGATGCTCGGACTGGGCCGACCGCAGCAGCCCCCACACCGCAGCCGCCGCGAGGTCGGAGACGGCTTCCTCGGCCTCGACGGCAAGCGCGCCGGACGTGACCACGATCAGCCGCGTGTCCGCGCACCGGGAATCACCGAGCAACTCCCGCGTCACCGCCAACACATCCGCCAACACCCGCCGGGTACGCCCGACCGGTGCGTCCGAATCCTCCGGTACGCCGATCACCACCACGTCGACCCCGGCCGCAGCCGCCGCACTCGGGCTCCCGTACACCGGCACATCCGGATGCGCCACAGCCAATCGCGCCACCGCACCGGATCCGACAGGACCGGCGAACGCCCAACGCGGCACGGCACCGCCACCCACGTCCGCCGCCGAGTCCCGCCACTCCACCCGGAACAACGAGTCACGCCGGGGCACACCCGCCGGCCGCAGCAACTCCGCCGAAACCGGACGCACCGTCAGCGCTCGGATCACGCCGATCGTCCGACCACCGTCATCGGTCAACCGCAACGACACCGTGTCCTCGCCCGCCGGCGCCAACCACACCCGCAGCCGCGTCGCGCCCGACCCGAACCGTCGAACCCCACGCCAGGAAAAGGCGATCCGGGCCTGATCGACCGACCCCGACCCCGATCCCGAGTCCGACGCCACGCCCAGCGCATGCACCGCCGCATCGAGCAGGGCCGGGTGCAGGTCGAAGCCCTCGGCGTCGGGGCGTGCCTCGTCGGCGAGTTCGACCTCCGCGAACAACTCGCCCGCCCGCCGCCACAGGGCTCGCAGGCCCTGGAAGGTGGGACCGTACTCGAACCCGGCCGAGGCCAGTCGGTCATACGCCTCGGCGACATCCACCGGCTCGCTGCCCGCCGGCGGCCAGATCGGCGATTCCGGGCCCGGTTCGTCGACGTCCACATCGCCGGTCAGCATCCCGGTGGCATGCCGCGTCCACGGTTCGTCCGACGGCGCGTCCTCGGGCCGCGAGTGGATCGCCACCGCACGAGTGCCGGCCGGGTCGGGCGAGCCGACGGTCACCTGCACCCGGACGCCGAGGGCATCGGGCAGCACCAGTGGGGCATGCAGGGTCAGTTCCTCGATCGCCGCACAGCCGACCGCGTCCCCGGCACGCAGCGCCAGGTCGACGAATACCGTGCCCGGCACGATCACCGAGCCGAGCACCACATGTTCGGCCAGCCAGGTATGCGAGGCCGCCGACAACCGCCCGGTGAACACCGTCCCGGCCGCACCGGCCAGATCGACCCCGGCACCCAACACCGGATGTGCCACCGCGAACTGCCCCCAGCCCACCCCGCCGGCGGCCGTCGTCGGCTCGGCCCAGTGCCGGCGCCGCTGGAACGCGTAGGTCGGCAACTCGACCCGCCGGCCCGGCAACATCCCGGCCCAGTCCACCGGCAGGCCGCGCACAAACGCCGCCGACAATGCGGCAAGCAGCCGATCGGGGCCACCCGCACCCCGCCGGAGCGTCTCCAGGACCACGCCGTGCGGAACGTCGAGGCCCTCCAGCGTGTCACCGATCGGCACCACCAGGCCCGGATGCGGACTGCACTCGACGAACACCGCATGCCCGTCCGCGACCGCCGCACCGACCGCCGTCTCCAACTCGACCGTGCGGCGCAGATTCTCGAACCAGTACGCCCCACCGAGCAGCGCCGGATCAGTGACCTGCGCACCGGTGAGCGTCGAGTACATCGGCACCCGACCGGTCTGCGGCGCGACGTCTGCCAACAGCCGCTCGATCTCGTCCCGTACGACCTCCATCCGCGCCGAGTGCGACGCGTAGTCCACCGGGATCCACCGCGCCCGCACACCGTCGCGCTCACCCTCGGCCACCACCACGGCCAGCGCCTCGACATCGCCCGAAAGCACCACACTTCCCGGCCCGTTCACCGCAGCCAACGACAACCGCTCGTCATCCGCCACCAGTTCACGAGCCCGCTCGGCGGACACCCCCACCGACACCATCCCGCCACCCGACGCCGCAACCCCACGCAACGCCCGACTCCGCAGCACCACGATCCGTACGGCGTCCTCCAGCGACAGGAACCCGGCGACATGCGCGGCGGCGATCTCCCCCTGCGAATGCCCGATCACCGCACCCGGCCGCACCCCACACGACTCCCACCACCGCGCCAAACCCACCATCACCGCAAACAACACCGGCTGGACCACATCCACCCGCTCCGCCGACTCCCCGCCCTCGCCGCGCAACACCTCAAGGAGCGACCAATCCGCCACCAACGGATCCAGCGCTGCCGCACACTCGGCCATCGCATCCGCGAACACCGGGCAGGTGTCCAGCAGTTCCGCCGCCATTCCCACCCACTGCGACCCCTGCCCGGGAAATACGAACACCGGACCCGTCGCCGCGACGGCACCGATCGTCGGCGGGCCGTCGACCACGTCGGCGGCGGCCAACTCCGCGACCGCACGGCCCAGTTCCGTCGCGTTTCGCCCCCGGACCACCGCCCGGTGGTCGAGCGCCGCCCGGCCCGTCGCCAACGACCAGCCCACGTCGATCGGATCGGCGTCCGGGTGCGCGGCCAGCCAGTCCCGCAACCGCGTCGCCTGGGCCCGCAGACCGGCCCCGGAGCGCGCCGACAACACCCACGGCAACACGCCGCCGAGTCCCGGGGCGACTGTCGGGGGCACGGGATCCGGTGTGTCGGGACCCTGTTCCAGGATCACGTGCGCGTTCGTCCCGCTGATCCCGAACGACGACACCGCCGCCCGCCGCGCCCGCTCGGTCTCCGGCCACGGCCGCTCGTCGGTCAACAATTCGACCCGGCCGGACGTCCAATCCACGTGCGGCGTCGGCGCGTCCACGTGCAACGTGCGCGGCAACACCCCGTGCCGCAGCGCCGACACCATCTTGATCACGCCCGCGACCCCGGCCGCCGCCTGGGTGTGCCCGATGTTCGACTTCACCGATCCCAGCCACAACGGTCGATCCGCCGCCCGATCCTGCCCATACGTCGCCAACAACGCCTGCGCCTCGATCGGATCACCCAGCGCCGTGCCGGTCCCGTGCGCCTCCACCGCATCCACGTCCGCCGCCGTCAGGCCCGCGTTGCGCAGCGCTTCGCGGATCACCCGCTGCTGGGACGGGCCGTTCGGCGCGGTCAGGCCGTTCGACGCGCCGTCCTGGTTCACCGCCGAACCGCGCACCACGGCAAGGACCGGATGGCCATTGCGCCGCGCGTCCGACAACCGCTCGATCAGCAGCAGGCCGACCCCTTCGGCCGCGCCCATCCCGTCCGCGCCCGCCGCGAACGCCTTGCACCGGCCGTCCGGCGACAGGCCGCGCTGCCGGGAGAACTCGACAAAGAAGTCCGGCGTGGACATCGCCGTCACGCCACCCGCCAGGGCCAGATCACACTCCCCGGACCGCAGCGCGTTCGCCGCCAGATGCAGTGCCACCAGCGACGACGAGCACGCCGTATCCACCGTCACCGCCGGCCCCTCCAGGCCGAACGTGTAGGCCACCCGACCCGACGCGACGCTGGCCGCGTTCCCGGTCAGGAGGTGGCCCTCCAGACCGGCGGGCATCCGGGATCCGGTGGGCGCGTAGTCGTGTCCGCTCATCCCGGCGAAGACGCCGGTTCGGCTGCCGCGCAGCGAGGTGGGATCGATGCCGGCCTGTTCGAATGTCTCCCACGCGGTTTCCAGCAGAAGCCGCTGCTGTGGATCCATCGCCAGCGCCTCGCGCGGCGAGATGCCGAAGAACTCGGCGTCGAACTCGGCCGCGCCGGCCAGGAATCCGCCGGTCCGGACATAGCTCTTGCCGGCCCGTTCGGGATCGGGATCGAACAACGACTCGACGTCCCAGCCGCGATCGGTCGGGAAGGCGCCGACCGTGTCCCCGCCGGCCGTCACCAGGTCCCACAACTGCGCCGCCGAGCCGACCCCGCCCGGGAAGCGGCAGCCCATCCCCACGATCACCACGGGATCCGCGGTGGTCGGCAACGCGACACCGGCGGCCGTGGGCGCTCCGGTGGGCGCCGCCCCGACCACCTCGGTGACCAGGAACCCGGCCAGCGCGAGCGGTGTCGGGAAGTCGAAGACCAGTGTCGACGGCAGTCGCGAACCGATCGCCCCGGCCAGCCGGTTGCGCAGTTCCACGCCCGTCAGCGAGTCGAAGCCGAGGTCGCGGAAACCGGCCTCGGCCCGGACCGCCTCGGTCGAGTCGTGGCCGAGCACCACGGCCGCCTCGGCCCGGACCAGACGCAGCGCCAGGCCCAGCCGCTCGGGCGGCGTGGCGGCGGCCAGTCGGCGGGCCCACGGCAGCGCGCCGGTCCCCGCCGACCGCGCCCGGTCGGGCGCCGTGCCGACCAGGTCGCGCAGCAGCGGATGTACGGGCTGCGTCGCGGCCTGGGCGCGCAGTGTGGGCAGGTCCAGGCGAGCCGGGATCAGCGCGGCCTCGTCCGCCTGCCAGGCCGCGTCGAACAGGGCCAGGCCCTGGGCGGTCGGGATGGGCGCCAGGCCGGCCCGGGCCAGCCGCTTCAGCTCGCCGGCGCCCAGGTGTTCGGTCAGCCCGCTGCGTTCGGCCCACAGGCCCCAGGCGAGCGCCGTGGTCGGGATGCCCCGGGACCGCTGCTGCCGGGCGAAGCCGTCCAGGAACGCGTTCGCCGCCGCGTATCCGGCCTGGCCGGCCACGCCGAGTACGCCGGCCACCGAGGAGAACAGCACGAACGCGGACAGGTCCGCGTCCCGGGTCAGTTCGCCCAGGTTGATCGCGGCATCCACCTTGGCCCGCAGTACGTGGTCGACCCGGTCGGGGGTGAGCGCGTCCAGCGGCGCGTCGTCGAGCGTGCCGGCGGCGTGGATGACTGCGGTGAGCGGGTGTTCGGCGGGGATCGCGGCCAACACCCGGGCCATCCCCGGGCGATCCGCCGCGTCGACGGCCACGATCGCCGTCCGGGCGCCCGACTCGGCCAGTTCGGCGATGAGTTCGTCGGAACCCGGCGCCTGCGCACCGGAGCGGCTGGTCAGCAGCAGCCGACGCACCCCCCAGCGGGTGACCAGGTGCCGGGCCAGCCGGCGGCCCAGGGTCCCGGTGCCGCCGGTGATCAACACCGTGCCGTCGGCCGCGAGCGGTTGCGGCAGGGTCAGCACCACCTTGCCCACGTGCCGGGCCCGGCCCAGGAAGCGGAACGCGTCGCGGGCCCGGCGGATGTCCCAGGTGCGGATCGGCAGCGGGTGCAGGGCGCCACGCTCGAACAGGTCGACCAGTTCGGCGAACAGTTCGGCGATCCGGTCCGGTCCGGCCTCGATCAGGTCGAAGGCCCGATAGTGCACGTCGGCCGGAATGCCGTCGGTGCGGATGTCGGTCTTGCCCATCTCGACGAACCGGCCGCCCCCGGGCAGCAGACGCAGCGAGGCGTCCACGAACTCACCCGTGAGCGAGTTCAGCACCACGTCCACCCCACGGCCCTCGGTGGCCCGCGCGAAGCGCTGCTCGAAGGCCAGGTCCCGGGACGAGGCGAGTCGCTCGTCCGGGATGCCGAGCCCGCGGACGGTGGCCCACTTGGCCGGGCTCGCGGTCGCGTACACCTCGGCACCCCAGTGCCGGGCCAGTTGCACGGCGGCCATCCCGACCCCGCCCGAGGCGGCGTGTACCAGGACGGATTCGCCGGACCGCAGCCCGGCCAGGTCGCGCAGCCCGTAGAGCGCGGTCAGGAACACCACCGGCACCGATGCGGCCCGGGCAAACGACCAGCCGGCCGGAATCCGGGCCAACATCCGCCGATCCGCGACCGCGACCGGTCCGAACGCACCGTCGAACAGGCCCATCACCCGGTCGCCCGGAGTCAACGTCTCGACGTCCGGCGCGACCTCGATCACCACGCCGGCCGCCTCCGCGCCGATCACCGCCCGGCCCGGATACATGCCCAGCGTGATCAGCACATCGCGGAAGTTGACCCCCGCCGCCCGCACCGCGACCCGTACCTGCCCGGGAGCCAGCGGCGCGCGGGCCGGCGGATAGGGCGTCACCGCGAGGTCGTCCAGGGTGCCGGCCGCCCCGGACTCGAGCCGCCACGGGTCCGCCGAGGTCGGCGCGGGTGGCGTCAACTCGGGCTCGGTGTGCGCCAATCGGGGCACCAATGGCACGCCGTCCCGAATCGCCGTCTGTGGCAGGCCGGTTGCCAGCGCGGCGGGCAACGCCCCGACCGAGCCGGGGTGGTCGAGGTCGACCAGCACGAACCGCCCCGGATACTCGGTCTGGGCGACCCGGACCAGTCCCCAGATCGCCGCGTGCGCCGGGGCGGTGACCTCGTCCTGCGCATCGGTGTCGACCGCGCCGTGGGTGAGGATCACCAGGCGCGACTCGGCGAACCGTTCCTCGGCCGCCCAAGACCGCAGCACGTCCAGCACCGCGTGCACCGCACCGGCCACCTCGGCGGGCGCTTCGCCGACCACCGGCGGGCACTCGAACAGGACCACCTCCGGCGCCGGTTGGGCCGGGTCGATCGCGGCAGGATCGGCATACTCGGCGAGCCGAACCCCGGTCGCCGCGAGCGCCACGCCCGACGCCGAATCGCCGAGCACCGCCCAGCGCGGGTCCGGGCCGGGGGCGGGCTCCGGGGCCGCCTCCCAGAGCAGCCGATACAGCCACTCGCGTCCCGGGTCACCGGCCGGTGCCAACTGCTCGGCGGCCACCGGCCGCAGCGCCAACGACGCGACATCGAGCACCGGCCGGCCCGCGTCGTCGGCGATCTCGACCGACAGCGCCGCAGACCCGATCCGCCGCAGCCGAACCCGCAATACGGCCGAGCCGGTGCCGTGCAGTGCCACGCCGGTCCAGGCGAACGGCAGCAGTGTCGTCCCCGACTCGGCGACCGCGTCGGCGGCGGCCACGTGCAACGCGGCGTCCAGCAGCGCCGGATGCAGCTCGAAGCCGTGCGCGTCCCGGCCGGCCTCCTCGGGCAGCGCGACCTCGGCGAAGAACTCGCCGCCGGCACCCCGCCACGCGGCCCGCAGCCCCCGGAAGATCGGCCCGTACCGGTAGCCGTGCTCGGTGAGCCGGTCGTAGACGGCGGCCGGATCGACCACCTCGGCCTCCGTCGGCGGCCAGTCGGCCCAGGCCCGCGGCCCGGCCGACGCGGCGGGCGGGTTGGTCCCGAGCGCGCCGGTGGCATGCCGGGTCCAAGATTGCTCGGCGGGTGCGTGCTCCGGCCGGGAGTGGATCTCCAGCATCCGCTGCCCGGCCGAATCGACCGCGCCGACCGTGACCTGGAGCCGGACACCGGCGTCCTCGGGCAACACCAGCGGCGCCTGCAAGGTCAGTTCGTCCACGATCGGCGCGCCGACCTCGGCGCCGACCCACGCCGCCAGCTCCACGAGCGCCGTGCCCGGCACGAGCACCGAGCCGAACACCGCGTGGTCCACGAGCCACCCATGGGTGGCCGCGCTCAATCGCCCGGTGTACAGCAGATCCCCACCGCGCGCCGAGCCGACCGCCGCGCCGAGCAGCGGGTGGTCGACCGCGACGAGCCCCAACCCGGCCGGATCGCCCGCCTGTTGCCCGTCGAGCAGC
Source organism: Embleya sp. AB8 (assembly GCF_049739465.1). Taxonomy (NCBI): domain Bacteria; kingdom Bacillati; phylum Actinomycetota; class Actinomycetes; order Kitasatosporales; family Streptomycetaceae; genus Embleya; species Embleya sp. AB8. The sequence continues at coordinate 149,743 of NZ_JBMHHY010000003.1, forward strand.
CAATAGTGGCGACGCTGGAAGGCATACGTCGGCAGTGCCACGTGCCGCCCCGGCAGCAGCCCGGCCCAGTCCACCGGGACACCGGCCACAAACGCCGCCGAGAGCGCGGCGACCAGCCGATCGGAGCCACCCTCGTCCCGCCGCAGGGTCTCCAACACCACGCCGTTGGAGCCGAGTTCCGCCAACGTGTCACCGATCGGCACCACCAGACCGGGGTGCGGACTGCACTCGACGAACACCGCGTGCCCGCCCGCGACCGCCGCACCGACCGCCGTCTCCAACTCCACGGTCCGGCGCAGATTCTCGAACCAGTACGCCCCACCGAGCTCGGCCGGATCGGCGACCAACGCCCCGCCGACCGTCGAGTACATCGGCACCCGACCATCGAGCGGCTCGACCCCGGCCAACGCCCGGGCCAACTCGTCCCGAACCACGTCCATCCGCGCCGAGTGCGACGCGTAGTCGACCGGGATCCACCGGGCCCGCACACCATCGTGCTCGCACCCGGCCACCACGTCGGCCAGTGCCTCGGTGTCGCCCGAAAGCACCACACTCCAAGGCCCGTTCACCGCCGCCAGGGACAGCCGTTCGTCACCCGAGACCAACTCCCGGGCCCGCTCGGCGGACACCCCGATCGACACCATCCCGCCGCCGCCCGACCGCGCGATCTCCCGAAGCGCCCGACTCCGCAGCACCACGATCCGAACCGCGTCCGCCAACGAAAGGAACCCGGCGACATGCGCAGCCGCGATCTCCCCCTGCGAATGACCGATCACCGCACCCGGCCGCACCCCGACCGACTCCCACCACCGGGCCAGCCCCACCATCACCGCAAACAACACCGGCTGCACGACGTCCACCCGCTCCAACAGCGCGGGGGACCCACCGGCCAACACCTCGAGCAGCGACCAGTCCGCCACCAACGGATCCAGCAGCGCCGCACACTCCGCCACCGCAGCCGCGAACACCGGGCAGGTGTCGAGGAGTTCCGCCGCCATCCCCACCCACTGCGACCCCTGCCCCGGGAACACGAACACCGGACCGACACCCGAGAGCATCGGTCGGCCATCCGTCTCGGCGGTCCCGGCAGTCTCTGAGGCCGCCAACTCCGCCAATCCGGCGGTGAGTTCGGGAAGATCGCGACCACTCACCACGGCCCGCCGCTCGAACACCGACCGCTCCCGGGCCAGCGACCACCCCACATCGACCGGGTCGACGTCCGGGTGCGCGGCCACCCACTCCCGCAACCGCGCCGCCTGCGCCCGCAGGCCGGCCCCGGACCGTGCCGACAACACCCACGGCAGCACGCCGCCGACTCCGGGAACGACCGTCGCACGCACGGGATCCGGCGCGTCCGGACCCTGCTCCAGAATCACGTGCGCGTTCGTCCCGCTGATCCCGAACGAGGACACCGCCGCCCGCCGCACCCGGCCCACCTCGGGCCACGCCCGGCGCTCCGCCAGCAGTTCGACCCGGCCTGCGGTCCAATCCACATGCGGCGACGGCGCGTCCAGGTGCAACGTCTCGGGCAGTACGCCGTGCCGCATCGCCAGGACCATCTTGATGATTCCGGCGACCCCGGCGGCGGCCTGAGTGTGTCCGATGTTGGACTTGATCGAACCCAGCCACAGCGGCCGATCCGCCGCCCGATCCTGCCCGTAGGTCGCCGACAACGCCTGCGCCTCGATCGGATCGCCCAACGTGGTGCCGGTCCCGTGTGCCTCCACCGCGTCCACATCCGCCGCCGTCAGGCCCGCGTTGCGCAGCGCTTCGCGGATCACCCGCTCCTGGGACGGGCCGTTCGGCGCGGTCAGACCGTTGGAGGCGCCGTCCTGGTTGACCGCCGAACCCCGCAGCACCGCCAACACAGGGTGTCCGTTGCGCCGCGCGTCGGACAGCCGTTCGACCACCAACAGGCCGACGCCCTCCCCCCATCCGGTGCCATCCGCCGCCGCCGCGAACGGCTTGCACCGGCCGTCCGCCGACAAACCGCGCTGCCGGGAGAACTCGACGAAGACGTTCGGTGTCGACATCACCGTCACGCCGCCGGCCAGGGCCAGGTCACACTCCCCCGAGCGCAGCGCGTTCGCCGCCAGGTGTAAAGCCACCAAGGACGACGAGCACGCGGTGTCCACGCTGACCGCGGGACCCTCCAGGCCCAGCGCGTAGGACACCCGACCGGACACGACACTGCCCACGTTGCCGGCCAGCAACAGCCCCTCGAAGCCGTCGGGGGCGCGGCGTAGCCGGGTGGCGTAGTCGTTGTACATCACGCCGGCGAATACGCCGGTCCGGCTGCCGCGCAGCGACCTCGGATCCAGGCCCGCGTGCTCGAACGCCTCCCACGAGGTCTCCAGGAGCAGCCGCTGCTGCGGGTCCATCGCCGCCGCCTCGCGCGGCGAGATGCCGAAGAACTCGGCGTCGAACTCGCCGGACGGGTAGAGGAATCCGCCCTGGCGGGTGTACACCTTGCCCACCTTCGCCGGGTCCGGGTCGTAGAGGTTCGCCAGGTCCCATCCTCGGTCGCCCGGGAAGTCGCCGACGGCGTCGGTACCGGACTCGACCAGTCGCCACAGGTCGTCGGGGCCGGCCACGCCGCCCGGATAGCGGCAGCCGATCCCGACGATGGCGATCGGTTCGTCGGTGGCCACTGCCGAAGCCGTACTCACCACCGCCCGGGCCGGTTCGGCGCCGACCACGTCGCGCGTCATCCGGGCCACCAGGGCGGTTCCGGTGGGGTGGTCGAAGACGACGGTCGCGGGCAGCCGCAGGCCGGTGAACGCGTTGATCCGGTTGCGCAGTTCGAGGGCGGTCAGCGAGTCGACGCCCAGTTCGCGAAACGCCCGTTCCAGGTCCAGCTGTTCGGGTTCGTCGTGGCCCAACACGGCGGCGAGTTGCCCGCGCACCAGGTCGGTGAGGGCCCGCTGTCGCTGCTCGGCCGGGAGTTCGCGGATTCGCCGGGTCCACGAGGGCACGTCGTCCGCTCCGGTCGGCGTCGCGGCGCGTCGTGGCGGGGTGGGTACCAGGCCACGCAGTACGGCCGGCACCAGGCCGGTCGCGGCGGGGGTACGCAGGGCGCGCCGGTCCAGTCGGGCCGGGATGGTGTACGGCCGGTCCCGGTCCAACGCGGCGTCGAACAGGGCGAGTCCGGTATCGGTGGCCAGCGCCGCGACGCCGGCTCGGGTCATCCGGGCCCGGTCGGTGTCGTCCAGGTGCCGGGTCATCCCGCTGCCCTGCGCCCACAATCCCCAGGCCAGCGCGTTGGCGGGCAGCCCGGCGGCGCGGCGGTGTGCGGCGAGGGCGTCGAGGAAGGTGTTGGCGGCCGTGTAGGCACCCTGGCCGGCGTTGCCGGTGATCGCGGTGATCGAGGAGAACAGCACGAATGCGGCCGGGTTCGCCTGCCGGGTGAGTTCGTGCAGATGCCAGGCCGCATCCGCCTTGGGCCGCAGTACCGCGTCGAGCCGGTCCGGGGTCAACGATTGCAGCGTGCCGTCGTCCAACACGCCGGCGGTGTGCACCACGATGGTCGGCGGGTGCTCGGCGGGGATGCCGGCGAGCACCTCACCCAGCGCCTCCCGGTCGGCCACGTCGCACGCGGCGATCCGCACCCGGGCGCCGAGCGCGGTGAGTTCGGCCGTCAGGGCCTGCGCGCCGGTGGCGTCGCGACCCGCGCGGCTGAGCAGCAGCAGGTGCCGGATGCCGTGTTCGGTGACCAGTCGGCGGGCGATCAGGGCGCCCAGCGTGCCGGTGCCGCCGGTGATCAGCGCGGTCCCGTCCGGGTCGAGCGGCCGACGGGTGGTCGGGGTGTCGGTCCCGGCGGGCGGGTCGGTGGCGGGCACGACGCGGGGCAGCAGCACGGTGCCGTCGCGCAGCGCGAGTTGGGCCTCGCCGCCGAGGGCCGCGCCGAGCAGCGCGGGGCCGGAGCGGGCCGGGTCGTCCAGGTCGATCAGGACGAATCGGTCCGGGTGTTCGGATTGTGCGGTACGCAGCAGGCCCCAGACGGGCGCGGCGGCCAGGTCCGGGACCAGATCGCCGGGCCGCGCGGCGACCGCGCCACGGGTGACCACGACCAGCCTCGACTCGACCGGCCGATCGCCGGCCAACCACCGCCGCACCAGGTCCAGGGCCCACCGGGCACTGTCGTGGGCGGCCGACAACACGTCGCCGTCGGTCCGGGTGGGCACGGCGGCGAACACCAGTTCGGGCGAGGGCGCATCGCTGGCGTCGAGATCGGCCAGGCTCGCGTACACCTCGGCGCCGCCCGACCCGAAGTCGTCGCCGATGAACGCGTGGCCGGGCACGGTACGCCCGGGGCGGGCCGAGCCGGTGAGCCAGCGCAGGTCGAACATGGCCCCGCGCGCGCCGGAGTCCGCCGAGACGAGTCGATCGGCGGGCAGTTCGCGCAGCGTCAGCGCGCCGATCGACAACACCGGCGCGCCGAGGCCGTCGGCAACGGCCAGTGCCGTGGCCCCGTCGGCGGTCGGCCGCAGCCGAACCCGAAGTGTGGTCGCCCCGGTGGCGTACAGCCGCACGTCGGCCAGTGCGAACGGGATGCGCGGGCCCTCGGCGGATCGCTCCGCGCCGGTCAGCAGCGGGTGCAGCGCCGCGTCCAGGAGCGCGGGATGGATCCGGAACTCCGGGTCGGTCGGGTCGTTTTCGCGCAGTTCGTCGGGGAGCCGGACCTCGGCGTAGAGGTCGCCCCCGGAGCCACGCCATGCCGCCCGCAGGCCCCGGAAGGCCGGGCCGTAGCCGTAGCCCAGCCCGGCCAGCGTCGGGTACGCGTCGGCAAGCTCGACCGGGGTCGCGCCGGCCGGCGGCCAGACGGCGAACTCGGGCGATTCGAAGGCGGGTTCCTCGACCGTCGAATCCGCGAGCACGCCACCCGCGTGCCGAACCCAGGTCGGCCGGTTCCCGTCTCCCCCGCCGCTTCGGGAGTGGATCGTCACCGCTCGCTTGCCGGCCTGGTCGGCCGCGGCCACCGCGACTCGTACGTGTATCTCGCCCGGGTCGGGCAGGACGAGCGGGGTTTCCAGGGTCAGTTCGTCCAGGTACGGCACACCGGCCGCCTCGCCCACCCGCAGGGCCAGGTCCAGGAACGCGGTGCCGGGCAACACCACGGTGTCCGCGACGGCGTGATCGGCCAGCCACGGCCGGGTCGCCAGGGACAGCCGGCCGGTCGCGATCAGCGTGCCGTCGGGGTCCACCGCCACGGCGTCGAGGAGCGGATGCACGATCGGCTCCAGGCCCGGATCGTCCGCCCCACCGGCCACCGGTCGGGGCGGCGTGAGCCAGTAGTGGCGGCGCTGGAAGGCGTAGGTGGGCAGTGCGATGGTGCGGACGCCGCGCTCGGGGGCGGCGAACAGCGCGTCGGCGTCGGGGCGGGCGCCGTGCACGATCGCCTCGGCCACGGAGCGCGCGAACCGGTCCCGGCCGCCGTGGTCGCGGGCCAGGGTGCCGATCGCGATGCCGCCGGTGCCGCACGCGTCCAGCGTCTCCTGGGTGCCGATCTTGAGCACGGGGTGCGGGCCGACCTCGACGAAGAGCCGGTAGCCGTCCTCGTTCAGGGCCCGAACGGCCGGTTCGAAGCGGACCGTTCGGCGCAGGTTGCGATACCAGTAGTCGGCGTCGAGGACGCCGGTATCGGCCAGTCGGCCACCGGTGAGGGTGGAGTAGAACGCAATCGAGGCGGTGCGCGGGGTCAGGTCGGCCAGCTCGGTCCGGAGCCGGTCCCGAATGCCCTCGATGTGCGCGGAGTGCGACGCGTAGTCGACCGGGATCCGCCGGGCCCGCAGGTCGTCCGCCGCGCAGCGGGCCAGGAACGTGTCCAGCGCCTCGGTGTCGCCGGAGACGACCGTGGCGCTGGGCCCGTTGACGGCGGCCACGCCCAGCCGGCCGGCCCAGGGCGCGAGCAGCGCGGCCACCTGTTCGGCGGGCAGCGGTACCGAGGCCATGCCACCGCTGCCGGCCACCGCGACCAGGGCCCGGCTGCGCAGCGCGACCACCTTGGCGGCGTCGGCCAGGGACAACGCACCCGCGACGTACGCGGCGGCGATCTCGCCCTGCGAGTGGCCGACCACGGCCTGCGGTTCGATGCCGACCGAGCGCCACAGCTCGGCCAGCGAGACCATCACCGCGAACAGCGCGGGTTGCACGATGTCGACGCGCGTCAACCCCGGCACGCCGGGTTCACGCAGCACGTCGAGGAGATCCCAGTCCACATGCGGCGCCAGCGCCTGGGCACACGCGCGCATCGACGCCGCGAACGGCGGTGCGGTGTCCAGGAGTTCCAGCGCCATTCCGGGCCACTGGGTGCCCTGCCCGGGGAAGACGAACACGGTCGCGCCGCGTCCCGAGGCCTGGGCGCGGACCAGCTCGGCGGCGGGCTCCCCGGCGGCGAGCGCGGTCAACCCGAGCCGGGCATCGGCGCCCGTACGGGCCAGCACCACGGCCGTGTGTTCGAACCCGCTCCGGCTCCGCAACAGCGAATACCCGAGGTCCCGCACGTCCGGCGCGTCGTCCCGCGCCAACACCCGAACCAGCCGGTCGGCCTGGCCCCGCAGTGCGGCCTCGCTGCGCCCGGAGACAACCAGCGGCACCACATCGAGCCCGCGGGCCGGGCCGGACCGCTCGGCAGCGGGCTCCCCCGCCTCCGCGCCGGCCGCGACCGTGCCGCCGCCCGCCCCGGAAACATCGACCCGATCGGCGCCGAACTCGGCCAGCGGATCCTCGGCGAGCCGCAACGCCACCTCGTCCGGCGCCTGTTCGACGATCACATGTGCGTTCGTCCCGCTGATCCCGAACGACGACACGGCGGCCCGGCGCGGGCGGTCGGTCGTGGGCCAGGGTGTGGTGGCCGTCGGCAGCGTGATCGCACCGTCCGTCCAGCGCACGTGTGGGGACGGTTCGCGCAGGTGCGGGGTGCCGGGCACGGCGCCGTGGCGCAGCGCGAGCACCGTCTTGATCAGCCCGGCCACACCGGCGGCGGCCTGTGTGTGACCGATGTTGGCCTTCAGCGAGCCGAGCAGCAGCGGCCGGTCGGCCGCGCGGTCCCGGCCGTATGTCGCGAGCAGCGCGTGTGCCTCGATCGGGTCGCCGAGCGGTGTCCCGGTGCCGTGCGCCTCGACCACGTCGACGTCCTCGGGCCCAAGCCCGGCGGCGGCCAGGGCGTCCCGGATCACCCGTTGTTGCGCGGCCCCATTGGGCGCGCTGAGGCCGTTGCTGGCCCCGTCCTGGTTGATCGCGGAGCCGCGCAGCAGCGCGAGCACCGGGTGTCCGTTCCGGCGCGCGTCGGACAGTCGTTCGAGGACGACCATGCCGACGCCCTCGGCCCACGCCGTACCGTCCGCGTCCGCCGAGAACGGTTTGCACCGACCGTCGGGGGCCAGCCCGCGCTGCCGGGCGAACTCGACGAACATCCCGGGCCCGGCCATCACGGTGGCGCCGCCGGCCAGCGCGAGGGTGCATTCCCCGCTCGCCAACGAGCGGGCCGCCAGGTGGATCGCCACCAGCGAGGACGAGCACGCGGTGTCCACCGTCAGCGCGGGCCCTTCGAGCCCGAGCGTGTAGGCGATCCGTCCCGACGCCACACTCGTGGTGTTGCCGGTGAGCAGGAACCCCGCGAAGCCGTCGGTGGATTCGTGCATCCGCGGCCCGTACTCCTGCGCGGTGGCGCCGACGAACACGCCCACCGGATCGCCGCGCAGCGCCGTCGGGTCCAGGCCGGCCCGCTCCAGTGCCTCCCACGAGGTCTCCAGGAGCAACCGCTGCTGGGGATCCATGGCCAGTGCCTCACGCGGGCTGATCCCGAAGAACTCGGCGTCGAACTCGCCCGCCCCGGCCAGGAATCCGCCCGCCCGTACGTAGCTCGCACCCGGCCGGTCCGGATCCGCGTGGAAAAGCCGGTCCAGGTCCCAGCCCCGATCGGTCGGGAACGGGGTGATCGCGTCCACCCCGTCCGCCGCGAGCCGCCACAGGTCCTCGGGGGAGCACACCTCGCCGGGCAGTCGGCAGCCCATCGCCACGATGGCGATCGGCTCGTCGGCGCCGGCCGCGACCGGCGCCGGCCGGGCGGCCCGCGGCGCGGGCAGGTCGAGCAGGCGCACCCGCAGGTGTTCGGCCAGTGCGGCGGGTGTCGGGTGGTCGAAGACGGTGGTCGCGGGCAGATCCAGGCCGATCTCCCGGGCCAGCCGGGAGATCAGTTCGACCGCGCCCAGCGAGTCCAGGCCGGATGCGCGGTAGGTGCGCTCGGGTTCGATCACGGTCGTCGCGCCGGGCCCGAGGGCGGCCGTCGCGTGTGCCCGGACCAGGTCGAGCAACACCCGCCGCTGCTCGGCCGCGGCCAGTCCGGCGAGCCGCTCCGCCCACGCCGGCGGCCGAACCTCCGACCCCGGCGCGACCTGGATCGCCGCGCCCGGCCAGTAGCGCTCGCGCTGGAACGCGTACGTCGGCAGCACCACCCGCCGCGCCTGCCGGCCCTCGAACACCCGCTCCCAGTCCGGGTCCACACCTTCGACGTACAGCCGGCCCACCGCGGCCGTGAGCGTGTCGTCCTCGGACCGGTCGGCCCGCAGGGTCGGGATCGTCGCCACGTCGTCCCGCTCGGCGCCGGCCAGGCAGTCCCGGGCCAGTGCGGACAGGCTGCCGTCCGGGCCCAGTTCCACCAGGATCGTTACGCCGTCCGCGCGCAGCCGCCGGACACCGTCGTGGAAACGCACCGTCCGGCGGACCTGCTCGACCCAGTAGTCCGGGGAGCCCGCCTCCTCGGCGGTCAGCGGTCGTCCGGTCACGTTGGACACGACGGGGATCGTCGGTGCCCGATGGGCGAGTTGCCGGGCCACGTCGGCGAACGCCGCCGTCATCGGGTCCATCCGCGGCGAGTGGAACGCGTGCCCCACCCGCAGCCGGGTGACCTTGCGACCGCGGTCCCGCCATCCGGCGGCCACGTCCAGGACCGCGTCCTCGTCCCCGGAAATCACCGTGGCCAGCGGCCCGTTGACCGCGGCGATCGAGACCCGGTCACCAACCTGCTCCAGGGAGGCGAGCACCTCGTCCTCGGCCACCCGCAGCGACACCATCGCCCCACCGCCGGGCAGCGCCTGCATGAGCCGCCCCCGAGCCGCGACCAGGGCACACGCGTCCGGCAGCGACCACACGCCGGCCACATAGGCCGCGCACAGTTCGCCGATCGAGTGCCCGAGCAGCAGATCCGGTGTCACCCCCCAGTGCGTGAACAGCCGGTACAGCGCCGACTCCACCGCGAACAGCGCGGGTTGGGTGTACTCGGTGCGCTGTACCAGCGCCGCGTCCGGGGTGTCGGCCGCCGCGAACAGCACGTCGCGCAGCGGCCGTTCCAGATGCGCGTCCATCCCGTCGCAGACCGCGTCGAGGGCCGCCGCGAACACCGGGTGCCGGGCGTACAGTTCGCGGCCCATCCCGGGTCGCTGGCTGCCCTGCCCGGTGAACAGGAAGGCGGTCCGCCCGGGCCGGGCGTCGGTGCGCAGCACTTTCGGGTCGAGCCCGGATCCGCGCAACGTGTCGAGTCCGGCGAGGAGTTCGGGGTGATCGTGGGCGAGTACGACCGCGCGGGTGTCGAAGGTGGTCCGGGTGGTGGCCGCCGAATAGCCCAGGTCCAGCGCGGCGGCGTCCGGATGGTGCCGCAGGTGCGCATGCAGACGCGCGGCCTGGTCGCGAAGCGCCTCGGGCGTGGCACCGGACACCGGAACGAGCACCGCGCCCGGGCCGATCGACGGCACCGGCTCGGCCACGGGCTCCGGCGGCGAAGTCGGCAACGCCGGCATTGCGAGCAATGCGGGCAATGCGGGCAATGGGGGCAACGCCGGCGAAGTCGCCGACGTCGACTCGACCCGGTCGCCCACGAGCGGCGCCTGCGCCACCACCACATGGCAGTTCGTTCCGCCCATCCCGAACGAACTCACCCCGGCGATCAACGGCTGGTCCGGCCGAGGCCAGTCCCCCGCGACGTCCTGCACCCGCAACCGCAGTTCGGCGAGCGGGATGTCCGGGTTCGGCGTCGCGAAGTTCAGGCTGGCCGGCAGCCGCCGATGGCCGATCGCCAGCACCGTCTTGAGCAGCCCGACGATGCCCGCCGCGCCCTCCAGGTGGCCGATGTTGGTCTTCACCGAGCCGACGGCCAACGCCGGTTCCTCGACCGGCCGGTCCGCGCCCAGTGCCGCACCCAGCGCGGCGGCCTCGATCGGATCGCCGACGGGGGTGCCGGTGCCGTGCAGTTCGACGTATTGCACGGCGCTCGCGGTGATCCCGGCCCGCCGGCAGGCCAGTCGGATCACCTCGGCCTGGGCCTGCGGATCGGGGGCGGTGAGCCCCGCGCCGCCACCGTCGTTGTTCATCGCGCTGCCGCGGATCACGCCGTACACCACGTGGCCCTCGGCCAGTGCCCGGGACAGCGGTGCCAGTACCAGTACCGCGCCGCCCTCGCCGCGTACGTAGCCGTTGGCGCGGGCGTCGAACGTGAAGCAGCGCCCGTCGGGCGACAGACCGCCGAACTTGGCCGCGTCGCCGTCCTGGTCGGGTACCAGGTCGAGGTTGACCCCGCCGACCAGGGCCACTGCGCACTCGCCCCGACGCAGACTCTCGCCGGCCAGGTGTACCGCGACCAGCGACGAGGACTGCGCCGCGTCCACGGTCATGCTCGGTCCGCGCAGGCCCAGCGTGTACGAGACCCGGTTGGCGATCATGCTGCGATGCAGGCCGGTGGCGTACCGGGGGCCGGCCGCGACCCCGGCCCGGCGCAGCAGTGTGGCGTAGTCGTCCCAGATCGCGCCGGCGAACACTCCGGTTCCGCTGCCTCGGAGCCGGGCCGGCGGCAGGCCCGCGTGTTCCAGTGCCTCCCAGCACAGTTCGAGCATCAGCCGCTGCTGGGGATCGATCAGCGTGGCCTCGCCCGGCGTGATGCCGAAGAACGCCGGGTCGAACCGGTCCACCGCGTCGAGGAATCCGCCCCTGCGCGGTCCGCGCGCCGTTCGGGCGCCGGCCTCGATCGGGTTAACGCGCTGCCGCGGCACCTCGGTGATCGTGTCCCGCCCGGCGCACAGCAGATCCCAGAACTCGGCCGGCCCGTCGGCCCCGGGGACCCGACACGACATGCCGACGATCGCCACGGCGTCTTCCGGGTTCGGGCGCGCGGGATGGCCGTCGATGTCGAACTCAGTCATTCCCCGCTCCATGACCTGCATACGTTGGGTACACGGATGAACACGGATCAACACACTGGGGTAACGGGTCGACAGGACGCAAGAGACGAATTCCGGCCCAAGACCCTCGAACGGAAGGCTCCGGTTGAATCGGGCACGCCCGGTGGTGTATTGGCCCGGCGGCCTTTCCCGCAGCCGACCCGGACCTGCCTGTTCACCGACCCGAAAGGGTTAATCACACCGTCCACACACCGAGCGCGCACGCCTTGTCACGCCGGCGCGTGGGCCGTGCCGTGAACCCGCTCGATGCTTCCGATACTTCGGCCCTACGCCGTCCTTCACCTGTGTCTTACCTGCCGGTTACACGCATCGCGGCACCCGAGCGCATCGTTTCGGCCGATTTTTGGTGTGCGATCCGATCATCGGAAATGCGACCGGGCGGCGTCGCTGCCTGCTCGACGCCGCCCGGTCGTTGTGGTGTTCGATTCCGTTGGTCCGCGCGACTGTTCCGGGCCGATCCGCACCCGGTGTCGCCGCCCGCTCGGCCGCGCCTCAGCAGCAGCGGGTCTGCGGGTTCGCCTCCCGGCGGCCGGCCCGCCATCGTTCGTAGGCCCGCCGGGACGGGACCGGTTCGTCCGGGTGTTCGGCCAGGTGCCGCAGGCAGTGCCGGTCGTAGTCCGCGTCGCCGGACACCTCGCGCAGGTACCACCGGATCCAGCGGAACACGCGGGTCACGACCGACCCGCCTCGTCCCCGGACCCGGCCCCGGCACCCGCGAGTTCGCGGGCCCGCGACACCTCGGCCGGCGATGCGATCTCCAGCGTCGATTCGACCCATGGCGTCTCCGTCGTCGGCAACGACCCACCGGCGCGGATCGCCCGTACGCACACCACCGCCGCGTTCGCCATCACCACCGCGATCAGCACCAGGAACACCGCGATCAGCACGCCGTCGACGGTGGAGTTCAGTACCACCGTGTGCATGTCGTCCATGTTCTTCGCCGGACCCAACACCTTGCCCGCGTCGATCGCGTCGGCGTAGCGGTCGCGTTGGGCGAAGAAGCCGATCCGGGGGTCGGCGGAGAAGATCTTCTGCAGCCCGGCCGTGTACGTCACCGCGACGTCCCAGGCCAGCGGGACGCCGGTGACCCAGGCCCAGCGCAGCTTGCCGGACTTGATCAGCACGGTGGTGGCCACGGTCAACGCGACTGCGGCGAGCAGCTGGTTGGCGATGCCGAACAGCGGGAAGAGCTGGTTGATCCCGCCGAGCGGATCGGTGGCCCCGGCATGCAGGAAGTAGCCCCACAGCCCGACCACGATCGCACTGGTGAACCAGATGCCGGGCTTCCAGTCGACTCGGCCGATCGGCTTCCAGACGTTGCCGAGCATGTCCTGGAGCATGAACCGGCCGACCCGGGTGCCGGCATCCACGGTGGTCAGGATGAACAGCGCCTCGAACATGATCGCGAAGTGGTACCAGAACGCCTTCATCCCGGAGCCGCCGAACACGTCGGCGAAGATCTCCGACATGCCCACCGCCAAGGTCGGCGCCCCGCCGGAGCGGGCGATCAGCGTCTTCTCCTCCACCGCCGAGGCCGCCGCGCGCAGATCCTCGGGACTGATCGTGAAGCCCAGACCCGCGACCGCGTGCGAAGCACTCTCGGCGGTCGCGCCGAGCACGCCGGCGGGCGCGTTCATCGCGTAGTACAGGCCGGGGTCGATCACGCAGGCCGCGATCAGCGCCATGATCGCCACGAACGACTCCATCAGCATGGCGCCGTAGCCGATCATCCGGACCTGGGATTCCTTCTGGATCAGCTTCGGCGTGGTACCGGAGGCGACCAGGGCATGGAACCCGGACAGTGCGCCGCACGCGATGGTGATGAACAGGAACGGGAACATCGATCCGGCGAACACCGGCCCCGAACCCGAACTCGCGAACGAACTGACCGCGTCCGTCTTCAGGTTCGGCGCAGCCGCCAACACACCGACGGCAAGCAGCACGATGGTGCCGACCTTCATGAAGGTGGACAGGTAGTCGCGCGGCGCGAGCAGCAACCAGACCGGCAACACCGAGGCGACGAAGCCGTAGCCGATCAGACACCACACCAGCGTGGTCGGACTCCAGGTGAACGCGTCGCCGAGCGCGGTGTGCTCGATCTGCCCGCCGCCGATGATCGCGGCCAGGAGCAACACCACGCCGATCACGCTGACCTCGAGCACCCGGCCGGGTCGCAGGAAGCGCAGATAGACGCCCATGAACACGGCGATCGGGACGGTCAGCACGATCGAGAAGGTCCCCCACGGCGAGTTCGCAAGCGCGTTGACCACGACCAGCGCGAGTACCGCGAGCAGGATGATCATGATCACGAACACCGCGATCAGCGCGGCGAATCCGCCGACCCGGCCGATCTCCTCCCGGGCCAGCTGGCCCAGGCTCTTGCCGTCGCGGCGCATGGAGAGGAAGAGCACCACCATGTCCTGCACGGCTCCGGCGAAGATCACCCCCACCACGATCCAGATGGTGCCGGGCAGGTAGCCCATCTGCGCGGCGAGCACGGGACCCACCAGGGGCCCGGCGCCGGCGATCGCGGCGAAGTGGTGCCCGAACAGCACCCGGCGGTCGGTGGGTTGGAAGTCCACGCCGTCCTCGAGCCGCTCGGCCGGCGTGGCGCGGGTGTCGTCGGGTTCCAGGACACGCCTGGCGATGAACCGCGAGTAGAAGCGATAGGCGATCGCATACGAGGCGACCGCGGCGAAGATCAGCCAGACGGCGGAGACCTCTTCGCCTCGGGCCAGGGCGACCACGCCCCAGCCGGCCGCCCCGATCAGGGCGACGACGGTCCAGATCAGGATCGACCTGGGCCGATACGAGCGGGGACGGCGGGTGCCGGTGGTGGTGGGCACGCGTACTCCTCATCGGGAGGGGACAAAAGCACAACGGATGACAAGGGCCCGGCCGGGCGAGCCGGTACCGGTAGCAGCACGGGACGCCGGCCAACTCCGGGTCCCGGCGGGCGTACCCGGGCACCCGTCGGAGCGCGACGATCCGGCGCGGCGCGCGCGGCCGGCGGCGGGCGGGGATCGATCTCCGGTCATGACGCCTCCTCCGGTCGGAATCCGGGACCGTCGGTCGGCGGCCCTGTGGAAGAGTTGCCCGTGCCGGCCCTTTGGTTGACACCCGATGTCCGGCGGATTTCCGTGCGGTTGCCGATCCGGGGTCGGGTACATGCGCGCAACCTGTGTACGGCCCGGCACACCCGTTCGACCCGCGAGGGCAGACGACCCGCCACTCGCTCGTGTCCACCTGAGGTCTTGTTAGTAAAGTTTCCTAACAAGTCTTGACGGCGGGTGCGCGGCCTTGGGATGGTCGGGCCGCACCATCCTGCCCGGCTCAGGCACGACGACGATCGGCTCCTCAACGCTGGAGGACGACGTGCACCTGCCCCTGCCCTCACCACGCCCGACCCGGCGAGGTTCGCCGGCCCGCGTCTTGCGAACCGCACTGCGCGGCCGGTCCCGAACCCGCGGCTGGCCCGCCGTGGTCGCGGTACTCGCCCTGCTCGCCACCGTGCTGACGTTCGGTCGCACCGCCTCCGCCGCCGAGGTGTTGCTCTCCCGGGGCAAGCCCGCCTCGGCCTCCTCCAGCGAGAGCTCGGCGCTGGGCCCGGCCAAGGCCGTGGACGGCAAGGCCGATACCCGCTGGGCCAGCAAGGAGGGCGCCGGCGCCCAGTGGTTGAGCGTCGACCTCGGCGCCGACGTGTCCATCTCCCGGGTGCGGCTGACCTGGGAGGCCGCCTACGCGAAGGCGTACCGGATCGAGGTCTCGCCGGACGGCGCGTCCTGGACGAAGGTCTACTCCACCTCGGCCGGGAACGGCGGCGTCGAGGACCTCGGCGGACTGGCCACGCACGGCCGCCACGTACGCGTATACGCGAGCACCCGGGCCACCGAATACGGCTACTCGCTCTGGGAGTTCGAGGTCTTCGGCGCGGGCGGCCCGGACACCACCCCGCCGAGTGCGCCGACCGCTCTGCGGGTGACCGGCACCACCCCGACCGGGGTCTCGCTGAGCTGGACCGCGTCCACCGACAATGTCGGCGTCACCGGATACGACGTGCTGCGCGACGGCGTCCGGGTCGGCACCAGCACCGGCACCACCTATACCGACACCGGCCTGACCACCGGCGTCGCCTACTCGTACACGGTCCGCGCCCGGGACGCGGCGGGCAACGTCTCGGCGCCCAGCGCGGCGGTCATCGGCAGGCCGCAGGCCGGGAGTTCGTCCTTCACGGTGGTCGCCGCCGGGGACATCTCCGACCCGGGCTGCACGTCGGCGCAGCAGTGCGGGGCCGAACAGACCGCGCGCCGGATCGAGGCGATCGACCCGGACGAGGTGCTCACCCTCGGGGACAACCAATACGACACCGGCAGTCTGGCCGACTACCGCAACTACTACGACACCACGTGGGGCCGGTTCAAGGCCAAGACCCGTCCCTCGCCCGGGAATCACGAGTTCGACGACAGCACGCCGGAGGCCGGCTACAAGGCCTACTTCGGCGACCGGGCCACCCCCGCCGGGACCACCTGGTACAGCTGGGATCGTGGCGGCTGGCACTTCATCGCGCTCGACTCGGAACAGCCGATGACCGACGACTCGGACCAACTCCAGTGGTTGCGCAGCGACTTGGCGAACAACGCGCAAGGTTGTGTGGCCGCCTACTGGCATCGTCCGCTGTACAGCTCGGGGCCGCAGGCGGACAAGGTCAGCCAGACCGCCTGGCAGGTGCTCTACGACGCGCACACCGATCTGGTCCTCAACGGGCACGACCACCTCTACGAGCGCTACGCGCCGCAAAACCCCAAGGCCAAGGCCGATCCGGCCGGGATCCGCGAGCTGATCGTGGGCACCGGCGGCGCGGATCCCTACGACTTCGAGAGTCCGCAGCCCAACAGCGAGAAGCGGGTGACCGGTTCGCCGGCCGTACTCAAGCTGACCCTCACCCCGGGCACCTACTCCGGCCAGTTGATCCGCTACGACGGCAGCCAGCTCGACTCCTTCGGGCCGGTCGCCTGTCACTGAGCGCGCACTCGGACCGGGCCGGTCGGCGAACCACCCGCCGACCGGCCCGGGTTCGACCCGGCGCACCCGACGGATCGAGGAGGGATCGCCCGTGTACATCGCCGCCACCCGGCAAGCGGATCGGGCCGGTGGGATCGCCGCCACCGGGGCCTCGCGCGGATTCGTCCGCAACGTCCCGGCCAATGTGCTCGCCCTGGGCGCGGTCAGCCTGGTCACCGACGTCTCCGCCGAGATGGTCACCGCCGTACTACCCACCTACTTCGTCCTCACCCTGGGCCTGAGCCCGCTGCAATACGGCCTCCTGGACGGCACCTACTTCGGCGTCACCGCGTTCGTCCGGCTGCTCGGCGGGCAGATCGCCGACCGCACCCGGCGCCGCAAGCTGGTCGCGGGCACCGGGTACGGGCTGTCCGCCGTGTGCAAACTCGCCCTGCCGCTGGCCGGTTCCTCGGTCACCGGCCTCGGTCTGGCCCTGGCGGCGGACCGGACCGGCAAGGGCCTGCGGACCGCGCCACGCGACGCGCTGATCTCGCTGAGCACGCCGACCGCCGACCTGGGCCGGGCGTTCGGCGTCCATCGCGCGATGGACACGGTCGGCGCCTTCCTCGGCCCGCTCGCCGCCTTCGCGGTGTTGTGGGCCACGCACGACGCGTACGACGCGGTGTTCGTGGTCAGCTTCTGCGTGGCCATGTTCGCCGTGTTGCTGATGGCGCTGTACGTGCGCGACCATCGCGAACCGGCGCCGAGGCGCGGCGCGGCCTCGTTGCGGGCCGCGTTCGGGCTGTTGCGGCTGCGGCAGTTCCGGCGCACCTGCGTGGCGGCGACGCTGCTCGGCCTGCTCACCGTCGGCGACACCTTCGTCTACCTGGTGCTCCAACACGGATTCGCCATCCCGCTGCGCTACTTCCCGCTGCTCCCGCTCGGTACGGCCGGGGCCTTCCTGCTGCTTGCGATGCCGCTCGGCCGGCTGGCCGATCGGGTCGGCCGCTTCCGGGTCTTCCTGGGCGGCCATCTCGCGCTGCTCGCCGCCTACGCGGTGGCCGCCGCGCCCACCGGCGGCCGGGCCCCGGGGACGGTGTCGACCTGGGCGGTGCTCGGGCTTGTGCTCGGCCTCCAGGGTCTGTTCTACGCGGCCACCGACGGCGTGTTGATGGCCGCCACCGGGCCGCTGCTCCCGGTGCATCTGCGCACCAGCGGCCTGGCCCTGCTGCAGACCGGACAGGCCGGCGCCCGGCTGGTGTCCTCGGTGCTCTTCGGCGCGGCCTGGACGCTGTACGGCCCGGGGCCCGCGCTGCTCGTGATGGGGGCCGGGCTGGCCGGCTGCCTGCTCTTGGCCCGGCGGCTGCTGCCGGGGCGGTCCCCGACGGATTCGGCATGTGCGGAGGTGACCGGATGAAGCGCGTACTCGCCTTGGCGCTCGGCCTGTTGGTGCTGGTGGGGGTGGGGGTCGGCTATTCGACCTTCGCGGCCGATCGCAACGACGACTCGGCGGTCGAGCGGCGTGCGCTGGACCTGACCGCGGGCGGACGCCTGGTGTTCGTGGACACCTCACGCGCGGGCGGGCACCGTACGGTGGCCGCGACCGGGCTCGGCGAGCCGCCCGGCTCGGCGCGCACCGACAGTGGGCTGCGCTGCGAGCGCTTCGCGGTCGGCGCGGGCACCGGGGTATGCCTGCAGACCCGCGGCGGCCCGCTCCCCGGCACCGACGCGCTGATCGTCGACCGAACGACCAACGTACGCCGCCGCGTCGAACTCGCCGGCACCCCGAGCCGGGCCCGGGTCTCGGCGAGCGGCCGGATGGTGTCCTGGACCGTGTTCGTCACCGGCGACTCGTACAACAAGACCGGCTTCTCCACCTGGACCGGCATCCTGGACACCCGCACCGACTACACGCTGCTCAACATCGAGGCCATCCCGCTGACCGTGGACGGCAAACGTTACCGCTCCCCCGACGTCAACTATTGGGGCGTCAGCTTCGCCGCCGACGACAACCGCTTCTACGCCACGGTCGGCACGAAGGGACACACCTACCTGGTCGAGGGCGACTACGCCAAGTGGGAGGCGCACACGATCCGAGACGGCGTGGAATGCCCGTCGTTGTCCCCCGACGGCACCCGGATCGCCTTCAAGAAACGCTCCGGGAACGGCACTTGGCGCCTGCATGTGCTCGACCTGGCCACCCTGCACGAGACCCCGCTGGCCGAACGGGCGAACGTGGACGACCAGGCGGCCTGGCTGGACGACGCCACGGTGATGTACGGCCGAGGCCACGACGTCTACGCCACCCCCGCCGACGGCGGCGGCACCCCGAGGCTGCTCGCCACGAAGGCGGCCTCCCCGACGGCACTGCGCTGACCTCACCCGACCGGCAACGCCCGCACCCACGTACGCGCGTCGTCCAGGTAGGCGTCCACCGCCAACCCAGACTCGGCCAGAATCGCCTCGAACCGCGCCTCGCTCAGCTGCCGGGACCGAAACTCGTGCACCCACCGCGCGTCCGGGAACTCGTACGCGATCCGCACCGCGTGCACATCCTCGGCCACCGATTCCGAACTCAGGAACCGCAACACCCCACCGGCATGCTCCCGTGCCGGCGGCAGCTCGTCATACCAACCGGCCCCCTCCCGCTGGATCAACACCACACCCCCGTCGGCCACATGCGCCCGACAGGTGTCCAACAACGCCCGGCACACCTCGGGGTCGGGCGCGTGCACGAGATACGACCCCAACACCACGACGTCGAACCGCTCGCCCAACCGCAGTTCCTCGATCGTCGACGCCACGGTGGTCGCCCCGCGCACCCGCGCGAGCATCTCCACCGACTCGTCCACCGCGGTCACGACCCACTCACGCTCGACCAACGCATGGGTGACCCGCCCGACCCCGCACCCGAGTTCGAGCAACGTCCGAGCCCCCTCCCGAGCGCCCGCCGCGATCACCTCGGGCTCGTCCCGCACCGGCAGCCGCGCATACAACTCCACGGCACACCCATCCGGCGTGAACGCCCCGGGCCCCGCCCCGCGATACCCCTCCCGTACCCGTCCCATCAACCGCTCCCGCCACGAAGATCACCACACATTCCCCCCACCCAAACCGCCAACTCCCGAGTCTGTCAAGGCCATCGCCGCGATCACCGCCATCCCGCGGGTGTACCCGGAGCCCTCGACACCGGACGTAGCCGAGGGCTCACCGAGAGGTCCGGTACCGCGTGGGACGGCGGCTGCGAACGCGCTTGCGGGCCGATGTACGGGGCCTGCGAAACGGCGAGCGTAGGGGCCATGCGACCAACGAGGAAGAACCGAACCGGGCGGCGTCCGGGCGCGCTGATCGCCGCCGCCGGCCTCACCGCCGTAGCCGTACTGGCCGTGCCGTCGACCGCGACGGCGACCCCCGTCGGCCCCCTGGGCGCCGACCTGACCGCCGTCGTCGACGCCGGGGCCACCGCCGCGCTGCTGCGCCTGGACGGGGACGACATCCATCGCGGACTCGCCGCGGGGCAGGCCGACGTGCCGCGCGGCGTCCCGATGCGTCCGGACGCGACGTTCCGGATCGGCAGCACCACCAAGACGTTCGTGGCGACGGTGGTGCTGCAACTGGTGGGTGAGGGCCGGATCGGCCTGGACGTACCGATCGAGCGCTACCTGCCGGGCCTCATCCCCGGCGGTGCGCAAACGACCGTCCGACAGATCCTGGATCACCGCTCCGGTCTGCACGACTACGTCTACGCCCTCGGCATCGGCAGCGAGGACTGGTTCCGGACCGGTCGGTGGCAGACCTGGACGGCGGACCGGATGGTCGCCGCCGGGGTCCGGCAGCCGCCCTACTTCACCCCGCCCGGCAGCGGCTTCCACTACTCCAACACGGATTACGTCGTCGCGGGCATGCTGATCGAGAAGGTCACCGGCCGCTCCTACGCCGACGAGGTCACCCGTCGCGTACTGCGCCCACTCGGCCTGACCGACACCCGCTTCCCGGGCAGCTCACCCGCGATCCCCGGACCACACGCGCACGCCTACGCGGAACTGACCCCGACGCCCATCGACGTGACCGAGTTCAACCCGTCCCAGGCCGGCGCCTCCGGCGAAATGCTCTCCACGGGCCGAGACCTGACCCGCTTCATCCGCGCCCTCCTGGCCGGCCGCCTACTCGCACCGACCCAGCTGCGCGAGATGACCACGACACTCGACACCGGCCTGCCCTACCGCTACGGCCTGGGCCTGGAATCCGAGGTCCTGCCCTGCGGCACAACCATCTGGGGCCACCCGGGCGGCAGCCCGGGCTTCATCACGGAACCATGGACCACCGACGACGGCCGACGCGCAGCGGTGGACAAGGTGTTGGCCCGCGCCTTGTGCCCGTGAAGGTGGAGTGCGGTCATGGCGGTCAGACGATCCACGAGCGAATGCGACCGGCCATCTCGAAGACGTCGGCAGCGCCGTTGTCCACATCGCGTACGAGTCCGTTGAGGTCGCCGTACTTGGGATCGATGGCCGACCCGGCGGCCGCCATGCAGGAGAAGACCGCGCACGCGGCGAAGAGGCCATTCCGGGACTCCATCGGCCGCAGCTTCACGATCGTATGGCCGACGGCCGCCGCTATCCATGCGGCGTCGATCGTGTACCCGACATGCGGACCATCGGCCAACTGGCGGGCGACGACGGCCTTGAGGGCGGTGAAGTCCCGGAGGCGGGACTCTTCCGGAACGTACCGCTCCTGGATTTCCAGGAGCCATCGCTCGTCGATGCGGACGATCACAAAGAACCCCCGCCGGTCGGCGGGAAATCGCGGTCGAAGTCGCGGCGGAAGCGGGTCATGAAGTCGTCCGCAGCCTCGAAGAACCGCGTACGGGGCCCGCCCAGGTCGCGTTCGATCGCCTCGGCGACGTATTCCTGTATCGACTGCCCCGACTCGGCGGCGCGGGCCTTCGCCTTCTCCGCGATCTCTTCGTCCACCCGGACATTCAGCTGCGTCTTGGCCATGCCGCAAAGCTAGCACCGTCGGCTAGCAAGGAGGGCGACGAGTCGGGAAGCCGGCCTTGGTTCCGAGGTTGGCCGGACCCCACCCGGCGCATCCGGTGTTCGTAAGTCGTTCTAGCGGCCGGGTTCCTCGTCCTTCAGCAACTTGCGCAGCTCCTCGCGCAACTCGGGCGAATCGGTGTGCCCGTGTACGGCCTGGGCATGCTGGGCGGCGGCGACGAGGACTTCCTCCTCGGAACCGGCGATGGTGAGTGTGCAGCCGGACTCGCTGGGGTATTCCCGGCAATCGGCGACCTTGCGCATGGTGTCCTCCCGGACTGGGTTCATCCCCGAGTCCCCGCCCCCTGCGGGGCACGGCCTCGGGCATGGCACTGCGCGAGGCCATATGTCCAGTTTAGAGCGGTTCGGGAGCGGTGCGGTGCGCGGATCGACGTGCTGTTGGTGAAGGGCGCCGAGCGGGGCTGGAGCGTCCCTGCTCGGCGCGCCGGGCGTCAGCCGTTGGAGAACTCGTGTACGCCCCACCAACCGCTGTCGTCGTGGTAGAGGCCGATGCCGACCTCGGTGTGCGTCGGGTCGGTCTGGTTGCGGTAGTGACCGGGGCTGTGCCGCCACATGTCCTGGAACTTCTCGGCGGCCTGACGGGCCGTCATGGCCGGATCGCCCCACCACACGATGTTCTCCGCCACGCCGGTGCGCCTCCCGGTGACCAGTGCGTCGGACTCGCGGCCGGAGTGGGCGAAGCCGGTGCGGCGCATGTGCTCGGCCCAGGTGCGGGCGAAGTCGCTCAGGTCGGTGCTTGCCCGCAGCGGGGCCAGGCCGACCTTCGCGCGTTCGGCGTTGAGGAGTTCGAGGGACATCGCCTCGGCGTCGGTGATCGACTGGGACGGCGGGCGGTTGCCGCGCACGGTGGGGTTGGCACCGGGCGGGCCGTCGGCCGCCGGCGGCGCGGTGGTGGTTCGGGTGCTCTTCGTCGCCGGGGACCGGCCGTCGCTCCCGGCGCGGCCGGTGGGGGCGGACGAGGTCGGCTTGGTCGTCGCGGCGGCAGAGCCCGTGCTCGGGGCGGTGCTCGGGCCTGCGGTGCCGCCGGACGGCGTCGGTGTGGCGGCGGTCGACGCCGCCGACGTGGACGCCGCCGATGCGGCGTCGGTCGAGGTGACCGATCGGGCCGCGCCGTCGTGCTGCTCGGCGGGTGAGCCGCAGCCGGCCACCACGAGCGCGGCCAGCGCGGCGGCCAGGGTGGTGGACACGGCCCGGTGGTGTCGGTACAGCCGGTGGTGTCGGTACTGCACGATGCGCAACTCCTCGAAAGATACGGCTGGTCGCCCGGCACGGTCGTCGGGGACACCTGGGAGAGCCGAGGGGCGCGCACGGATAACGAAAAGGGAGCGGGTGATGTCACGCCGGCGCGGCGAACACCTGGGTCCACCACGTCGTCCCGCCCGGGCCGATCGTGGCGCCGACGCCGATGTCGGTGAAGCCGCAATCCAGGATGTTGTCCCGGTGCACCGGGTCGGCCAGCCACTCCGCGACCACGTGCGCGGCGTCCGACCGGCCCCGATCGAGGTTCTCGCCCCACAGCCGCCAGTGGTAGCCGGCGGCGGTGATCCGGCCGTCGGCGCGTATCCCGTCCGGGTTGAGGTGGTCGTAGAACCGCCGGGCGAGCATGTCGTCGGAGTGCTTGCGCGCGGCGGCCCGCAGCCGATCGTCGACCCTGACCGAGGCGCAACCGTGCTCGACCCGGGCGGAGTTGACCAACTCGACGACGGCCCGTTCGAGCCGGGCCCGGGGGTCGGCGGGGGCGGTGGTACGGGTGGCCGGCGGCTCCGTCGACGGCGGTGACGTGGTGAGAGGTGACGTGGTGGGCGGCAACTCGCTCGGCGGCGCCGAGGTCGGGATCCGTACCGCGTCGACCGCCGGCGGGATCGGCGCGGGGACGGGCGCACTTCGCGGCGGCGGGTCGTGGTGGGGCCGGTCCACCAGGACGACCACGCCCAGTACGACGATCCCGACCGCGACGGCGGCCCCGGCCAAGAGCCGCCGAGACCGGCGGGCGGAACGCGGCGCGGCATGCGAGCCGCCACCGACAGGCACGACAGCCGAACCACCGACCCCACCCGAGTCCGGGACACCCATCGTGGCCGGGACGCCAGGGATGCCGGGATCGCCGACCGGTCCTGGGCCGCCGACCCCGCTCGGACTGCCCGCTGCGCCCGGCCCGCCCATCAGGCCCGGGTCGCCACCGACGCCCGGCCCGCCAACCGCACCCGACCCACCCATCGAGCCCGTCCATCCGACCGCACTCGCCCCACCACCCGAGCCTGCCCCGCCGACCGCTCCGGCCGCCCCCGCCGCCGACCAACCGCCCCGGGCGACCAGGTGCAGCAGGACCGCAGCCGGTGGCAGCAACGCCAACCCCGCCAGCAGCCCCTCGACCGGGGCCAAGTCGTGGCGGTGGGCGCCGCAGGTGCCGCACGCGCGGGTGTGTCGGGAGATACGTTTGCGCCACAGCGGTGTCGGCCGACCGTCCCAGGCCGCGATCAGCGCGGACAACTCCGCGCAGCGCGGACGCGATTCGGCAGCAAGCGCGCGGACCACCACCCGGGCCGCCGCCAACTGCTCCTTCATCCGCTGGACCCGGACCGCCGCGTGCGGCACGGACAGGTCCAGGGCCGCCGCGAGTTCGGCCCGGGTCAGGGTGCCGGCCGCCTCCAGCCACCACAGGGCGAGCAGTTCGCGGGTGTCCGCGTCCAGCCAGCGGGTCGCCTCGGCGACGTCCCGGCGTTGCCCGGACAGACCCAGGCGCAGGATGGTCAGGTCGGCGAAGTCCGGGCCCGGGTCCGGGTGTTCGGCGATCTCGTGGAGCGGGGTGGTGGCCGCGCGGCGGGTCTGCCGGCGGCGTACCTGGTTGATCGCGATGGCCACCAGCCAGGACCGGAAACGTTCGGGGTCACGCAGCCCGCCGAGCCCGGCCACCGCGGCGATCATGGTCTCCTGCACCACGTCGTCGACGTCCGCGTGCCCGTCGAGCGCGCGACCGACGATGTTGTACACCAACGGCAGCCAGTCGGCCACCAGTTCGTCCCGGGCCCGCAGATCACCGCCCTGGGCCGCGACGACCAGGGCGATGTTGTGCTCGTTGTCCACGTACGTCCACTTTCCTCGACCGGCGTGACGGATCCGCTCCGATACCTCCGCCACCCGGGAGAGCACCGGGATCGGCGCGGATAACGGAAATCGCCGAACGAGTTCCTCGAACCGACGCCCCGCCGAACGACGCCGCCGACCGACGCCGCCGAAGGGTCAGCGCCCCCGCGACGCCAGCAAGCCCTCGACCCGAGCCCGCACCTGCGGGGTGTCCAGGCCGCGGATGGTCACCGTGGTGCGCCGGCGCAGTACGTCGTCCACCGTCATTGCCCACTCGTGGTCGCGGGCGTAGGCGACCTGGGCCCAGATGTCCGGCCCGTCCGGGTGGATGCGCTCGCCCAGCGTGCGGTCGGCGCGCACCAGCGCGGCCAGGTCGTAGGCCAGATTGCCGTAGTGCGAGGCAAGATGCCGAGCCACCACCGGGTCCACGCCGTCCTCGGGTGTGGCCTCGCCGAGCAGCCGGTGTGCCACCGCCTCGGGGTTGGCCGAGCCGGGCAGCGCCACCCGGCGCAGCGGCGTGGCCATGTCCTGCTCCAGGGCCACCACGCCGGCCTTGGCCAGTTTGTCCAGGACGGTGCGGCCGATGTGCCGGTAGGTGGTCCACTTGCCGCCGGCCACCGACAACATGCCGCCGCGTCCCTCGGTGACCACCGTCTCGCGCTTGGCCTCGCTCGTGGCCCCGGCGCCGCCCGGCAGCACCCGCAGGCCGGCGAACGCGTAGGTGATGTCGTCCCGGTTCAGCTGCGCCGGGTCGACCGCGCTGCCCGCCTCGTCCAGGATCTGCGCGATGTCGGCCTCGGTGGGCGAGACCGCGCCGGGGTCGCCCTCGTACGCCTCGTCGGTGGTGCCGAGCAGCAGGTGCTCCTCCCACGGAATCGCGAAGGAGACCCGATACTTGTCGATCGGGATGGTCAACGCGGCGCGCCAGGGCTGCTGTTGGCGCAGTACCAGGTGTACGCCCTTGGACAGCCGGATGCTCGGCTCGGCGGTGGGGTCCTCCATCCGGCGCAGGTGGTCCACCCAGGGGCCGGTGGCGTTGAGCACCACGCGCGCGGCGATGCCGAATTCGGTGCCGTCGAGCCGGTCGCGCAGTTCGGCGCCGGCGATCCGGCCGCCGGCGTCCTTGCGCAGCCCGATCACCTCGGCGTGGTTGAGTACGACCGCGCCGGCCTCGACCGCGGCCCGCACGGTGGTCACCGCGACCCGGCTGTCGTTCATCTGGTGGTCGCCGTAGACCGCGGCGCGGCGCAGGCCCTCCTTGCGTAGCGCGGGCACCAGTTCGAGCGCGTTGTCCGGGCCGATCACCTTGCCCATGCCGTCGCCGAACGCGGACAGGGCGGAGTAGAGGAAGACGCCGGCGCCGAGTTTGGCCGAGCCGTGTGGGCCGTCCTTGTAGACCGGGACCAGGAAGGACAGCGGGCGGACCAGGTGCGGGGCCACGTCGCGGGCCAGGGTGCGGCGTTCGCGGTGGTTCTCGGCGACCAGCTTGAGGTTGCCGGTCTGGAGGTAGCGCAGGCCGCCGTGGACGAGTTTGGAGGATGCGGAGGAGGTGGCGCCGGCGAAGTCGCCGGCGTCGACCATGGCCACTCGCAGGCCGGTCTGGGCCGCGGTCCAGGCCACCGCCGTGCCCAGGATGCCACCGCCGATGACGAGCAGGTCGTGGGTGCCGCGCGAGAGTTCGGCACGGCTGTGGGCGCGAGCGGGGACGGTCGGATCCGTGGCGGTGCTCATCACGCGTCTCTTTCCACTGGGCCGGCTGCGGTGCGCTGGGACGCGGAGTCCCGACTCGAATCTACGTGGTCGGCATTGTCGAACGACGAACGACAGTTTTTCGCTCCGGGTCGCGCACCGTCAAGGGCCCCCGGTCGAAACGGGAGGTCGAGTCGCGTCTCGGCCGGGGCGGTACGGGTCGGTCCGGGCGGTATGGATCGGCCGGTCGGTACCGGTCAGTACGGGAAGGTGGCGCCCAGGTCGCGGGAGATCGCGCGGGCCGCGTCCCGGACCGCGGCCACCAGGGCCGGGCGCGGCACCCCGTCGGCGACGATCCGCTCCACCGCGCCGCTGATCCCCACCGCGCCCAGCGGCGTACCGCGCCGGTCGCGAATCGGCGCGGCGATGCCGGCCAGGCCCGGGACCGACTCCTCGACGTCGCTCGCCCACCCGCGATCGCGCACGAGCACGCTCTCCGCGTCCAACGCGGCCGGGTCGGTGAGCGTGCGGGCGGTGAAGGCGATCGGCGCGGCGTCGGCCAACTCGGCGCGGGCCGCCGGGTCGAGGGCGAGCAGCACCTTGCCCCACGCGGTGGAGTGCAGCGGCAACATCGCGCCGATCTCCAACACCTGCCGGCTGTCGTCCGGCCGGAAGACGTGGTGGATGACCAGTACGCCGCCCTTGTGCAGGACGCCGATCCGGACACTCTCCCCACTCGCCCGGGCCAGGTCGTCGGCCCAGACCAGGGCCCGGGCGCGCAGTTCGTGGACGTCGAGGTAGGAGCTGCTCAGCCGGAGCAGTTCGGCGCCGAGCTGGTACTTGCCGCTCTTCGGGTCCTGTTCGACGAACCCCTCCTGGTGCAGCGTGCGCAGGATGCCGTGCGCGGTGCCCTTGGCCAGACCCAGGGTGGTGGCGACCTCGCTCAGGCCGAAGTGCCGTTCGCCGCCGGCGAGCAGCCGCAGGATCGCCGCCGCGCGTTCGAGCGACTGGATGGGACCGGGCATACCAACTCCTCCATCGAGATCAGGTTGGCAATGTAGAACAGCGGTCGGAAACCGGCCGGCCGGGTGGGCGCCTCGCCCGCCGTCTCGCCCGCCGCTCGGGTACCCGCCGGTTGGGCCGGAAACGAGATGTTCACGGACCCTTGACGACGGCGCAACCTGCGGAGAACACTGCCGGACAGCGGTCGTCAATGTCGAATATGAGTCAGGCAAGTCGAAGACCGGTGACCGGTCGAGGCAACTCGACGGATCGGATCGGGCCGGCCCCGATCCGCGCGCGATCGGCGCCGCCCGGCCGCCACGTGTTCCCCCGGCGCGTCGTCCCGTCCCGATGCCGCCGGCTCCCGCTGCCTGCCGACCAGTGCCATCCACGAAGGGGCCCAGTGGTGACGAGCGACAAGATCTTCATCGGCGAGACCTTGGGTACGGCCATCCTGCTGCTGCTCGGCGTCGGTGTGTGTGCGGCGGTGACGCTCAAGCGGTCCAAGGCACAAAACGCGGGTTGGTTGGCGATCGCCTTCGGCTGGGGCTTCGCGGTCCTGTCCGGCGCGTACGCCAGCGTGTCCCTGTCCGGCGCGCATCTCAATCCCGCGGTCACCCTCGGGATCGCGGTCAAGACCGGCGAGTGGGACAAGGTCCCGGTGTACCTGGCCGGGCAGTTCACCGGGGCGGTGATCGGCGCGGTCCTGGCCTGGGCGACCTACCTGGGCCAGTTCAACGCGCACGGCGAGCCGGTACTGGGGGTGTTCGCCACGTCACCGGAGATCCGCAATCCGGTGCAGAACGTGATCACCGAGACGATCGCCACCACCGTCCTGGTCCTGGTCATCCTGACCGAGGGGCTGACCGACGGACTGGCGCTGTCCGGCACCGGGATCCTGATCACCGCACTGCTCGTGGTGGGCATCGGGTTGTCCCTGGGCGGGCCGACCGGCTACGCGATCAACCCGGTCCGCGACCTGGGCCCGCGCCTGGCGCACTGGCTGCTGCCGATTCCGCACAAGGGCGGCTCGGACTGGGGCTACGCGTGGGTCCCCGTGGTGGGGCCGATCCTCGGCGGGCTGGCCGCCGGCGGGCTGTACCGGCTCGCCTACTGATCCCCGTACGCCACCGTTTCCCTCGGATCCTTCGGAAGAGGAGCCATGTCCGACACCTACATCGCCGCGATCGACCAGGGCACCACGTCCAGCCGATGCATCATCTTCGGCGCCGACGGGCGGATCGTCGCCGTCGACCAGCGCGAGCATCGGCAGATCTTCCCGCGCCCGGGGTGGGTCGAGCACGACGCCGCCGAGATCTGGGGCGTGGTGCAGGCGGTGATCGCCGGGGCACTCGCCCAGGCGGGGCTGCGCCGGGAGCAGATCCGCGCGCTCGGGATCACCAACCAGCGCGAGACCACCGTGTTGTGGGATCGCCATACCGGGGTGCCGGTGCACAACGCGATCGTGTGGCAGGACACCCGCACCGACGCGCTGTGTCGCGAACTGGGCGGCAACGTCGGCCAGGACCGCTTCCGGGTGGAGACCGGGCTGCCGCTGGCCAGCTACTTCGCCGGCCCCAAGATCCGCTGGCTGCTCGACCACGTCGAGGGGCTGCGCGAGCGGGCCGATCGTGGCGACATCCTGTTCGGCACGATGGAGTCGTGGGTGATCTGGAACCTCACCGGCGGCCCGGCCGGCGGGGTGCACGTCACCGATGTCACCAACGCGTCGCGGACGATGTTGATGAACCTGGAGACGCTGGACTGGGACGACCGGATCCTGCGCGCGATGGACGTACCGCGCTCGGTGCTGGCCGAGATCCGCTCCTCGTCCGAGGTGTACGGCACCGCCCGGGGTGTCCTGGAGGGTGTCCCGGTCGCCTCGGCGCTCGGCGATCAGCAGGCCGCGCTGTTCGGGCAGACGTGCTTCACCCAGGGCGAGGCGAAGAGCACCTACGGCACCGGCAGTTTCCTGCTGCTCAACACCGGGCCGCGGATCGTCCAGTCGCACCACGGGCTGCTCAGTACGGTCGGCTACCGACTGGGCAAGGACGCGCCGATCTACGCCCTGGAGGGCTCGATCGCGGTGACCGGCTCGCTGGTGCAGTGGATGCGCGACCAGATGGGGCTGATCGCAACCGCAGCAGAGATCGAGACCCTGGCGCTGACCGTGCAGGACAACGGCGGCGCCTACTTCGTACCGGCCTTCTCGGGGCTGTTCGCGCCGTACTGGCGTTCGGACGCGCGCGGGGTGATCGCGGGGCTGACCGCCTACGTCAACAAGGGCCACATCGCGCGTGCGGTCCTGGAGGCCACCGCGTGGCAGACCCGCGAGGTGGTGGACGCGATGGAGCGCGACTCCGGCGTCAAGCTCGCCACCCTCAAGGTGGACGGCGGGATGACCGCCAACAACCTGCTGATGCAAACCATCGCCGACGTACTGGACGCCCCGGTGGCCCGCCCCTTCGTCGCCGAAACCACCGCCTTGGGCGCCGCCTACGCGGCGGGCCTGGCCGTCGGCTACTGGCCCGACCTCGACTCGCTGCGCGCCAACTGGCACCGCGCGGCGGAATGGACGTCGCGGATGGACGACACGACCCGAGACCGCGGCTACCGCAACTGGCGCAAGGCGGTGGACCGCACGATGGACTGGGTCGAGCAGGGCGAGGCGGGCTGACGGGGCGCCCACGACACGTGCGGCCGGGCCGGGCCGATCCGACCACGGCGGGGTGGACCGGCCGGTCGGTTTACCCCCGCCCGGCGCGGCCACCTTCCCGTCATGGCCGAACGACGCACGCCCCCGTCCCCCGCCCCCGCCGATCCGGTCGCCGCGCTGGATCGCATCGCGTTCCTGCTCGAGCGGGATCAGGCGCCCACCTATCGGGCCAAGGCGTTTCGGACCGCGTCCGCCGTGGTCGCCGGGCTCGGCGCCGAGGAGTTGCGGGACCGGGCGCGGCGGCACACGCTCGGCGAGTTGACGGGGGTCGGGCCCAAGACGGCGGACGTCGTCGAGCAGGCCCTGGGCGGGCGTGTACCGGACTACCTGGCCGACCTGGCGGCCCGGCAGTCGCCCGTGCCCACCGACGGCGCAGCCCTGCTCGCCGCCCAGCGCGGCGACTGCCACATGCACTCGGACTGGTCCGACGGGGGCAGTGCGATCGACGTGATGGCCCGTACCGCGCGCGACCTGGGCCACGAGTGGGTGGTGCTGACCGACCACTCGCCCCGGCTGACCGTGGCTCGCGGGTTGACCGCCGAGCGGCTCCGCGCCCAGCTCGACGTGGTGGCCGAACTCGCCTCCGAATTGGCCCCGTTCCGGCTGCTGACCGGCATCGAGTGCGACATCCTCGACGACGGTTCGCTGGACCAGGACCCCGAACTGCTGGACCGGCTGGACCTGGTCGTCGCCTCGGTGCACTCCAAGCTGCGGATGGAGGGTCCCGCGATGACCCGCCGTTTGCTGGCCGCCGTCCGCAATCCGCACGTCGACGTGCTGGGCCACTGCACCGGGCGGCTGCTCCGCGGCAGCGAGGGCAGGGGAGGCAAGGCACGCCCGGAGTCCGTCTTCGACGCCGACGCGGTGTTCGCCGCGTGTGCCGAGTCGGGCACCGCCGTGGAGATCAACTGCCGCCCCGAGCGCCTGGATCCGCCGATCCGGCTGCTGCGCCGTGCGGTGGCGGCCGGGGTGTACTTCGCGATCGACACCGACGCGCACGCCCCGGGCCAACTCGACTGGCAGGCGTACGGCTGCGCCCGAGCCGAGCAGTGCGCCGTACCGGCCGACCGGGTGCTCACCACCTGGCCCGCCGACCGCCTGCTCGCCTGGACGCGCGGAGCCGAGTGACCCCGCTACTCCTGCACGGCCTCCGGGGCCGCAGCCTCCGGGCCCGTAGTCGCCGAATCCGCAGCCGCCGCCCGCGCCACCGCCTGCCGCCGCCCGATCACCGCGGCCGCCGCCGCGGCGCTCCCGGTGAACGCGAGGCCCACCACCCACGGCCGGTCGAGCAGATGGCAGGTCACGTGGTCGACGGAGAATCGCCCGGGACCGGCGAGCCCGATTCCGGCGGCGACGAAGCCGAGGAAGGCCGGGTATTCGAACCCGCCGGACTGCGCGAAGAAGCCTGCGGGCGCGTGCACCGCGACCGCGCCGGCCATCGCCCCGGCCGCTGCCGCACCGGCCGCCGGGGTGGCCAGGCCCAGCGCGAGCAGCACCCCGCCGCCCGCCTCCCCCGCCCCCGCCGCGATCGCGCTCTGCCGCCCCGGCCGGTAGCCCATGTGCTCCATCGCGGCCCCGGTGCCGGCCAAGCCGTGTCCCCCGAACCAGCCGAACAACTTCTGCGCGCCGTGCGCGAACAACACCCCGCCGGTGCCCACCCGCAGTGCCAGCAGACCCACATCCTTGCGGATCGACAGGCGGGTCCGGGTCAGCGCGAAACCGTGCGGCGCCAACGGACTACGAAGCGACAGGGGGCTGCGAAGCGACAGACACATGAGCAGGCTCTTTCCTGTTTCCGGATCCCGTGGGCGGTTTCCCCAGTCTCGGTGCGGCCTCGGCCGGACCGCCTGTGTTGCTGGGCCGTCGGGAGGACGATCGCACCTCACTGCTCCCGATCCCGCGCCCGACTGGGCTGCACCCGCAGCGGCTCGCCCGGCATCTTCGGGTGGTCCGGCGGATACGGCAGGTCGCCGGCACCATGCTCGCGGGCCTGCCGGTCCGCCAGTTCCAGTGCCGGCCGCAGGTCGAAGGCGTGCTCCGGCATGTCCGCGTGCACGTCGCCGAGCCGGGCGTAGCGCTCGGGCATGGTCGCGATGTCGAAGTCGTCGGGGTGCGCGTCGTCCACCTCGGCCCAGGTCAGCGGCGCCGACACGGTCCCCCGCGCGGTGGGACGCGGCGAGTAGGCCGCGGCGATCGTACGATCGCGGGCCATCTGGTTGTAGTCGACGAAGATGCGCTCGCCGCGCTCCTCCTTCCACCACGCGGTGGTCACCCGATCGGGCATCCGCGCCGCCAACTCCCGGGCCAGCGCGATCACCGCGCGCCGTACGTCGGTGAACGCCCACTCCGGGCGCACCGGCACGTACAGGTGCAATCCGCGTCCGCCGGAGGTCTTCGGCCAGGCGGTCAGTTCGTACTCGGCGAGCACCTCGCGCATCGCGTGCGCCGCGCGGACCGCGTCGGCGAAGTCGGTGCCCGGCTGCGGGTCGAGGTCGATCCGCAGTTCGTCGGGGTGTTCGGTGTCGGCGCGCCGGACCGGCCAGGGGTGGAACGTCAGGGTGCCGAGGTTGGCCGCCCAGACCAGCGCGGCCACGCTGTCCGGCGCCATTTCGTCGGCGTATCGGCCGCTGGGGAAGGTGATCCGGGCGGTGGGGATCCACTCCGGCAGATACTTGGGCACCCGCTTCTGGAAGAACGACTCGCCGGTCACCCCGTCCGGGAAACGCTGGAGCGTGGTGGGGCGATCACGCAGGCCGCGCAGCAGGCCGCCGCCGACCGCGAGCACATAGCGGACCACGTCGCCCTTGGTGAAGCCGCGTTCGGGGTAGTAGACCTTGTCCACATTGCTCACCCGGACGGACCTGCCGTCGATCTCGAACTGCTCGGCAGCGCTCATCCCTCAGGGTAGGCAGATTTGCCCGCGTTCGTCCCGATCGGCTGCGGCCGATCAGCCGCCGGTCGCATGGTGCGCAGGCGACCGCCACACCCCCCGCGCACACTGGGCCGCATGCGCCTTCCCGTGATGCCCCCGGTCAAGCCGATGCTCGCCAAGGCCGCCGCGCGGATTCCCGCCGGCCTGCACTACGAGGCCAAATGGGACGGGTTTCGGGCGATCGTCTTCCGGGACGGCGACGAGGTACTGATCGGTAGCCGGAACACCAAGCCGCTGGATCGTTACTTCCCCGACGTGGTGGACGCGGTACGCCGCCTGCTGCCGCCGCGCTGCGTGCTCGACGGGGAACTGGTGATCGTGCTCGACGGTCGGCTCGACTTCGATCGGCTCCAGGACCGGATCCACCCGGCGGCCTCGCGGGTGAAGCACCTGGCCGAGACGACACCTGCCGCGTTCGTCGCGTTCGACCTGCTGGCGCTCGGCGACGAGGCGTATCTCTCCCGCCCGCTGACCGAACGGCGGGCCGCTCTCGAAGGCGCCCTGGCCGAGGTACCGCCGCCGATCCACCTGGCGCCGGCCACCACCGACCCGGCGATCGCCCAGGACTGGTTCGACCGGTTCGAGGGCGCCGGTCTGGACGGGATCGTGGCCAAGGACCCGGCCGGTCCGTATCTGCCCGACGAGCGGGCGATGGTCAAGATCAAGCACGAGCGCACCGCGGACTGTGTGGTGGCCGGCTATCGCGAGCACAAGTCGGGTCCGGTGGTCGGCTCGCTGCTGCTGGGGCTGTACGACGACCGGGGTCGGCTGCAACACGTGGGCGTCAGCGCCGCGTTCACCGCCGCACGCCGCGCCGAGCTGATCGAGGAGTTGGCGCCCTACAAGATGGCGGACCCGGCCGGGCACCCGTGGGCGCACTGGGCCGAGGCGCAGGCTCACGAGGCGGATCGGCTGCCGGGCACGGTGACCCGCTGGTCCGGCGGGCGGCTCTCGGACTGGGTGCCGTTGCGGCCGGAGCTGGTCTGCGAGGTGGCCTACGACCACGTACAGGGCGACCGGTTCCGGCACACCACCCGGTTTCGCCGGTGGCGGACCGACAAGGAGCCGGCCGACTGCACCTACGAGCAACTGGCCGAACCGGCCCGCTACGACCTCGCCGACGTGCTCGGCACCCGGTAGGCCACCCACCCCGGTTCACGAGGAACGGGGTGGGCGGCGCGGGTTCAGTCGCGGGCCAGGTCCACGAACAGCGCGCTGGACCAGCCGAATCCGGTGGTCGCGCGACCGGCCCGGGCTCCGGTGAGCGGGTTCCAATACTCGTACAGCCCACCACCCTCGGCGACCATCCGGACCGTACGCTCGGTCAACTCGTCGGCGACGTCCGGGTATCCCGACCGGCGCAGGCCCTCGATCAGCAGGTAGTTGACGTTGAGCCAGACCGGGCCGCGCCACATCGCGTCGGGGTCGAAGGTCGGATCGTCGAACGCGACGGTGGGCACCGGGCGTTCGCCCCAGAAGCTCGGCGACCGCAGGTCCGCGACGAGCCGATCGGCGATCTCGCGCGGCAGCCGGCCGGTGAGCAACGGCAGCAGTTCCAGCGGAGTGCGGACCGAGACCTCGCGCCCCGCCGAGACGGTCGTGAAACGTTCGCCGTTCCAGCGCCGGGCCACCAGCAACTCGGTGTGCGCCGCCGCCCGCTTACGCCAGGTCTCAGCTTCCTCGGCGCGGTCCAATGCCTCGGCGATGTCGCCCAGTACGTCGAACTGCAGGGCCAGGTAGGCGTTCAGGTCCGGGGGTTCGGCGCGTGGGCCGTAGTCCCAGACCGGGCTGTCGTCCAGGCCGCTGGAGTAGGGGTGCAGGTATTCGGCCAGCCCGTCGCCGTCGGGGTCGGAGTGGGTCAGCCACCACTCCTGGGAGCGGGCGATCGGCTCGTAGACCTCGGCCAGGAACGCGGGATCGGGGGCCGCCCGGTGGATCTTCCACACGGCCCACGCGGTCAGCGGCGGCTTGGTCACCGGGACCACGTCACCCGCGCCGCCCGCCGCCTCCCCCGGCCCGTCCGCGAGTGCCTGGCCCACGTGCTCGGCCAGTCGGGCCCGGTCCGAGCGGGGCAGGTCGGTGGTCTCGGCCAGGACGCCCTCGTCGTGCACCACGTCCGGGATCAGACCGTCGGGGCGCTGGTGGGCGAGCAGGATCCGGATCTGATCCCGGGCCAGTTCGGGGTCGCCGTGGCGCAGGGCGATGGCGTGGAAGTAGGAGTCCCAGTTCCATACGCCGACATAGCCGAACCGGGACGGAACCAGGCCCTCCCGGCCGCCCGCGCAGCGGATCGGCAGCAGGTTGATCCCCAGCGTCCACCACGCCATCGCGGCCCGCTCGCGCAGTTCGGCGCGCACCGAGGGCATCCGGTCGAACCAGGCGGTCCAGCGCGCCCGGGCGGCGGCGAGCACGGCCGGCGCGTCGACCGCGACCTCCGGGCCGACCAACACCCGGCCGCCGTCCAGGTCGAGCGCCCGCGCGGTGCCGTCCGCGTCCAGCCACTGCGCCCGGGCGCCGGTGCCGGTCAGGACGAGGGTGTCCGGGTCGGCGAAGACCAGGTGCACATCACCCGCGAAGCTGATCCGGTCCGGGCGGGCGGCCCGGATCGGCAGCGGGCCGCCGTCGGCCGAGTGGATCCGCAGACCGGTGAGCACCGTGGTGTCGGTGAGCCGGGTCTCGTACTCGGACCGGGCGATCCACAGGTCGCCGTCGTCGGCGGCCAGCACCAGGAGCCGTGATCCCCGGTCGGTGAACGGCCGTTCGCGCAGGTCGAGCGCCACCAGGTCGAGTGGGGGCGAGGGCATGTCAGCGTCCTCCCATGCCGGATGCCGCCATGCTGCTGATGATCCGCCGCTGTCCGATCACGAACGCGATCAACATCGGCACCACGGAGATCGTCGAAGCGGCGAGCAACATGCCGTAGTCCAGTCCGCCGTGTTGGCCCTTGAACGAGGCGAGCAACATCGGCACGGTGAATTTGTCCTCGGAGTTCAGGAAGATCAGCGGGTAGAGGAAGCTGTTCCAGCTGCTCAGGAAGGTGATGATGCCGAGCGCGGCGATGCCCGGCTTGATGTTGGGCAGCACGATCCGGGTGAAGATGGTCCACCGGTTGGCGCCGTCCAGGCGGGCCGCCTCCTCCAGTTCGATCGGCACCGCGCGGATGAACTGGCGCATCATGAACACCGCGAACGGGTTGGCGATCGCGGGCAGGATCAGCGCCAGGTGGGTGTCGATCCAGCCGAAGTGCGACAACATCACGTAGAGCGGCACCAGGGTGACCTGGGTGGGCACCATCTGGGTGAGCAGGAAGACCACGAACAGCGAGCGGGAGAACGGGAATTCGATCCGGCTGAAGGCGTAGGCGGCCATCGAGGCGGTCAGCAGGGTGGCTGCGACGGTGATCGCGGCGATGTAGAAACTGTTCCAATACGCGCGCCCGAAGGGCATCGCGTCGAAGGCGTCGGGGAAGTTGCTCGCGCGCCAGGGGTCCGGCAGCCAGGCCAGTGGATCCTGGATCATCTGCCCCTCGCCCTTGAACGCGGTGAGCAGCATCCAGATGAACGGGAACGTCATCAGCAGCCCGCCCACGACGAGCAGGGTGTGCAGTGCGACGGTGCCGACGCGTCGGCGGATGGCAGTGACCATCACGACCCTCCTCTCTTACGACTCGTAGTGGACGAAGCGCTTCTGCATGCCGAACTGGACGAAGGTGACCACGATCGTCATCAGGGTGAGCAGCAGTGCGGCGGCGCTGCTGGCGCCGAACTCGAACTTTTGGAAGCCCAGTTCGTAGACCTGGTAGACGATCGTGCGGGCGCCCTCGTTGTGTTTGGGGTCGACCAGTACGTAGATCTGGTCGAAGGCCTGGAACGAGCTGATCACCGCGACCACGAAGGAGAAGAAGATGGTCGGGGACAGCAGCGGCAGGGTGACGTGCCGGAAGATGCGGACCGGTCCCGCGCCGTCGATCCGGGCCACCTCGGTCAGGTGCGCCGGGATGGACTGGAGGCCGGCCAGGAAGATCACCACGTTGAGCCCGAGCGAGGACCAGATGGTCACCGCCGCGATCGCGACCATCACCCAGTCCGGGTCGTTCAGCCAGTCCGGCAGCGTGATGCCGAACCAGTCGTGCACGGTGTTGTTGAGCATCCCCAGATCGCCGCTGGCGAGGAGCATCTGCCAGATCACCGCGACGGCCACCGAACTGGTGACCACGGGCAGGAAGTAGATCACCCGGTAGATGGTCTTGCCGCGCACGTTGTTCAGCGCCATCGCGATCAGCAGCGCCAGTGCCAGGCCCACCGGCACGGTGATCAGGCCCAGGAAGAGGGTGTTGAGCACCGCGTCGCGGAAGGTGGGATCGGACAGCTGGGTGGAGAAGTTGTCGAAGCCGACCCAGGACTTCTCGCCCAGGCCGTCCCACTTCATGAAGGCCAGGATGACCGCGAACCCCAGCGGGATCAGGGTGAACATCAGCAGGGCGGCCAGTTGCGGACCGAGGAACAGGGCGGCCCACCACCGTTCCCGGCGCCGCCGGCCCCGAAGGGTCCGGCGGCGGTCGGGCGTTTCGGTGGCCGGGCGCCGTGCGTCGGTGGTGCGGCTGAGCGTGGACGTGGTCACGGCGAGCCCCCGGTCAGCGCTGTTTGCCGGCGACGAGCGAGCCGAGGTCGTTCATCGCCTGGTCGAAGCCGATCTTGCCGGTCCACAACTTCATCAGCAGTTCGTTGATGCTCGCGGTCAGGTCCGGGACACCCGCCTCCTCCGGGTAGTTGGCGAAACCGCCGTCCCGCGCGTCGATGAAGGTCTGCGCATGCGCCGGGTAGCCCTCCATCACCACGGAATCGGCGCCCTTGACCGAGGGCACCGCGTTGCCGCCGCCCTTGAGCCGCAACGACTGGCCGTCCTTGGAGACGAACTCGGACAGGAACGTCCAGGCGGCCTGCGCGTGCTTGGTGTCCTTGTTCATCACCAGGAACGAGGCGCCCACGGTCTGCGGCATCAACTGGCCGGTCTGCGACGGGAAGGGCACGATGTCGTAGTTGTCCTGCTGCCCCTTCTTGACCGTGTCGATCATCCACCGGCCGCCCGCGGTGAAGCCCACCTTGTGTTTGATGAACTGCACGTCCGCGCCGTTGCCCTCGGGCAGGTTGTCGGCGACCAGGAAGGTCTTGTCCGCGTAGCCGTCGGCCAGCGTCTTCAGTGCCTCGCGCGACTTGGCATCGGTGTTGCCGACGAACTTGCCGCCGTCGTACACCTTTCCGCCGAAGCCGTTGATCATGCTGTAGGTCGAGCCGTACCAGTTGTAGAAGATCGAGCCGGCCTTGTCGGCGGCCTTCAGCTTGCGGTTCATCTCCAGGAACGTGGCCATCGTCCACTTGCCCTGGGCGTTCAGCGCGGCCGGGTCCTCGGTGATGCCGGCGTCCTTGAGCGCCTGCTTGTCGAACCAGAGCACTTCCGGGTTGGCGTCGTTGGGTATGCCGTAGATCTGCCCGTCCTTCTTCGCGCCGCCGTAGAGGCCGTCGAAGAAGTCCGCCTGCTTGGCCTTGCTGTCGGGGGCGGCCATCTTGTCGTTGAGGGGCGTGACGACACCCGCGCCGACGAACTTGCCGATGAAGTCGTCGCCGACGTAGAAGACGTCGGGCGCGGTCTTGGAGGAGAGCTGGGTGAGCAGTTTGGAGTGGTAGGAGCTGTAGGAGGGCACCGCCTGGAGTTTCAGGGTGATGTCGGGGTGCCGCTTGCCGAAGTCCTTCTCGAACGCCTTGAACCGGGCGAGTTCCTCGGGTGAACCCCAGGTCGACCAGGTGACGGTGGTCTTGCCGGAACCTGAGCCGCTGCTGCCGCCACAACCGCTGGTGGCGACGAGCGCGGCGCCGGCGGCCAGCACGGCGACGGTCTTCGCGGTGCGGGAAAATGACACGATGTGCCTCCGGGGGGATGAGTGCGGGGGGACGTGCGCGTGCCGGGAATGGTGGGGCCGGGGTTAGTGCCGCGCCCGGCAACGTTTGCCCCGGCGCGGTGTTCGGTGCGGTGCCTCGGTGCGCCGCCGGAACGTCCTCGTACTGGAGTACTTGGACGTTTCGGCGGTGCGGCGAGGCGCCGTGCCGGGCGCCGTGACGGGGTGAACGTCGCCGGGCGCGGCACTAGGCGAGGCCGCCGCCGTCGACGACCAGGGCGGTGCCGGTGATGTAGCTGGCCGCGTCGGAGGCCAGGAACAACACCGCGCGGGCGATCTCTTCGGGCGTGCCCGAGCGGCCCATCGGGCGGTCCGCCGCGTCCGCCGCGAACGCCGTCCAGTCCTCGGCCAGTTGCCGGGCCTCCTCGCGCAACATCGGGGTGTCCGTGTCGCCGGGGTTGACCGAGTTGACGCGAATCCCCGCCGCCGCGTGGTCGATCGCGAGCGCGCGGGTCATGTTGACCACGGCGGCCTTGGACGCGCAGTAGGAGATCGCGTTGCCGCCGCCCTTGAGCCCCCAGCCGGAACCGGTGTTGACGATCGAGCCGCCGTCGGTCATCGCCGGGATCGCGTGCTTGCACATCAGGAAGACCGAGCGCACGTTGACCGCCATCACCCGGTCCCACTCCTCGACCGAGGTGCCGATCGCGTCG
The DNA here is from genome assembly GCF_049739465.1 of Embleya sp. AB8. NCBI lineage: Bacteria > Bacillati > Actinomycetota > Actinomycetes > Kitasatosporales > Streptomycetaceae > Embleya > Embleya sp. AB8. Next base: position 189,061 of record NZ_JBMHHY010000003.1, read on the forward strand.
GCGCGCCGGATGATGCCCGCGTTGTTGAACAACACATGCAGACCGCCGAAGGTCTGTACGGCGGCGGCGACCACGTCCACGCAGTCGGCCTCGGTGGACACGTCCGCCTTGACCGCGACCGCTCGGCCGCCCTGCGCGGAGATCTCCTCGGCGGTGCGCGTCGCGGCGCTCGCGTCGATGTCGGCGATCACCACCGCCGCACCCTCGGCGGCGAAGATCAGCGCGGTGGCCCGGCCGATGCCCGAGCCGCCGCCGGTGACGACGGCGACCTTGCCGTCCAGGGATCCGGTCTTCACGTTCATCCGCTCCACTCCTCGCCGACAGGAACTATTCGATAGGGGACGCTCTCGCGGTGGCCGGTGATCACCCGGACGTAGCCGCTCAGGCGTGCGTCGATGACCGGATCCCCGGTGTCGGCCAACAGCGGCCGGCCGCCGAGCGCGGCCAGCTTGGTACGGGTGGCCAGCACGGTCAGGCCCTGTGTCCGGGCCAGTACGCGCGGGCTGATCTGCTGGTTGCCGCGGCCCAGGACGAAGCCCTGGCCGCCGATCACCGACACGATCGGGTGTGTTTCGTGCCCGGCCACCAGGTCGAGCAGGGCACGTTCGCTCAGGTCGGTGCCCAGCGGCACGCCGTCGGCGACCACGTCCACGCCGAGCAGCGTGCCCTCGGCACCCAGCGCCCGGCTCACGGCACGGGTCGTGGTGCCGGGGCCGAGAAGGTAGCGCACGCCCGGTCGCATGCCGGCGACCACCTCGCGGGCGATCCCCTCGACGGTCTCCGGTGCCGCCGTCGAGGACCCGGTCTTGCGGCCGGACAACCGAACCCGGGCCGTGGGCACGGTCAGTGTGCCGTGGAGCCGGGGGCCGACCCGGCCTTCGCGGTAGGCCGCCTCGTCCAGGTCGACCACCTCGGCCTCGCCGGTGGCTCCGGCGAACTCGGCGGCGGCGTGTCCGGCCGCTTCCGGGCCGACCGCGAAGCAGCCCGAGTAGACCTTGACCCCCGCCGGGATGCCCAGCACCGGTGCGCTCGGCCCGGCGTCCAGCACGGCCCGCGCGGTACCGTCCCCGCCCGCGAACAGCAGCAGGTCCACCGCCGCCAACGCCCGGACGCCGGCCCGGGTGTCGGCGGCCGAGGACGGCTCGCCGGGGGCGAACGCCACCAGTTCGGGCACCGCGCCGGCCGCCCGCGCGGCCTGCTCGCCCATCGCGCCGGGCACGGTGACCACGACCGCGTCCGGCCGGGCGGCCAGCAGCGCGCGCACGGCCACCGCCGCGCGCTCCCCCGCCCGGGCGGTCGCGCCGCGCGCGAGCGCCTCGCGCTGTACCTCGACACCGTCGCTGCCCTTGAGCCCCGCGGCGCCGCCGAGTCCGGCGACCGGGTTGACGATCAGGCCGACTCTCACGACAGGTGCTTGCGGACGTAGGCCCGCCAGGTCGGCGCCCACTGCTCCGGGTCGTCCAGGCAGGTCGGGTCGATCTTGTGCACGGTCTGGTGGTACGGCGCGCCCTTGACGAACTCCGGGTCGGTACGCGCCTCTTCGGCGACGTGCGCGAGGATCGCGGCGTATTCGTCCAGGTCCTCCTTGGAGTACGACTCGGTCGGCTCCAGGGTGAACGGCTCGGGCACCACGTAGGGGTGGTGGCTGGTCCAGTAGTGCACGCCGAAGTCCGAGGCGCGGACCCCGATCTCCTCCGAGTGCACCCCGGTGTCCTCGTAGAGCTGCTGCCACGAGTAGCGGACCTGCTCGAGCCGGCCCTTGTCCCACGGCGCGGAGGCGCCGGGGATCTGTAGCACCTTGTGCATCAGGTAGTTGTTGTTCAGCACCGCGGTCTCGGCGACCTGGCGCAGGCCCTCGCCGCCGAGCGTCATGATCCACGCGTAGGCGCGCACCACGTTCGGGGTGACCCCCAGGTAGGGCCGGACCTTGCCGATCGACTGCGGCCGGTCGGCGTCCAGGAAGTAGCGCTCGCCGTCGAACTCGACGGTCGGCCCGGGCATGAACGGCACCAGCTTCTCGGACACCCCGCAGGCGCCCGCCGCCGGACCGCCGCACGCATGCGGGGTGGAGAAGGTCTTGTGCAGATTGAAGTGGCACAGGTCGAACCCGGCCTCGGCGGCCCGGGTGATGCCCAGGATGCCGTTCGCGTTGGCCTGGTCGTAGCAGGCCAACCCGCCCACGCCGTGCACGAGTTCGACGAACTCGGCGATCCGCGGGTTGTAGATCCCGGTGTCCTCCGGGTTGGTGATCATCAGCGCGGCGGTCCGCGGACCCACCGCCGCCTTGAGCGCCTCGATGTCGGGGTAGCCGTCGGCGTCCGGCATCAGGGTGATCACCTCGTACCCGGCGGTCTTGGCGCAGGCCGCGTTCGAGGGGTGCGAGAACATCGTGGTGATCACCTGGTCGCGCTGCCCGCCCTCGCCGCGCGAGTCGTGGTAGGCGCGGATCATCGCGATGTTGGCGTAGATCGCCGCCGAGCCGGAGCCCGGTTGCAGGCAGACCCGGTCCAGGCCGGAGATCTCCTTGAGCATCTGCTCCAGGCGCCAGTAGATCTCCAGGACCCCCTGCACGCTCTCCTCGGGCTGCGCGGGGTGCAGCTCGGCGATCTTGGCGTCGCTGACGAACCGGTCGTTGACCTTGGGGCTGTACTTCATCGTGCAGGTGCCCTGGCCGACGTCGATGTTGAAGTCGACGCCCAACGTCTCCTGGGACAGCCGTACATAGTGCCGCAGTACATGCAGCTGGGACATCTCCGGCAGCCCGGGCGCGGTCTTGCGGCCGACCCCCTCGGGCAGCTCGACGGCGGGAACTCCCGCCGCCGGCACGCCGATTCCGCGCCGACCGGGGCTGGTCAGCTCGAAGATCACCGGCTCGTCCCAGCGCGCCTGGTGGAACCGGCGCAGCGCCGGCTTGGCCTCGATCGGCAACTTCGCGAACGCTTCTCCGACGGCACCCATCAGCCCTGCACCTCTCGTACCGCTCGCACCAGCGTGTCGATGTCGTCCTTGGAGTGCCGCTCGGTCACGCAGACCAGCAGCGTGTTCGCGTCCAGCGCGATGCCCGCGTAGATCCCGCGCCCGCGCAGCGCGGTGAGCAGCGTGTCGGTGTCGGCCACCTCGATCGCGAACTCGCGGAAGTGCACACCCTCGGCGTGCTTGACCGATACGCCCGGTACGGCGGCCAGTTCGGTCATCGCGTAGCGGGTCCGGGCCAGGATCGTCTCGCCCACCTCGCGCATCCCCTGCGGGCCCATCAGGGCCAGGTAGACACCGGCGGTGATGCCCCACAGGGCGGCGGCGGTGCCGACCCACTCCTTGCCCTCTTCGCGGATCGCGAAGGAGGTCCGGTCGTAGAAGACGTCGCCGAAGCCGTATTCGCCGGGCACGGCGGTGGGCGCGATGCCGAACAGGCGCGAGGGGAACTCGGCGACCAGGCGCTGCTCGTCCCGGGTGGCGAGGTAACCGGCGTGGCCGCCACCGTAGTTCTGGTGGATGCCGAGCGACTGGATGTCGCCGCAGACGATGTCCGCGCCGAGCGTGGCCGGCGGGGCGAGCACGCCGAGCGAGATCGGGTCGGCGCTCACCACGAGCAACGCGCCCCGGTCGTGCGCGAGTTCCGCGATCTCGGCGATCCGGGTCTCGACCACGCCGTAGCTGTTGGGGCTCTCCAGGTAGACCGCGGCGACGGTGTCGTCCACGGTGAACTCGCCCGCCTCGCCGCCGGCGGTGACCGGGATCATGGTGATCTCGAGGTCGGGGGCCAGGAAGTCGCGCAGCTTGCTCAGCTTGTCCGCGCCGATCGCCGCGGTGACCAGGACCTTGGACCGGCCGGTGTAGCGGGCGGCCATTCGCAGTGCGGTGCCGGACGCCTGGAAGCCGTCGTAGGTGGGCACGTTGACGACGTCCAGTTCGAGGAGTTCGCCCATCATGCTCACGTACTCGAACAGCGCCTGGAAACGCCCGTGGTCCTCGTACGGCTCGCCCGCGTAGGCGGTGAGGAACTCGCCGCGCGAGTTGACCTCGTCGCACACGGCGGGCACGTAGTGCGGGTAGCAACCACCGCCCAGGAAGCTGAGCGCCTCGGTGGTGTCGGTGTTGCGCCCGAGCAACCCGCGCATGTGCCGGACCAGTTCGTATTCCGACGCCATCGGCGCGGGCAGGTCCAGCGGCCGGTCCAGGCGCAGCGCGGCGGGGATGTCGGCGTAGAAGTCCTCGACGGAGTCGACCCCGATCGCGGCCAACATCTCGGCCCGCACGGCCGGTTCGGCATTGGGTATGTAGGGGTGGGTCACTTCTCTCCCTCGTGAGCGGTGCGCAGCACCACGGCGTCCCTGGGCCCGATCTCGATCGAGCCGGCCAGGTCACGCCCGGTCAGCAGGTCGGTGCCGGGGGCGCGCAGGGTCAGTGCCGCGGTGGTCGTGCCGTGATTGAGCAGGAACAGGTAGGCGGCGTCGGGGCCGACGCGCAGGCACGCCTCGACCGCCGGGGGTACGTCCGCGACCGGGCGCACGCCGGCCCGGGTCAGCGCGTCGGTCAGTACGGGGGTGACGTCCTCGAGCGCGCAGCCGACGTAGCCGACGCGGCCGTGCCGGGTGATCGCGGGCTGCCCGGCGAGGTCGCCGTCCGTGTAGTCGGCGATCGTTTCGGCGCCTTCGAGCCGCAACCACTCGGCCCAGCGGGTGGCGGTGCCCGCGGTGCCGTCGGCGTACCGCACGCCCTGCACGGCACCGTCGGCCAGCGGCCAGAACTCGTCGACGCTCAGCCCGAGCAGTTCGCGCAGCGGGCCGGGGGCACCGCCGGGGTGCACCCGGTCGGCCGGGTCCACCACGCCGCTGAACGGGCCGACGATCAGTTCGCCGGTGAACTCCCGCAACCGGTCGGCCTGTTCGTCGGTGCACAGGTAGAGGTTGGGGGCGATGACCAGGCGGTACGCGGAGAGGTCACGCCCGGCCGGGGCCAGGTCGACGGTGATGCCGAGCGCGTGCAGCGGCGCGTACCACGAGCGCATCAGCCGGAGCAGTTCGAGGCGTTTGGACGGCATCGACTCGGGGGCCTCCAGGCCCCACCACGAGTCCCAGTCCAGGAGCAGCGCGACGTCCGCGCGGCTGTGCGTGCCGGCGAGTTCGGCAAGCTTTTCCAGTTCGCCGCCCAGGCGTAGCGTGTCCTGCCATCCTCGGGTCCGGACCCCGCCGTGTGGCAGGAGGGCGGAGTGGAACTTCTCGGGGCCGTAGCGGGCCTGACGCCACTGGAAGAACATCACGCCATCGGCGCCGTGGGCGAGCGCCTGGAGGCTGTCCAGGCGCATCCTGCCGGGCGGCTTGGGCACGTTGACCTCACGCCAACTCACCGCGCTCGGCGCCTGTTCGAGCAGCAGCCAGGGGCGGCGCTTGAGCGAGCGCATCAGGTCGTAGCTGAGCGCGATGTTGACCTGCGAGGTGGGGTCGGCCGGGTCGGGGTAGGCATCGTCGCTGACGAAGTCCTCGGCGGCGGCCCACTTCCAGTAGTCCAGGCCGGGCAGGACGCTCATGAAGTTCGTGGTCACCGGGACGTCCGGGGTGACCTCGCGAAGGACCGCCTTCTCCGCCTCGAAGCACTCGAGCAGCGCGTCCGAGCAGAACCGCCGCCAGTCGAGCAGTTGCGCCGGGTTGATCGGTCCGGGGGCCTTGCGCGGCGGGTTGATCTGCTCGAAGTCGGTGTAGTGCTGGCCCCAGCACGAGGTGCCCCAGGCGTCGTTGAGGCCGGCCACGCTCGCGTAGCGGTCGGTGAGCCAGCGCCGGAAGTGCCGGGCCGACTCGTCGCAGAAACATTCGAGCGTGTGGTCCGCGTACTCGTTGCTGATGTGCCACATCGCCAGCGCGGGGTGCGCGCCGTAACGCTCCGCCATCGCCCGGGCCAGCCGGACGGTGGCCGCGCGGAAGATCGGCGAGCTGGGACAGTAGCCCTGGCGGGAGCCGAATTCGAGCCGGGTGCCGTTCGCGTCGACCGGCAGCAGCTCCGGGTGCTCGCGGACCAGCCAGGGCGGCGGGGTGGCGGTCGCGGTGGCCAGGTCGACGGCGATGCCGTGCTCGTGCAGCAGCTCGAGCACGCGATCCAGCCAGCCGAAGTCGTATTCGCCGGGCCGGGGTTCCAGGCGTGACCAGGAGAAGACCGCGACGGTCGCCATATTCACGCCGGCCTCGACCATCAGCTTGGCGTCCTCGGCCCAGACCTCCTCCGGCCAGTGCTCGGGGTTGTAGTCACCCCCGAACAACAGCCCGGGCACTCGCGTCAACCGCACGTCGACCTCCCGTTCATGTATTCTGTATTCATAATTCAAGGTGTGTGCAGTGCGTCATGTCAAGCACCAGTTATCGGCGCCGATCGACACAAGGAGTAACCAACCCATGGCCATCCAGCGGCGACCCCTGCGCGAGCAGATCCGCGAGGAGTTGCTTCTGCGCCTCGACAGAGGCGACTTCGCGGCAGGCAAGGACATCAACGAGGTGGTGCTCGCGGCCGAGTTGGGGGTGAGCCGCACACCGCTGCGCGAAGCCCTGATCACCCTCGCCGGCGAGGGTGTCCTGGAGAGCAATCAGGGGCGCGGCTTTCGCTTCGCGCCGGTCAGCGGCAAGGAGTTCCGCGAGTTGTGCGAGATCGTCGCGGGCCTGGAGTCGCTCGCCCTCGAACTCTCCGATCCGAACGAACTCCGGGAGATGGCACCGGAGTTGCTCGGCCTGGCCCGCGGCTTCCCGGATCCGGTGGCGGAGCAGTCGGAGATCGAGTGGCACGACGACGAATGGCACGACCTGCTGCTCAGCCGCTGTCCGAACGAGCGCCTGCTCGACCTGGTGACCAGTGTCAAGGCGGGGATGCGGCGCTACACGCACCTGATCGCGGGCGAGGACACACTGTTGGAGCGCGAGGCGGAGGAACACTGCCGCATCGCCGAACACCTGCGCGGCGGTGACGTAGCGGCCGCCACGGCCGCCCTGCGCAACAACTGGATCAACGGAATGGAACGCATGATCAGCCGCATCCCGGTGGCCCCGGAGCAGGGCTGATCGTCCCCGGCAGGCTCGCCGGGGGCCGGCCCGGTGCGAAACATGCGCGGATCTCGATCCGCCGCGACGAGCGGGCAGCTCGGGGGGTCGAATGCCGCCACCGTGTGGGCGGGGCACGCGGGCGCGGTACCGGCGCGGGTCCCGGGCCCGGGCATTGACCGATCCCTGGCCCGGGCCCGCGACGGTCGCCCGGAAGTGCCCGGCGCCCACGCCGCGCGAGCGTGCGCGCCGGTTACTTCTCCAGCTCGGGGCGGACCTTGAGGGTCAGCGCCGCCGCGCCGTCCAGCGTCGTCGTATTGAGCCCGTACACGACACCCACCACGTCCGAGTCGACCCACAGGCACGTGGGCAACGACCTACCGTTCGAGGTGATCGTGGTGCAGCGCATCAGGCCACCGAGCGGGCCGGCGTCCACTTCGCGCACGCTGCCCACCTCCGCCGACGACTGCTTGTCGGCGCCCTCGCGCATCCCGCCGAGGAACCCGTCCATCACCTTCGCCTGCGACAGTTGCGGCGACATGTTCGCCATCAGCATGACCACCACGCTCGGCGTGCGATCCCCGGGCGCGGCGTAGGCGGCGACCTTGGAACCCGGCACCGAGGTCTTGCGAGCGGTGACCTGCGGCGGATAGTCGTCGTCGGTCAGCTTGTCCATGCCCGCCACCCGCGCGGGGGTGTCCACCGTGCGCTTGGGCGCGGCCGACGTGGTCGGCGGCCGGGTGGGCAGCACCGGCGGCGCCGGTGCTGCGGACGTCGGCGGCGGGGTCGGCTGATTCGTCACCGGGAGCGACGTGGTGGGTTTGGCCGCCGCGTGCTTGCCGTCGTCCGAGGAGAACGCCCCGGTCGCGCCGAGTACGGCGACGGTGCCCACGGCCAGGACGCCCACCACCGCGCCGACGATGGTGCCGACCCGCGGCCCCCGCCGCGGCGGCGGTTGCGGCGCGCCGTATCCGGGCGGCCCGTACGCCCACTGTCCGGGCGGCGGCGGCGCGCCGTAGGGCTGCTGCGCTCCGGGCGGCGGGCCGTAGGGCCCACCGGGTGGTTGCGGCTGACCGTAGGGCTGCGGGGGCGGCGCCCCGTACGACCCGGGCGGGGGCCCGTAGGGCCCGGCACCGTTCGGCGGGGGCTGCTCGCCACCGGCCGGATGTTGAAACGACACGATCCTCTTCCCCGTTACGACTGCGTTCCCTGCGAACCGCAAAGCGCCAACCATCCTGCCCCACCCGCTCGACACGCCGGCCGGGTGGTCCGGCCCGCGACGTCCCCGCAGGGCGGCGGGATTCCCGGCGGCAGCCGGCCGGGATCAGTGCGGTGATCGACGCGACGGCGCGCCGGGGTTGTCCAGGCGGTGCTCGCGACACGGGGTGGATCACGGGGTGCATACGGAACAGGGGCACAGGGGGCACGATCGCGATGACGCACCCCGAGCCGCCGTCAGCCCGTGACGGCCGCGTCGATCCGGGGCGCGAGGCCCGCGAGTTCGGCCAGCCGGCGGGCCGAGTCCAGCCGCCCCGCCCGGTCGTGGGTGCTCGTGGTGACCAGGAACTCGTCCGCGCCGGTACGAGCGAACAACGCCGCCAGCTCGGCCCCGACCGTCTCGGCGGTGCCGTGGATCTGCCCGCGCAGCGCCGCGTCCAAGTGCTCCCTGGCCCGCCCCGTCGGCGCCGCCGCCCGGATCTGCGCGGCCGAGATCAGCGGCGGAAAGGTACCCCGAGTGCGCGAATACGCGGCGGCCCACGCCTCCGGCAGCAGCAGGTCGTCCGCCGCCTGCGCGCTGTCCGCCACCGCGACCGTCCCGGCGATCACCACATACGGCCGCGCCGACCACGCCGACGGCCGAAACCCCGCCCGGTAGCGCTCGATCGCGCTCAGCATCCGGTCCTCGCCGATCGCCGTGGCCACCACGAGCGGCACCCCGGCGCCGGCCGCGTGGTCCGCGCCCGCCCCGGTGGCCAGCACGAACGGAGCCGGGCGCAGTCCCTCGGCCGGGCGCGCGTGCACACCCGGGTGCACGTCCTGCGTACCCAGGAAGTAGCCGAGCAGCTCGGCCAGTCGCTCCGGGAAGTCCTCCGCCGCGTCCTTGCCCCGGCCGAGTGCGGCCCGGATCCCGTCGGTGAAGCCCACCGACCGCCCCACGCCCAGGTCGATCCGCCCCGGATACAGCGCCTCCAGTACGCCGAACTGCTCGGCCACCACCAGGGGTTGGTGGTTGGGCAACATCACCCCACCGGTGCCCACCCGAATCCGCTCGGTGACCGCCGCCACCGCCGCGGCGAGCACCGTCGGCGCCGACCCGGCCACGCCCGGCACGCTGTGATGCTCCGCGACCCAGAACCGGTGGTAGCCCAACCGCTCCACCTCCCGGGCGAACGCCACGGCATGCCGCAGCGCCGTCGCGGGATGCTCGCCTTCGAGCGTCAGCGACCTGTCGAGCACGGAGAACCGGACATCCGGCGGCAACACGTTCACACGAGTCCCAACACCCGACCGCCCGGGGAATTCCCACCCCACCGGACCCGAACAAGCACCCGCGAGCACCCGCAGGGACACGCCCCGGGGTCAACGTTCGCGCAGGTAGGCCGCCGCGACCGAACGCAGGTGCGCGTGCCGGCCCTCGTAGGCGCGCTGCCGGCCGAGCACCGCCTTGGGCAGCTTGGCCACCATCGTGTAGTTGGTGTCGCACACATTGGCCGCCGGAGCCAGGCCGGCCTGGCTGACCAGCTGGTAGGCGTCCAGCAGTTCCAGGTCGAGCAGGCCCGCCGTCCAGTCCACCAAGTCGCGCTGGCTGATCCGGAAGGCGTCCTCGAGCGGCCGGGCGGATCCGGTGGTGAGCAGGTGGTCGTCGTTCTCCAGGCGCGGCGACACCGGCGCGCCGCCCTTGATCAGGTCGACCACGATCACCGTGCGCATCGCCGCCTCCACCGCGGTCCCGCACAGCTCGCCCTCGCCCTGCCGGGCGTGCCCGTCGCCGATCGAGAGCATCGCGCCCGGGACGTTGACCCCGAAGTAGGCGGTGGTGCCGGCACGCATCTCGGGGGTGTCCATGTTGCCCCCGTGCGCGCCGGGCGTGATCGACATCAGCGTCTCGCCGGCGGCCGGCGCGACGCCCACCGTGCCGTGCATCGGGTCCAGGGGCAGTTCCACCGAGAAGTCGCTCTCCCGGGCCCGGAACCGGCAGGTGCCCGCGTCGGCGTCCAGGTCGTAGACCCAGACCCTTTCCTCCAGCGGCGCGTGCAACATCGCGGTGGTGTGCGTCGCGGTCAGCGCGCCGAAGTGCGGGAAGGTACTGGAGATGCCCCAGTCCCGGGCGGGCGCGATGTCCACGAAGTGCACCGCGAGGGTGTCCCCGGGTTCGGCGCCCTCGACCGCGATCGGGCCGGTGACCGGGTTGAGGTACGGGAACGTGCACACCGCGCTGGGCAGGTCGTCGATGCCCTTGACGTTGCCGCCGAAGCAGTCCTCGGTGGACAGTTCGACGATGGTGCCGGGGCGCACGGTGATCAGCGGGCGGCGCCCGCCGAAGGTGTACGCGTACTGGTGGTAGGTCGGCTTCAGCGAGACGACTTCGAGCAGGGTCATACGGGCTCCTCGGCCGCGTCGATGGCGGAGATCCGGGGTCGGCGGCCAGCCAGGACCAGTCCGGACAGCAGGGCCAGGCCGATCGCGAACCAGACCATGCCCAGGCGTTTCGCGTGGCCGTCGGCGTTCCAGACCACGTAGGCCAGGATCGCGAAGCCGAGCGAGGGGGCGATCAGGTGTCGCCAGTAGTCCCGGCTCTTGTGCCTGATCAGGTAGTGCACGACCACCGATACGTGCAGCACCAGGAAGGTGGTCAGCGCGCCGATGTTGACCAGGCTGCTGAGCGTGGTGATGCCGTCGTCGCGGGTGCTGGTGTACAGCCCCAGCGCCAGTGAGATGGCGGCGGTGAGCAGCGTGGCGTTGACCGGCACCCGGTGCTTGGGGTGGATCTTGGCCAGGAAGGACGGCAGTTGCCGGTCCCGGGCCATCGCGTAGAGCAGGCGTGAGGTGGCCGCCTGGGCGACCAGCGAGTTGGCGAAGCCCCACGCGATCGCCGTGGCCACGGCGGTGAGCTTGGCCAGCCAGCCGCCGGCCGCGACCCGGGCCGCGTCGTAGAAGGCGGTGCCGTCCGGGTCGCCGTTGTCGATCAGCGCCTTGGGGTCGGGCACGAGCAGCGAGGCCACCCAGGTCTGCACGATGAACAGGGTTCCGGCCAGGAGCAGTGCGGCGACCATCGAGCGGCCGATCGCCTTGGCCGAGTCCTTGTTCTCCTCGGAGAGCATGGAGATCCCGTCGAAGCCCAGGAAGCTCAGCGCCGCGATCGAGACGGCGCCGAAGACCAGGCTCCAGGAGAAGGTGTCGCTGTTGTAGATCGGGGTGAAGTCGAAGCCCCGGCCCTTGCCGTCCAGCAGTGCGACCACGCCGATCACGATGAACACGAGCAGGATGATCAGCTCGCCGATCAGCATGATCTTGTTGACCTTGGCGGTCATCTCCACGCCGAGGTAGTTGACCGCCGTGTTCAGCAGGACGAAGCCGACCACCCACATCCACACCGGGATCGAGCCGACCAGCGAGTGCATCGCGACGGCGGCGATCAGGTAGAGCAGGCCGGGGACCAGGATGTAGTCGAGCAGGATCATCCAGCCGGCCAGAAATCCCACCGGGGCGGCGATGCCGCGACCGGCGTAGGAGTAGACGGATCCGGCCATCGGGAACGCCTGGGACATCTGCGCGTAGGACAGCGCGGTGAACATCATCGCGACCATGCCGACGACGTAGGCGAGCGCGACCATGCCGCCGGAGCCTTCGAACACGCCGCCGAAGATGCCGAACGGCGCGATCGGAACCATGAAGACCAGCCCGTAGACGAGCAGGTCACGAAAGCTCAGGGAGCGGCGGAGCTCCTGCTTGTAGCCGTACTTCTCGATCGATTCGGGCTGCCCGGCGGATCCGGGCAGGGATCTGGGCGGGGAACCGGGCAGCGAGCCGGACGTCGATCCGGGCGCGGGGACTTCGCTCATGGTGGTCTCTCCTCGGGACGACCCCGAGGGGTCTCGGAGGAGACCCTAGAACCAGTTATTTCCGAATGGAAGTACTTTCCGGTCACGGAAGCACGGCGAAATCCAGCCCCTCGGCCCGCGCCAGGTGCACCCGCCGAGGCGGCGGACCCAGCGGCGAACGAGCCCACGCGCCGCGCGTGTCCGCCGGGTCACCCGCGAACAGGGACCGCACCGCCGCCGCCAACCCGTGCGGCGCCAACGCGTCGCGCGCGGCCAGCGCCGCGACCAGATGCAGCCCGTCGTACAACCCCTCGGCATAGGCGTCCAGCACCGGTGCCTCCGGCCCGAACAGCGCCCGGTGCCGCTCGGCCAGGCCGAGTCGGCGATCGTCGGTCTGCGACGCGAACGACTGCATCACCGCGTACATCGCCCCGGTGTCGTCCCCGCCGTAGGCCAACAGCCCGTTCTCCTCCAGCGAACCGGACAGCCGGACCAGGATCCGGTCCAGGCCCGCGTGCCGCAACGCCCGGTTGAAGTCGACCAGATCACGGCCGATCAGGCTCAGCAGCAGCGCATCCGCCCGGGTCACCCGCAACCCGGCCAACAACTCGTCCAACCCCGCCCGGACCGCGCCGAAGCCGACCCGTCGCTCGTACACCACGCTGCTGCGCGCCTGGGCGATCAGGCCGCCCGCCACCCGGTGGATCGCCTGCGGCCAGATGTAGTCGTTGCCGATCAGCGCCCACCGGCGCAGCCGATGATGCTCGGTCAGCCAACCGATCGACTCGCGCAACTGGCGCAGCGGGTCGACCCCGGTGCACACCACGCCGGGCAGCCGGGTGCCGCCCTCGTGCGGCGGGGTGAAGATGTACGGCGTGCGGCCGGCCACCACGGTCTCGATCGCGCGATGCACATCGCTGGTGTGGAAGCCGACCAGGACGTCCACCGCCCCGGCGGCGCCGAGCAGTTCGACCTCGGCCGCGACCCGGTCCGGCGGCCCGCCCGCGTCCACCAGGACCAGCTCCAAGGGGCGGTCGCGTACCCCTGCCGCGGTATTGATCTCGTGCGCCGCGAGCAGCGCCGCGTCCACCGCCGACGGCCCGATGATGCCGAGCGCACCGGACTGGGGCACCACGAGTCCCACTCGAAGCACGTGCGGATTCCGCTCGGAATGCAACGCGTCGAGCGGTTCGATCAGGACTGTCTCGACCTCGACGCTCATCAGGCGAGTAAGTATGCTCCTGGGATCGGTCCGGTGAAGAGGTGATGAGGATGTCTGCCGGCAAAGTCGCCGAGCAAGCCGTCGCACCCCCGCTGCTGATCGAGATGTTGACCGTCGCGCAACGTCGCCTCGCCCGCACGCTGACCCTCGCGTTGGCCGAGGAGGACTGCACCTTCGACCAGTGGCTGGTGCTGCGCGCACTCGGCGACGGGGCGGGCCGGCCGATGGGCGAGTTGGCCCAGACCCTGCTCATCCCGCAGGCCAGCCTGACCCGGATCGTCGACTCGCTGGTGGACGGCGGCTGGCTCTACCGCCGCCAATCCGGCACCGACCGCCGCCGGATCACCGCGCACCTGTCCCGGCGCGGCCACGACCGCCTGACCCGCCTGACGGCCCTGGCCGAGGCACACGAGGCGGCGGTACGAGCCACCTGCGCGTCCGACGACCCGGCCGCGCTGCTCACCCACCTCGCGGCCGGCCCACCGAGGCCCTGACCGACCCGGCGGCGCTGCTCGCCTATCCCGCGGCCGGGCTGCCCGGGTCCTGTCCCGTCGGCCCCGCCGCGTCGACCCGATCGCGACTGGCGGCCAGGTGGTGAGCCGTCGCGCCGACCCGCCGGGCGGCCACCTCGGCCGGGACTCCGCTCGCCACGATTCGGCCGCCGTCGGCACCGCCGCCGGGGCCCAGGTCGATCAGCCAGTCCGCGCCGGCGATCACATCCAGGTCGTGCTCGACCACCACCACCGTGTTGCCCGCCGCGACCAACCCGTGCAACTGCCGCATCAGCAGCTCGACATCGGCCGGATGCAGCCCGGCCGTCGGCTCGTCCAGCACATAGAGCGTGTGCCCGCGCCGGGCCCGCTGCAGCTCGCTCGCCAACTTGATCCGCTGCGCCTCGCCGCCGGACAACTCGGTCGCGGGTTGCCCGAGCCGCAGATACCCGAGCCCGACCTCGCGCAACATGGCCAAACTGCGCGCGGCGGCGGGCACCTCGGCCAGGAACTCGAAGGCGGCGTCCACGGTCAACCCGAGCACGTCCGCGACGCTCCGCCCCCGGTAGGCCACCTCCAGCGTGGCCGGGTTGTACCGCGCGCCATGACAGGTCGGACACGGCGCGTACGTCCCGGGCAGGAACAACAACTCGACCGCGACGAACCCCTCCCCCGAACACGTCTCGCACCGCCCGCCCGCCACGTTGAACGAGAACCGACTCGCGGTCCACCCGCGCTCGCGCGCCGCGTCGGTGTCCGCGAACAACTTGCGCACGGTGTCGAACAGCCCGGTGTAGGTGGCCAGATTCGACCTCGGGGTGCGCCCGATCGGCTTCTGATCCACCCGCACCAGCCGGTCGATCACCTCCAGCCCCTCGACGAAGCGAACCTCGCCGGACCAAGCCTGCCGACCGTCCGCCCCCTCGCCCTCCTCCGCCGCGCGCGTGCCCAACCGCTCCGCCGCCACCTCCGCCAACACCCCGCCCACCAGGCTCGACTTGCCCGACCCGGACACCCCCGTCACCGCCGTGAACACCCCCAGCGGAAACCGCACCGCCAGGTCGCGCAGGTTGTGCAGCGTCACCCCGCCCAACGTCACCCACCCGACCGGCGCCAACGGCTCCCGCGCCGGCGGCGCACCGGCCGGGAACAGGAACCGTCGCGTCGCCGAACCGGCCACCTCACGCAACCCGCCCGGCGGGCCGCTGTACAAAATCCGCCCGCCGCCCTCGCCCGCCCCCGGCCCGACGTCCACCAGCCAGCCGGCCCGCCGGGCCACCGCCATCCGATGCTCCACCACGAACAACGAATTGCCCGCCGCCCGCAGCCGATCGAGCACCACGAGCAGCGCCTCGGTATCCGCCGCGTGCAACCCCGCCGACGGCTCGTCCAGCACGTACACCACCCCGAACAGCCCCGACCGCAACTGGGTGGCAAGCCGCAACCGCTGCAATTCGCCCGAGGACAACGTCGGCGTCTCCCGATCCATGCTCAGATAGCCGAGCCCCAATTCGACCAACACCGCGATCCGGGCCACCAGATCGGCACAGATCGTCTCGGCCGGCTCACCCTGCGCCGACGCCCCCGCCCCCGCCAACACCTGCGCCGCCTCGACCAGCGGCAGCGCGACCAGCGCGGCGATGTCGTACCCGGCGAAGGTCACCGCCAACGAAGCCGGCCGCAACCGCCGACCGTGGCACACCGGACACGGCCCACTGCGCAGGAACCGCTCCACCCGCTTGCGTTGCGTCGCGCTCTTCGAGGTCGCGAACGTCTTCAACACGATGCGGCGCGCGCTGCTGTACGTCCCCTGGTAGTCGCGCTGGATGCGGTTCGCCTCGCGCACCGGCTGTACGGTGACCACCGGTTGGTCGTCGGTGAACAGGATCCACTCCCGCTCCACGCCGGGCAGTTCGCGCCACGGCCGGTCCACGTCGTAGCCGAGCGTGGCCAGGATGTCCCGCAGATTCTTCCCGTACCACGCACCCGGCCACGCGGCGATCGCGCCGTCCCGGATCGATTTGCTCGGGTCCGGGACCAGGGACGCCTCGTCGACGTCGTGCACCCGGCCCAACCCGTGGCAGTTCGGACAGGCGCCGGCGGCGGTGTTCGGGGAGAACGCGTCCGAGTCCACCGGTGCGGCGCCCGGCGGATACGTGCCCGCCCGGGAGAACAACATCCGCAGCGAGTTGGACAACGTGGTCAGGGTGCCCACGGTCGAGCGCGAGGTCGGCGCGGACCGCTGTTGGCGCAGCGCGATGGCCGGCGGCAGTCCGCTGATCTCGTCCACGTGCGGCGCGCCGACCTGCTGGATCAGCCGCCGCGCATAGGGCGCGATCGACTCGAAATAGCGCCGCTGCGCCTCCGCGTAGAGCGTCCCGAACGCCAGTGAGGACTTGCCCGAGCCGGACACCCCGGTGAACACCACGAACTCGTCGCGCGGGATGTCCACATCCACGTTCCGCAGATTGTGCTCCCGCGCGCCACGCACCCGAACGTACGGATCGTGCTCGCCCATCGTCTCCCGCCCCTCGCCACACCGACCGGAAGGTTGTCGTATGCCCGCCGAACGAACCCGACGAACCGTACGGCGCCGGCGCTGGTGATCGTCGGGATCCACCGCTACGGTCGGCGCGCGCCGGTTGCTCCGGTGTCGGAAAGCCGTGTTGCGAGGGGGCGTCGATGGGCCTGGACACGATCGATCCACGAACGCCGGTGCTGGTCGGGGTGGGTACGGCCGAGCAGCGCCTCGCCGAGGCCGGCGCCGGGGTGGGCGAGCTGGAGCTGATGGCCCGGGCCGTGGAAAACGCCGGCGAGGGCCTGAGCGGCGGGCTGCTCCGCGCGGTCGGCCGCGTCCTCGTGCCGCGCGGGACCTGGCGGCACGGCGATCCGGGGCGGTGGCTGGCCGATCGGTTGGGGCTCGTCGACGCGCACCCCGCTTTGGCCGAACTGGGGGTCCTGCAACAGTCGTTGCTCACCCGGGCGAGCGCCGACCTGGCCGCCGGCCGAGCCGACGCGGTGCTGGTGGTCGGCGGCGAGGCGGCGCACCGCCGGCTGCGCGCCCGAATCGCCGGACTGGACCTGGCCGACCCGGTCGCCGACGGGGTGCCGGACACGGTCTGGGCGCCGGGCGCGGACATCCTGGCCCGGGTCGAGATCGATCGCCATCTGGCGGTCCCGGCCCGGCAGTACGCCATCCTGGAATCGGCGATCGGCGCCGCCCGCGGCCTGTCCCCGGCGGCCGGCGCCCGCGAGATCGCCACGCTCTACGCGGACTTCTCCGCCGTCGCCGCCGAGGCCGGCCACTCGATCCGGGGCCGGGCGCTCGCCGCCGACGAACTGCTGACCCCCACCGGGCGCAACGCGTGGCTGGCGAGTCCCTACACCAAGTGGCACTGCTCGCAGCTCAATGTCGACCAGGCCGCCGCACTGCTCCTGTGCACGGTGGAGACCGCCCGTCGATTCGGCGTGCCGCGCGAGCGCTGGGTGTTCCCGACGGTGGCGGCCGAGGCGAACACGATGGTGCCGGTGGTGGCCCGACCGGATCCGGACCGCTCCCCCGGGTTCGCCGCGATCGGCGCGGCGCTCGGCCCGGGGGTCGCCGACGTGCGGCACGTGGACCTGTACAGCTGTTTCCCGGCGGCGGTCCGGATCCAGCAGCACGAACTGGGCCTGACCGGGCGGGCGGGCCGGGAGCTGACCGTCACCGGCGGGATGGCGTTCGCCGGTGGGCCGCTGAACAACCACGTGTTGCGGGCCACCGTGGAGGTGGCCCGGCGGGTCCGCGCGGAGGGCGGCGACGGCCTGGTGACGAGCGTGTCCGGGATGGTGACGAAGCAGGCCGGCGCGTTGTGGTCGGCACGCCCGGCGGCCGGCGGCTTCCGGGCGATCGACGTGAGCGCGGAGCTGCCGAGCCGGCCGGTGGACGCGGACTACGTGGGCCCGGCGCGGGTGGTGGGGTGCACGGTGGCGTTCGACCAGGGAGCGCCGACGGTGGCGATCGTGGTGGTCGAGGGTCCGCACGGCGTGCGGTCGGTGGCCACGTCGACGGCCCCGGACCTGCTCGCCTCGATGCGGGTCGACCCGTGGGTGGGCCGCCCGGTACGGGTGAACGGCGGCGACCTGTCGGCCTGAGCCGATTTCACCGCGTGCGCGGCCCCGACCCGGGTATCGGGGAAGCAGCAGCATCATCGCGCCGCGTCCGGCCCGCCCCCGGACCGCGCTCTCCCGAGGAGGCCACCGTGACCACCCCCTGGCCGGACCCACCGTCCCCGATTCCGCACCCCCCGCCCCCGCGCCCCCTCCCGAAGCCGGGCCCCGAGCCGCTGCCCCCCGACCCGGGCTCACCACCCCCACCCGACCCGGACCCCATCCCGAACCCGGGCCCACTGGATCGCCCCCGATCGACACCGAGGTGACGGCCCTGGGGCCGACCCACACCGGAGGGCGGTCCCCCGCCCGGTTCGTCCGTCCGCCCGTCAGCGGATCGGTACGTCCGACAACGTCCGGGCGATGACCAACCGCTGGATCTCGCTGGTGCCCTCGAAGATGGTGTAAATGGCGCTGTCCCGGTGCATACGCTCGACCGGGTATTCGCGGGTGTAGCCGTTCCCGCCCAGGATCTGCATCGCGGCCGAGGTCACCCACTTCGCCGTCTCGCCCGCGTACAGCTTGGACATCGAGCCCTCGGCCGCGGTGAAGGGCTGGTTCGTCGCGGCCATCCACGAGGCCCGCCAGGTGAGCAGGCGGGCCGCATCGATGCGGGTGCGCATGTCGGCGATGGTGAAGGCGACGCCCTGGTTGTCGATGATCGGCCGGCCGAACTGCTCCCGTACCTGCGCGTATTCGAGCGCCACCTCGTACGCGGCCCGGGCGATGCCGACCGCCTGTGCGGCCACCGCCGGCCGGGACGACTCGAAGGTGGCCATCGCCGCGTTCGACCGCGCCGACCCACCGGACCTGGCCCGCGCGATCCGCTCGTCCAGCCGGTCCTTGCCGCCGAGCAGGCAATCACCCGGGACGCGGACGTTGTCCAGGACCACCTCCGCCGTGTGCGACGCGCGGATCCCGTGCTTCTTGAACTTCTGGCCCTGGGAGAGCCCGGGCGTGTTCGGCGGGATCACGAAGCCGGCCTGCCCGCGCGAGCCCAGCGCAGGATCGATGGTGGCCATCACGACGTGCACGTGCGCGATGCCGCCGTTGGTGGCCCAGGTCTTGACCCCGTTGAGGATCCAGTCGCCGGTGGCCTCGTCGTACGTCGCACGGGTACGCATCGAGGACACGTCCGACCCGGCGTTGGGCTCGGAGGAGCAGAACGCGGCGACCCGCACATCGTCGGGCGTACCGAACAGTTCCGGTGCCCAGGTGATGATCTGCTCCTGGGTGCCGTTGGCCACCAGGCCGGCCGCGGCCAGCGCGGTGTCGGTCAGGGCCAGGCCCAACCCGGCGTCGCCCCAGAAGAGTTCCTCCATGATCAGCGGCATGCTCAGGCCGGTGGGATCGAACGCCTGGGTGGTGAAGAAGTCCAGCGAGTAGAGTCCGACCTTGGCGGCTTCCTGGATGATCGGCCAGGGGGTCTCCTCCCGCTCGTCCCACTCGGCGGCGGCCGGGCGCATGGTGTCGGCGGCAAAGGTGTGCACCCAGTCGCGGATGGTGGTCTGGTCCTCGTTCAGGGCGAGGCTGAAGGCGGTCATGGGTGGTGGGACCCCCGGGCATTCGTCGAATTGTTACCGGCTGGTAGCTTGAGTGTGTCGCCGCCCGTCGAGAGCGTCAAGAGGGCCGGAAACACCGGCCGATCGAGCCGCGCACCACCCCGACCGGCAAGCTGTGCCCTCGACGAAGGGTGAAGCCGGATGACCGGGAACAACGCGGTACAGGCGGTACAGGCAATACACGGAAGCATGTTCGGCCTCGCCTACGGCGACGCGCTGGGCGCACCGACCGAGTTCCTCTCCTACGCGCAGATCGTGCGCCGGTACGAGTTGCCCGGCCCGATGGACCTCGAAGGTGTGCCCGCCCTGGTCACCGACGACACCCAGATGGGCCTCGCGGTGGCCTACGCCCTGATCGACGCGCGCGCGAACGGCGAGACGTTGACCGCCGAACGACTCACCCCGCTCCTCGTCGAGCGGTTCGTCACCTGGTGGGGCTCCCCCGACAACACCCGCGCACCGGGCAACACCTGCATGTCCGCCTGCGCGGAGCTGGCCGCCGGCCGGGCCTGGCCGGACGCCACCCGCCGCGGCTCCAAGGGCTGCGGTGCGAACATGCGCGTCACCCCGCTCGGCCTGATCGCCGACCTCGACGAGGCCACCCGCTGCGGCGCGGCCCAGCTCCAGTCCGCGATCACCCACGGCCACCCCACCGCACTGGCCGCCGCCGACCTGACCGCGACCGCGGTCTCCGCGCTGCGCACCGGCCTGCCGATCGCCGAACTCCCCACCCACCTGCGCGCGCACGCCCACGCGCAGCGCGAGACCTACCGGGCCGACTGGCTCGGCGAGACCCTGTGGCAGGGCCCGTTCGCGGACACTCCGGAGGGCTTCATCGCGCGCGGCTGGGACGAATGCCTGGCCGTCCTGGACCGGCTCGACCAGGCGGTCCGGGAGGGCGACCGACGCGCCGACCCGTGCCACATCACCGGCGCCGGCTGGATCGCCGAGGAGGCATTGGCCACGGCCGCGCTGTGCGTCCTGCTCTACTCGGACGACCCCCGCTCGGCCCTCGCCCGCGCCGCCGCCACGTCCGGCGACTCCGACTCGATCGCCGCACTGGCCGGCGCGATGCTGGGCGCCGCCCACGGCATGGACGCGTGGCCCGTCGAGTGGCTCGACCGCATCGAGTACCGCACCGAACTCACCGAGGTATCGGCCGCCCTGGCCCAATAACCGGGATCGCCCACCCGTTCGGCGTCGTCGGCGCAACTCCTGCGAGGATTCGAGGATGGGAAAGATCCATGCCGCCGACCGGGCGGCCTTCGCGTGGGTGGCCTCGCATCATGTGCCGTGGGCGAACCGGGCGTTGCCGGCCCTGTCCCGGGCGGCCAATCATTCGCGCCTGTGGGTGGTGACCGGTGCGGGAATGGCGCTCTCCGGTGGGCGCGGCGGACGCCGGGCGGCAGTGCGCGGGCTCGGCTCGCTGGCGTTGGCCTCGACCATGACCAACGTGGTGCTCAAGAGTTGGGTACGCCGGCCCCGACCGGTGCTCGACGCCGTACCGATGGCCCGGCGGCTCGACCGGCAACCGTGGACGACGTCGTTCCCGTCGGGGCACGCGGCATCCGCGGCGGCCTTCGCCACCGGCGTTGCGCTGGAGTCGCGTCCGCTGGGCGTGGCGGCAGGCGCACTGGCCGGGTCGGTGGCGTTCTCCCGGGTGTACACGGGCGTCCACTATCCGGGCGATGTACTCGCGGGGGCGGCGCTCGGCGCGGGCGTCGCGGCGCTGACCCTGCGCTGGTGGCCGACCCGACCGGTCGAGGCCGCGTCGGCGCCGCCGCCGCGCGGGAAGGTTCCGGCGCTGGTCGAGGGCCACGGCCTGGTCGTCGTGGTCAACGGCTCGGCCGGTCCCGAGGGGGGCACCGCGCAGCGCCTGCGCGAACTGCTGCCCGGCGCCGAGGTGGTCGAACGCGGCCACGACGGCGACCTGATCGCCCTGCTCTGCGAGGCGGCCCGCGAGGCGCGGGTGCTGGGCGTCGCGGGCGGCGACGGCAGTGTCAACGCCGCCGCCCGGATCGCCCTGGACCGGGGCCTGCCGCTCGCCGTCTTCCCGGCCGGCACCCTCAACCACTTCGCCGGCGACCTGGGGTTGACCCACCTGGACGACACCGCGCACGCGCTCGCCGCGGGCGAGGCGGTCCTCGTCGACGTGGCCGATCTCCAACGCGACCACTCGCACCCGTTCTCCGCCGCCGACGGCGAGGAACTGGGCCCGGAACTCTTCCTGAACACCTTCTCGCTCGGCGTCTACCCCGATCTGGTGCGCTTCCGCGAGGAGTTGGAGGGCAGGATCGGCAAGTGGCCGGCCATGCTGGTCGGCCTGGTCCGAGTGCTGCGCGACGCGGGGCCGGTCAAGATGCGGGTCGACGGCCGCCCCCGCTCGCTCTGGCTGCTCTTCCTCGGCAACGGCCGGTACGCCCCGGAGGGCTTCGCACCGACGTACCGCCCCGACCTCACCGACGGCCTGCTCGACGTACGCATCGTCGACGCCTCCCGCCCGCTGGCCCGCACCCGCCTGGTGGCCGCCGTACTGTCCGGGACGCTCGGCCGCTCACGCGTGTACGAGGCGTCCACGGCCCGGACGGTCCGCCTGTCCGAGATCCAGGAGGGCGCGGAGCTCGCGGTGGACGGCGAGGTACGCCCGGGGGCATCCCAACTCCGGATCGCGAAGGGGCGACGGCTGACGGTGTACCGGCCGGAGGGAGCGCAGCGGGATTGAGATGACGGGGGGTTGGCTCGGTCCACCGCCAACTCGGCTCGATCCGCGCCGACTTGCGAGTATGGGTCCGCGCCGGTCGGCGCCGGCGAACCGTGGCCCGGCCGGCGTGCGTCCCGGGGGTGCGGGGGTCGCGATCCGGGGCACCGCTACGGTATGGGGCCGCCACCGGTCGACCGGCCGGATGGCGAGCACGCGAGCAGGTTTCGATCGGGGGCAGTGGTGGGGGTTTCGGGGGCGATATCCGGGCCGGCCGGACGCGTTGCGGCGGTCTTGGCGGCGGGGCGACTCGCGGCCGGAGTGGTGTCGTTGGTGGCGCCGCGCGGCGGAGGATGGCTACGGCCGATCGCGGCCCGGGAGGCGTCGGCCCTGGGCCGTGGCCTCGGCGCGCGCGATGTACTGCTGGGCGCGGGCGTACTGCGCGCCCTGGCCGCCGGCCGCGGCGGCGCCGAGTGGGCCTGGCTCGTGGTCGCCTCGGACCTGGCCGACGGGGCGGGCGGCGCCACCGAATGGCGACGCCTCACGGCCGCGGAACGCACGTGGGTGGGCGCGGTCTTCGCCTTGGCCGCATGCGAGATGGCGGTGGCCGTGGCGTTGGCCGCGACGAACGTGGACAACGTGGACGTCGAGAAGGCGTGGGACGCGCTGACGTAGTGGGTTGCCGAATTCGGGCGGGTGGTCGGTTGGTTGGTCGGTTGGTCGGTTGGTCGAGCGAGCTCAGGCAGGGGCCTTCAGCCCGAGAGCCGGGGAATACCCCCGCAGGGGGCGCGCGGGCGCTGAGGCACAATCGCGCCATGGCCATCACACTCAACCACACCATCGTCCCCGCCAAGGACCACAATGCGGCGGCCCGTTTCTTCGCCACGATCATGGGCCTGGAACAACTACCGCCCGACGGCGCCGACGGCCACTTCGCCCCGGTCCGGGTCAACGAGGGGCTCACCCTCGACTTCATGATCGCCCCCGCCGCCGAGGGACATCACCTGGCCTTCGACGTCGACCCGGTCACCTTCGACGCCGTCCTGAGCCGACTCCGGCAGGCCGAAATCCCGTACGGCAACGACCCCGCCGACCCCACGAACGGGCGCATCGACCACCCGTTGTGTGCCCGAGGCCTGTTCTTCGCCGACGACTCGGGAAACCTGTACGAGGTCATGTCCCCGTCCTGAACCTGCGATCGGCCACGCTCCGGGCCACCCCGCATCGATCGGCGCCGCCTGCGCACGCAGCCGATGCGGCCACCGAGGCGGACGGACACCGCCCCGGCCCGGAGCGTCCTGGCCGGTGGGGTAGGCGGTCTCATGGACGACCGGCGGGCGGCCTCGCGGGCGACGGGCGATGGGTGGGCGGCCTCGTGGACGACGCGCGACGGGCGACAGGGCTGCGGGACCCGGCCCCGGCCGGCCGGTGACCCGCCCGATCGGCGCTGCTCACGACTCCGGACACGGGCTTCCCCCCAAGCCGCCTGCCCGACGCCACGTCGCACAGGCTCGACGACGGCAAGGCAACCGATGGACGGCGAACGCCGCCCACCACCAAATGGTTTGGTTCAACGGAGTATCCGTTCGGCGCCCACCGCCGTGACAGGTCAAGTCCTGCCCTGTCACGCCGCGCCGTCGTGTGCCCGAACCGCCACGCCGCACCGCACCGCCCGTCGGGCCACCGAGCACCGGCGACGCAACAACCCACACAGCCCAATCACCGGCCGAGCGCTCCGCCGCCGACGCGGGCCCACCACCCACCACCTCGCGCCGCGCCGCTCACCCGGAGTCCACGCCGAACTCACCACCCGGGCCCAGCCGTTCCCACCACGTCCCGCCCTGCCCGGAACCGGCTGCGCCGCGACCCGCCCCCGCCGGGCCTCCCCTGACGCCCGTGCCTCCGGCGCACTGGGGTGTCACCCGTTTGCCCTATGCTCAAGTCCCATGGTTGCGCGGCCGTTGGGCGAAATTGTCGAGGCAGGATGGGCCAAGGCCCTGGAACCCGTGGCGGGTCGAGTGGCCGCCATGGGCGACTTTCTGCGAGGAGAGATTGCCGCCGGGCGGCGATACGTGCCGGCGGGTGCGAACGTACTGCGGGCGTTCACCCAGCCGTTCGCGGACGTACGAGTGCTGATCGTGGGTCAGGATCCCTATCCCAATCCCGGACACGCGGTGGGACTGAGCTTCTCGGTCGCGCCCGAGGTACGGCCGCTGCCGGGTTCGCTGATCAACATCTTCACCGAGATGAGCCGCGACCTGGACCTCCCCACGCCGACCAACGGTGACCTGACCCCGTGGGCCGCCCAGGGCGTACTGCTGCTGAACCGAGCCCTGACCACCGCCCCCGGCCGGCCTGCCGCACATCGCGGCAAGGGCTGGGAGGAAGTCACCGAGCAGGCCATCAGGGCGCTCGCCGAGCGCGGCACGCCACTGGTGTCGATCCTGTGGGGCCGCGACGCCCGCAACGCCCGTCCCCTCCTCGGCCCGGGCGCGGCGGTGGTCGAATCGGCCCACCCGTCCCCGATGTCGGCCTCCGGCGGCTTCTTCGGCTCCCGCCCGTTCTCCCGCACCAACGAACTTCTCGCCGCCCAGGGCGCCCAACCGGTCGACTGGCGCCTGCCGTAGGGGGGCGCAGCGGCGCTGCCGTAACGATGCCGAGTGGGCCCGAGTCGCTTCGGTAGCAACCCCGGGCCCAACCCGAGCGCGCGTCGCCGGCGCCAAGACTGACCGGTCCGGGGGCCGGGCCGGGCCGCGAGCGAAGCAGGCCGACAAGCAGGCGGGCGGGCAGGACCGGGTCCGCACCGCGTCCGCGCAGCCAACCGCGCCGCGACGCCGGGGGCGCCGGCGCAGCAGGCAAGGTCGACCGACCCGCCATCACTCACCGCAATCATCCATCACTCCCCGTCACCAGCAACGGGACCGCACCCGATCTGGATAGGGTGGCCGCCGGTACAACCGGTCATGGGCCACCGCCGGTCGGGGCCGTCGCTTGGAGGAACCTTCTTCGATGTCAGGCAATAGCGTTCCCGGCCAGGGGGGTGCGCCGCAGCGCTCCTCCGAGGCGTTGCCGCCGCGTTCCAAATTGGCGATCACCGCGAGTCGGGTGACCGCGGCCATCTCGCGACGCGCCGGCAAGGGCAGCGGTTCGGTGATCGGCGGCAAGCTCGCCCTGCGGCTCGCCCCGGACCTGCTCGCGCAGTTGTCCGTGGGCCTGCAGGTGGTGCTGATCTCCGGCACCAACGGCAAGACCACCACCACCCGCCTGGTCGCCGAGGCGATGCGCGCCGCGGGTCCCGTGGTGTCCAACGCGCTGGGCGCGAACATGCCGGCGGGCATCACCTCCGCCCTCGCCGGCGCGGGCAACGAGGCCCGCTACGGCGTGATCGAGGTGGACGAGAAGTACCTCGCCGGCGTCGCCCGCGACTCCGACCCGGTCGCGATCGCGCTGCTCAACCTCTCCCGCGACCAACTCGACCGGGCCGCGGAGACTCGAATGCTGGCCGAGAAGTGGCGCGAGGGCCTGCGCGGGCGCGACGCGATCGTGGTCGCCAACGCCGACGACCCGCTGATCGTGTGGGCCGCCTCCTCCAGCAAGGACGTGTTGTGGGTCGCCGCCGGGCAGACCTGGCAGGAGGACTCCTGGTCCTGCCCGCAGTGCGGTGGCGTGATGCAGCGTCCCGGCGAGGACTGGTTCTGCTCGCAGTGCGACTTCCGCCGCCCGTCCCCGAGTTGGTCGCTCGCCGGCGAGCGGATGGTCGACCCCGACGGCCGCATCTGGCCGCTGCACCTGCAGCTGCCCGGCCGGGCCAACCGCGCCAACGCGGTCACCGCCGCCGCCATAGCGTCCCTGTTCGGTGTCCCGGTCGAGGCCGCCCTGGAGCGGATGAAGCACGTGACCGCCGTGGCCGGCCGCTACGACGTGGTCGACTACAAGGGCCGCAAGCTCCGGCTGCTGCTGGCCAAGAACCCGGCCGGCTGGGTCGAGACGTTCTCCCTGATCGACCCCCCGCCGACCCCGGTCATCCTGTCCGTCAACGCGCTGGACGCGGACGGCAAGGACACCTCCTGGATCTGGGACGTCGACTTCACCCAGCTCGCCGGCCGCCCGCTGTTCGTACTCGGTCAGCGCCGCCTCGACCTCGCGGTGCGGCTGGAGGTCGCGGGCCTTCAGTTCCAGGTCTTCGAGACGGCCGCCCAGGCGGTCGCGGCCTGCCCGCCGGGCCAGATCGAGGTCATCGCCAACTACACGGCGTTCCAACAGCTGCGCAAGACGATCAAGGAAGCGGCACAGGCATGATCGGTGAGAGCAGGCTGCGCCTGGTCTGGATCTACCCGGACCTGCTCAGCACATATGGCGACCAGGGCAACGCGCTGATCGTGGAGCGCCGTGCGCAGCTGCGCGGCATCGAGGTCGAGCGCGTGGACGTGCGCTCCGACCAGGCCGTGCCCACCTCCGGGGACATCTACCTGATCGGCGGCGGCGAGGACCGTCCGCAGCGCCTGGCCGCCGAGCGGCTGCGCCGCGACCCGGGCCTGGCCACCGCCGTCGGCGCGGGCGCCGCGCTGCTCGCGGTGTGTGCCGGCTACCAGATCATCGGCAACGAGTTCATCGACGACCTGGACCAGCCCGAGGCGGGCCTGGGCCTGCTGGACGTACGCTCCGGCCGCGGCGCGCCCGGGAAGCGCTGTGTCGGCGAGGTGCTGGCCGAGGTCGACCCGGCACTGGGGCTGCCGGTGTTGTCCGGGTTCGAGAACCACCAGGGCGTCACCCACGTCGGCCCCGGCGCCAAGCCGCTGGCCAAGGTCACCCACGGCAACGGCAACGGCACCGGCGACGGCACCGAGGGTGCCTACGCGGGTCGGGTGATCGGCACGTACATGCACGGCCCGGTGCTGTCCCGCAACCCGGCGCTCGCCGACCTGCTGCTCACCTGGGCCACCGGCGTACCGCTGACCCCGCTCGGCGACCACTGGCACGAGCAGCTCCGCTCCGAACGCCTGCGCACGGTACGGGCCGCCGCCTCGAACTGAGGCCGGTACCAAGGCAAGGGGCCCGGATACCGCCGATCGAGCGGTATCCGGGCCCCTTGTCCATCGTGCGCGTGGGAGCGTCAGCGCGTGTGCACCGCGCCGTGCGGATCCTCGCAGTGCGCGCGCGTGCTGCCGATGGCCAGCACCGCCGGGTCGGCGTGGTCGACCTGAAGCGTCGTGTGGGTGATCGCGTACCGCTCGCGCAGCCGCCCCTGGAGTCGGTCCCGGACCCGGTGGCAGTCGTCGCCGGGCTCGACCAGTACGTGGGCGGACAGCGCCGGGAAGCCGGACGTGATGGTCCAGATGTGCAGGTCGTGGATCTCGGTGACACCGTCGACCGAGGCCAGATCCGTACCGACCGCGTCCGGGTCGATGCCGGTCGGTGCGGCCTCCAGGAAGATCCGCCACGATTCGCGGACCAGCGTGATACCGGACTTGAGCATCAGCGCGGCGACGATCAGCGAGGCGATCGCGTCCGCGCGGGCGAAGCCGGTGGTCAGTACCACGACGCCGGAGACCAGCGTGGCGATGAACGCCCACAGGTCGTTGAGGATGTGCTGGTAGGCGCCCTCGACGTTGAGGCTGGACCGGTTGGCCCGGGAGATCAGCCACGCCGCGACCACGTTGATCACGATGCCGACCGCGGCGGTGACGATCACCAGGCCGCCCTCGACGTCCGGCGGCGCGATCAGCCGGCGGATCGCCTCGTAGGTGAACCACACCGCCAGGACCAGGAATGTGATGCCGTTGATCTGCGCGGACAGGATCTCCGCGCGCTTGAACCCGTACGTCCAACGGCCCCGCGCCGGCCGGGCCGCGAGCCGCATCGCCACCAGCGCCAGGCCGATCGCGAACGCGTCGGTGACCATGTGGCCGGCGTCGGTGATCAGCGCCAGGGAACCGGCCAGGATGCCGACCGTGACCTCGATGACGATGAACGCGCCGATCAGCACGAGTGCTGCGGTCAGGTAGCGCCGATCCGCGTCCGCGGCCACCCCGTGCGAATGACCGGCGTGCCCGGACCCGCCGTGGTCGTGCCCGTCGTGCCCGTCGTGTTCGCCATGGTCCGCGTGCTCCGCCGCCGGTTTCCCGGCGGCGTTCTCGTTCTCGCGGGTGGTCATCAGGCCCCTCCGGGGATCTCGGTCGCGCAGCCGATGTGATCGGTGGCGGGCGCGTGGCCGATGTGCGCCAGCGCCACGTCCAGAAGCAGACGTACGTGGGCGTCCGCGAGGCGGTAGTAGGCCATCCGGCCCGCCCGCCGCACCGTCACCACCTGGTGTGCGCGCAGCAGCCGCAACTGGTGCGAGACCGCCGACTCGCCCTGCCCGCACGCGGCGGCCAGGTCGCGTACGCACAACTCGCCCTCCAGAAGGGCGACCAGCAGGGTCAACCGCCCCGGATCGCCGAGGAGGGCGAACACATCGGCGGTCTCCGCCAGATGCGGCCCGTCGGGAAGCCGCGACCGCACCGAGTCCACCAGATCGGCGTTCACCGGCTGCGCCATCGGGCCACCTCCGTCCTCACGTCCATGCCCATTTCACGTCGACTCCGACATCGTAACGTCTGAACAGCTCTTCATACGAGCACGGGAAGAAAGATAGGGGTCGGGGGTATCGATCCGCAAGCGGGGACACCGACCGAATCGCGCCGACGGGAGGGCGCGGGCGCGTGGATCGCGGCGGGCGGTGTGGACGCGGCGGCGCTGAGCACCGGTCGGGTCGGTTTCGCGGGTGTGCCCGCCGCGAAGCCGACCCGTCGGGCCGGCCCGGCGAGCATGTCGAGGTGCCGGTTCGGCCGCACCCGGCGGAGACCGGCGTACCTTCGGCCACGGCACGGCCGCGCACTCCGGCGGCCCCGGCCGATCCCGGAGTGGGCGCCGGGCGGGGGCGCGCGGGGCGGGTGTCACGCGTAAGGGTGGACCCGGGCCGGCCGCCCCTGGCGCGCGCTGTGCGTGGGCGGCGCGCTCGCCAGGGCGTTTCGCCGGCGTACGCCCCCGAACGCCCCGCCGAGCGGCGTGTGAAAGTGTCGCAACCCGGACGCGGTCGGTGTCGGAATCGGTACGCTCCGAGGGAATTCCCTCGGAAGATCCGTACACCCGCCATCGGGGACATCATGAGTCACGCCAGGCGCCGCAACGGTGCCGTGTCCGTCCATCGCGTCACCGCCACCGGCTCGGGAGGCGCGGTATGACCGTGCTCAACGATGCCCATCCGGTGTGTCGGTTCGATCTGCCGCCGCACGAGGCGGAGGTGTCCGCGGCTCGGCGCAAGGTGGTCGCGATCGCCGTCGGGTGGGGCATGCCCGCCCACGGCGATCTGGTGGACACCCTGCGTCTGGTCGTGTCCGAGCTGGTGACCAACGCGGTCCGGCACGCGGGGGTGTTGACCCCCGCGATCGCGGTCACGGTGCGTGGCACGGCCGAGGGCGGCGTGCAGGTGGGGGTGCACGATCGACACCCGTTCTGCCCCAAGGCCCTGTTGCAGACGGTCGACGACGACAGCGGGCGGGGCCTGCTGATCGTCAAGGCCCTGGTCACGGAGGCCGGCGGATACGCGGGGATCCAGCCGGATGCCGGCGGCGGCAAGACGGTGTGGGTCACCCTGCCGCTGCGCTGAGTCCGGCGGCACGTCGGCGCGAGTGGCGGCCGGCCCCGGCTCGACCGGGCGAAGCGGAGCGCGCGGGAGTCACAACTTCAGCTCGAACCGCTGCTCGACGGCGTCGATCCCACAGAAACGGGCGGGGTGTTCCTCGGTGAGCGTGAACCCGGCCCGGTCGTACAGGTACCTGGAGGCGCTCAGCCCGGCGATCGTCCAGAGGTACACGCCGACCGCCTCGCGCCGCCGGGCCTCGGCCAACGCGGTGTCCAGGAGCGCCCGGCCGACGCCTTGCCCCCGGGCCGCCGGATCCAGGACCACCCAGCGCAACCGGGTCCACCCGCCCTCCTCCCGAGTGAGCCCCACCGCCCCGAGCACCCGCCCCGCACCCTCGGCCACCCACATCCGCCCGGGCCCGTCGCCCCCTTCCCGAGCCCGGGCCAGCACCAGTTCGGCCATGCCGGCGGCGACTCCGGCCTCCATGGTGGCGTCCATCCCGTATTCGTCGCTGTACAGCACCCCGTGCAACGCGGCCACGGCCCCCAGGTCCCCGGGCCGCGTCGCCTCCCGAATGTGCACGGCGTGCTCCGTCGATGCCGAATCCATATCTGGAAACCCCTCTACTGAAACAGTCGTTTCAGTAGAGGATAGGCAGATGCCCACCGCCGCGAAACCCCCCACCTCGGCCCGCCGCGACGAACTGCTCGCCGCGAGCGTGACCTATGTCGCCGAACACGGCCTGGCCGATCTCTCGCTTCGCCCGCTGGCCCAGGCGATCGGCTCCAGCCCGCGCGTCCTGCTCTACCTGTTCGGCTCGAAGGACGGCCTGGTCCAGGAGATCCTGAACGCCGGCCGAGCCGAACAACTGACCCTGATCGAGCGCGCCGACGACCACCCGGGCTCGGCCCGGGAAACCCTCGACCACCTGTGGACCTGGCTGATGGCCCCCGAACGCCGAGGCGCCCTACGCCTGTTCTTCGACGGCTACGTGCACTCCTTCAACGGCGAAGCTCCCTGGTCCGACTTCGCCACCAGATCCCTCGACGAATGGCTCCCGCCACTGAGCCGAGTCCTGGCCGACCACAACGTCCCGCCGACCCTCGTCCTGGCCGTCCTCCGGGGCCTCCTCCTGGACCACGTGGCGGCGAGCACCCCGGAGGACCACCGACGCATCCACTCGGCCTGGACCACCTTCCTGGACCGGACCCTCCCGACGGCCCCGACCGACTGACGGCGGGCGCCGCGCCGCTCAGCCCGCCAGGAGCTTGGCCTCCTTTTCCGGGGGCAGGCCGACGACCGGGCGGTCCGGGCGCTGGGGGACGATGCCGTGTACCGATTGCAGCCACGTCCAGGTGTCGGCGACGGTTTCCGCGACCGGGCGCACACGCAGGCCGGCGGCCAGTGCCTTGCGGACGTCGCGGCGGTGGATGCTGTCGTAGTCCTCGCCCGGGGGGACCCAGATCGGCAGTTCGATCCAGGGTTCGACGCCGGCGGCCAGGATCGTGTCGGCGTCGGTCCAGCGCAGCTCGGCATCGGAGCCGGTGACCCGCACGCACAGGTCGAGCAGTTCGCCCATGGTGGTGTGGCCGCTCGGACCGATCAGGTTGTAGCCACCGGAGCGGCCCGCCTCGGCGGCGTCCAGGGACCAGGCAGCCAGGTCGCGGGCGTCGATGTACTGCAACTGCGAATCCCGCGGGCCGGGGGCCGGCACCGGGCCGCCGCGGGCGATCCGGTTCAGCCACCACGGGAGTCGGCCGATGTTCTCGCGCGGGCCCAGGATCAGGCCCGCGCGCGCGTGCACGTACCGGTCGCCGAAGGCCTGCTCGACGGCGATCTCGGCGCCGCGCTTGGCCCGGGGGTAGGCCACCTCGCCATCGTCGGGCTCGGCCTCGACCAGCGGGGCCTCCTCGCCGAGCCCGGCGGCTGTCGGGTACTCGTACACCGAGCAACTGGAGATGTAGACGTAGCGCCCGGCCCGGTCGGCCAGCAGGTTCGCCGAGTCGCGGACCACACGCGGGGCGGCGCTCCAGGTGTCCAGGACCACGTCCCACTCGCCGTCGGCCAACGCGGCCAGGCCGCCCTCGGTGGTCCGATCGCCGACCAACGCGCGCACGCCGTCCGGAAGTTCGTATCGACCCCGGTTGAACGCGGTCACCTCCCAGCCGCGGGCGAGCGCCTCGTCGGTGACGGCCCGGCCCACGAACTCGCTGCCACCCAGAATCAGAATTCTCATGATCCGACTCTGCCCGTGCACACCGGTTCGGGGAACCACCTCCGCTGTGGGCGGATTCGCTCTCAGCGTAAGCGGCTCAGCCGACCGCCCCGCGCGGACACGGCCGGCCCGAGTCCTCGCGGCCCGTCGACTCCGCCGCGTCCTGCTCCGCCAGCTCCCGGTCCAACAGCCGCAACAACCGCAGCAGTTCCGCCCGGTCGGCCTCGCCGAGCCGTTCGAACACGGCCGCGCCCGCGCCCTGTCGAATCGCCCGGATCCGGCGCAGCTCGGCCCGCCCCTGCTCGGTCGGCTCGACCAGCGTCGCCCGCCGATCCAGCTCGGAGGTACTGCGCCGGACCAGCCCACGCGCGGCCAGGTCGTCCACCACGGTGGTCGCCGAACGCGGCACGATCTCCAGGCGCGCCGCCAGATCCGCCATCCGCAGCGGCTCCCCGGCGTGCGCGAGCACCTTCATCGCGTGCGCCTGCGCGGGGGTGAGCCCGAGCGGGGCAAGCTCGCGGCCGGCGCGGATCCGGATGCGCTTGGCCAGGCGCATGAACAGTTCGCCGATGGGCGCCGAGCTGGATTCCGGCGAACTCACGCGTGTCACGTCCCGGGTAGCGGGATCCGATCGGATCCGGGTACCCCATTGTCGCCTCAGCCCCGGCTGCCTATTCGGGCGGCTCCCGAGGGACGGCGTGTCCCTCCGCTTCGCTCCGGGCCACACCGTCCAACCTGGCGGCTCCGCCGCTCTCCGCGCTTCGCGCGTCGATCACTTGGGCGGGCCCGAGTCGTGGGCGCTGACGCGCCGAGTGGTGGGACGCGGCTCGGGGGCGGATCGTTCGATCACCGGGGCCGGCCGCACGAAGGGCGTGTCGCGCGGGGCCTGCTCCCGACGCGGGCCGCCCGCGCGCAGCACGACGTCCAGCACCCGGTCGATGTCGGCCGCGTATCCCCCGGACGCCCAGGCCGCGTTGGCCTCCACCACCGCCCAGCCCAGGTCCGTGTCGCCCACGTCCACCACGATCGCCGACGGCAGTTCGGCGCCGGCGGCGGCGAGCACGTCCGCACCGAACGCGAGCGCGTCCCGGCCCTGCGCGCAGGCCCGGATCGGGGCGATGTCCAGGTCGCCCGCCACCGCGTAGCGCGACGCCGCGTGCACGACTCCGTCCAGGCAGAACAGCCGATACTCGGCCCGGAACGTGATCGCCTCGCTGACCAGCACCACCGTGTCCGGGTCCGCCGCGTCGCTGCCGGGCAGCCCGGTGCCGTCCCGGTACACCTTCGCCGCGAACGACTTGTCGTTGGGCGGCTTGACGAACATCGGCCGGCGCAGCGTCCACGCGTGCCCGAGCGTGGTCGCGGTGACCTCCCGCCGGGTCAGCTCGCGCGGCAGGTTCGCCAACCAGTCCTCGGGCGCCTCCAGCAGGCCCAGGTCCAGCTCGCGCGCCAACGCGTCCGCGAACAGGGGGCCCGCGTACAGGTGTGCGCGGGTGCCGACCAGGTCCGCCGGTGCGCGCCAGGTGTGCAGGCGCCGTACCGGCAGGTCGCGGCGGTGCGCGGCGCTCGTCAGGGCCCGGTCGGTGTCGGTGCTGCGTGGGGCGAGGATCAGGACGCGGTCGGGGGTGGTCATGCGGGTCAGGGTGTCGGGTGCGGGTACGGCGGGGCGAGTGTTTTTCCGAATCGGCCACGTGGCATGGTTCGGGCATGCTTCCCCTGGTCCATGCCATTCGTTACGTCACGCCCATGCGTGAGGGTGGTTCGCTGCCCGGGCTCGTCGAGGCCGACGATCTGGGCACCTACGTCGTGAAGTTCCGCAGTGCCGGGCAGGGCCCCAAGGTGCTCGTCGCCGAGGTCGTGGTGGGCGAGCTGGCGCGCCGGCTCGGGTTGCCGGTGCCGGCCCTGGTGCGGGTCGAGGTGGATCCGGTGATCGTGCGCGGCGAGCCGGATCAGGAGGTCCAGGAGCTGGTCCAGGCCAGTGCCGGGCTGAACCTGGGGATGGACTTCCTGCCCGGCTCGGCCGACTTCACCCCCGCCACGTGGGAGCCGGACCCCGAACTGGCGGCGCGCGTGTTGTGGCTGGACGCGTTCACCTCGAATGTGGACCGCTCGTGGCGCAACCCGAACCTGCTGGTGTGGCACGGCCGGTTGTGGCTGATCGACCACGGCGCCGCGCTGTGGTTCCACCACGCGTGGCAGGCCGCCGGTGCCGCCGCGACCCGCCCGTTCGACGCGTCGGACCACGTGCTGGCCGCGCTCGCCGGCCCGGGCCTGGTCAAGGCCGATGCCGAACTGGCGCCGCGGATCACCCGCGAGTTGCTCACCGAGGTGCTCGCCCTGGTCCCGGACGAGTGGCTGGCACCGGGTGACGCCGAACGTGCGCTCGGCCTCGACGATCCGGACGCGCTGCGTGCGGCATACATCGCGCACCTGCTGGCCCGGGCCGCCGCGCCGCGTACCTGGCTGCCGGAGATCACGCCCGAGGTGAGCGCGCGACAGGGTCTCGCGCAGCCGTCGAACCGTCCCGATTGGCTCAGGTGATGGTGATGGTGACCGTGACGACCACGACCACGACCACGCGGCGCGAGTTCTTCGAGTACTCGGTCATCCGTCTGGTACCGCGGGTGGAGCGCGGCGAATGCCTGAACGTCGGCGTCGCGCTGTACAGCCAGGCATTCGGTTTCCTGGGCGCGCGGACCCACGTCGAGCAGTCCAGGCTGTGCGCGCTCGACCCGGAGGCCGATGTCAGCCAGGCCCGAGCGGTGCTGGCCGCATGGGAGTTGGTGTGCGCGGGCAGCGAGGCGGCCGGCGCGCCGGGGGCCGAGCCGGTCGGGCGGCGGTTTCGCTGGCTGACCGCGCCGCGCAGCACGATCGTGCAACCGGGCCCGGTACACGGGGGGTTGACCGCGAATCCGGCCGCGGATCTGGATCGGCTCTTCGATCTCCTGGTGTTGTGACGATGCGGTGAGTCACGATCGGCGCCGTGGGTGCCGACCCGGGTTGCCGGCCGGGTTGTCACCTGCCGCGATCTGTCGGTGGCGGGACCTGCTGCGCTACCGTGCCCAGCACCGGTTCGTGTCTTCCCGGGCCCCGAGGCTGGAGGCGACGATGCTCCGTACGTACGGTCCACAGAGTCGGGGCATGGTGGTCTGCACGCTGGTGCTGCTGACCGTCCTGGGTCTGTACAGCGCGGTCTACGACCCGGTCGCCTGGACGTGGTTGGTGTGGTCGCTGCTGGCCATCGTCACCGGGCTGTTGGTGGCCACCGATCGGGGCGTATGACCGATCGGGGCCGCGCCCGGAGCTCGGCGTGCCGAAGTAGGCCATAGCGCCCATCCGCTGCCCGGCGCCCGCCGAGCCGCCGGGGCCGCCCGCGGCCACCTCCGGAGTGCCCGCGACCGAGGGGATATCGACGGATATCCGCCGCCTCGATCCCCTTTGCGGGGCTGGGTCGGTTACCGGTCGGTTGTCGAGTCTCCACAAGTATTAGGACGTCCTCTTTATCGGTGTCGATACCCGCCCGCCGATCATTCCCTGACAGCGTTGCGGATCAAGTGGCCGACGCGCGAGCGCGAGTGGGTCACCGGTGTCGTGTTTCCACAAGGCTTCGACAGAGCTGGGGTGCGTTTTATGACGCTCGGCAAGACCGATGTGGTGGTGACGGGGATGGGCGCGACCACGCCGTTGGGCGGGGACGTGCCGTCCACGTGGGCGGCCCTCCTCGCGGGCGAGTCGGGAATCGACACCCTGGCGGATCCGTGGGCGGCCGATCTGCCGGTCAAGATCGCCGGGCGCATGCGGGTGTGCCCGGAGACGGTGCTGGACCGGGTTCGGGCCCGACGCCTGGACCGATGTCAGCAGGCCGCCCTGGTGGCGGCGCGCGAGGCGTGGGCGGACGCGGGCGCGCCGACGGTCGAGCCGGAGCGGTTCGCGGTGGTGGTCGGCACCGGCATGGGCGGCGCGATGACGATGCTCGCGCAGCACGACGTGCTGGCCGCGTCCGGGGTGCGCCGGGTGTCGCCGCACACCGTGCCGATGTTGATGCCCAACGGGCCGGCGGCGCAGGTGAGCATGGAGTTCGGCGCGCGGGCCGGTGCGTACACCCCGGTCAGCGCGTGCGCGTCGGGCTCGGAGGCGATCGCCTACGCGCTCGACCTGATCCGGCTCGGTCGCGCCGACGTGGTGATCGCGGGCGGCGCCGAGGCGACGATAGGTCCGCTGCCGATCGCGGGCTTCGCCCAGGCGGGCGCGCTGTCTCGGCACGACGGCGACCCGACCACCGCCTCGCGGCCCTTCGACGCCGGGCGCAGCGGATTCGTGATGAGCGAGGGGGCCGCGCTGCTGGTCCTGGAGCGGGCCGAATTCGCGGCGGCGCGCGGGGCGTTCGTGCACGCGCACCTGGCCGGCGCGGGAGTCACCTCGGACGCCAACCACATCACCGCCGGCTACGGCCCGGGCCAGGTCCGGGCCCTGCGGCTGGCCATGGCCGAGGCGGGGGTCACCGGCGCGGACGTGGACCACATCCAGGCGCACGCGACCTCGACCCCGGCGGGCGACGTCCTGGAGGCGGCCTCGATCACCCAGGCGATCGGTACGCACGCGGCGGTCACCGCGATCAAGTCGATGCTCGGCCACCTGTGCGGCGCGGCCGGCTCGATCGCCGCGGTCGCGGCGGTGTCGGCGGTGCGCGACGGCGTCATCCCGGCCACGATCAACCTCGACTCCCAGGACCCCGACATCGACCTGGACGTGGTCGCCAAGGAATCCCGGGTGGGCCCCGTCAAGGTGGCGGTGGCCAACGCGTTCGGTTTCGGCGGCCACAACGCCGCGTTGGTGTTCACCGCCGCCAACTGACCTTCGGGACACCACAGTCCACCGACCCCGGTCGTCCGCCGCGCAGGCGGTCCGACCGGGGTCGGGTGCGTCCGGATCCGGGCGCGGTGGGCGCCGACGAAAATCGGGTGCGGTGGTGGTAGTTGGTCCACCAGGATGTGGGACGATGACTTTGTCGAGAAACTCATCCGCATCAGCGGAATCAGGAATCTCGCTTGCCTCATTCGTTGCCAGGCTGACAGACATGAAGAGCACGGGGACTACCGTGAGCAGGGGAAAACACACCGACGAGGCCGCCGGCCGGGTCGCGAAGTCCGGTTCGATCGCCGCCTTCGCGCGCTTCGTGGCCTTCGGTGGCGGTACCGGGATCGCGTCCTCGGGGGCGCTGGTCGTGCTGACCGGGACGATGCCGATCGCGGTCGCCAACGCGTTCGTGACCGTGATCTCCACCGTGGCGGCCACCGAGTTGCACAGCCGGTACACCTTCGGCGGCGGCCGGGCCGGATTGCGCGCGCACGGCCAGTCGGCGCTGAGCGCGGTGGTCGCGTATCTGTTCACCACCGCCGCCGTGCTCGGCCTGCACACGGTCGCCCCGGGCGCGGGTGTCCTGGTCCAACAGGGCGTCTACCTGGGCGCGTCCGGCCTGGCCGGGATCGGCCGATTCGCGGTCCTGCGCCTGTTCGTCTTCACCCGCCCCGGCACCCGCCCACGCCCGGTGCGGGCACTCGCCCGCGCCCAGGTCATCGCCGCGGCCTAGCCCCGGGCGCGGCAACTCGGCGGCGGCTCAGCGAGGCTCGAGCGACCACCACTGCGAGGGGTGGTCGGTGTCCTCCCATTGGCGTACGTTCCCGCCCGGTTCGGTGCCGTGGTCGGCGACCTCCAGGAGCAGTCCACTGACGTAGTTGATCAGCGTGACCCGACCCGGCGCATCCGGGTGCTGCTCCAGGATCCACTCCTGCGCGCCGAAATTGTTGGCCCGCCACAGCTGTACGTTGGCCCCGTTCTCCACGGAGGCCCCGCTCACGTCGAGCCGCTTGCCACCGGCGACGTGTTCCAGGTGGTAGACCGCGCCGCCCGGGTGCACGGCGCCGATCCGCCAGTGTTGCGCGGCGGTGCCGTCCTCGACGCCCTGACACACATTGGCCCCGCTGCCGGTCCGGCCTCCCTCGACCTCGAGCACCAGCCCGCTGTGCACGTTGCGCACCACGTACACACCCTCGTCGATACCACCCACGCCGCGCCCCTCGCCACCGTCCACGATCTTGAACCAACCACCCTGGCACGCCCCTCCGACACCTCGCACGCCGGCTACCGCCACGGTCCCGCCGGAGACCCAGGAAGACGACGAGGCCGCGCGTCGGCACATTCAGGCGGGTGACTTCGGCTTCACCGGGTGGACGGACAGCGCCGGCAACTCGGTGATCCGCTGGCCGAATCCGCTGAATCGCCCGAATCCGCCGGGTGAGCCACGCGCAAAATGGCGCCGCCCGCTGCTCCCGTAGCGGACGGCGCCTGATCTGGGGCCGGGTGTGGGCTACTTCCCCGTGTAGTCGACCTGGAGTTCCTTGATGCCGTTGATCCACGCGTGCCGCAGCCGCCGAGGCTCGGCGGCCTTCGTGATGTCGGGCATCGCGTCGGCGATGGCGTTGAACATCAGGTTGATCTCCATCCGGGCCAGCGACGCGCCCAGGCAGAAGTGCGGGCCGCCGCCGCCGAAGCCCAGGTGCGGGTTCGGGTTGCGGGTGATGTCGAACCTGGTCGGGTTCTCGAACACGTCCGCGTCGTAGTTGGCCGAGCTGTAGAAGATGCCGACCCGCTGCCCCGCCTTGATCTCCTGCCCGCCCAGCACGGTGTCCTGCGTCGCGGTGCGCTGGAAGGACATCACCGGCGAGGAGTAGCGCACGATCTCGTCCGCCGCCGTCTCCGGCCGCTCCGCCTTGTACAGCTCCCACTGGTCGGGGTTGTCGAAGAACGCCAGCATCCCGTGGGTGATCGCGTTGCGCGTGGTCTCGTTGCCGGCCACCGCCAACAGCAGTACGAAGAAGCCGAATTCGTCCGAGGACAGGCTGCCGTCGGATTCGGCGGTGATCAGCCGGGTGACGATGTCCTGCGCCGGGCACGCCTTGCGCTCCTCGGCCATCCCCATCGAGTACAACATCAACTCGGCGGCGGCCTGCGCGCCCGCGTCCTGGGACTCGGCGTACTCCGGGTCGTCGTAGCCGAGCATCTTGTTCGACCACTCGAAGATCTTCTTGCGGTCCGCCTGCGGTACGCCGATCAGCTCCGCGATCGCCTGCAACGGCAGCTCACAGGCGACCTCGGTGACGAAGTCGCCGGAGCCCTTGCGCTTGGCGTCGGCGACGATCTGCGCGGCGCGCTCGGTCAGCGCGGCCTGCAGCGCGTTGATCGCCCGGGGGGTGAAGCCGCGCTGGACGATGCTGCGCAGCCGGGTGTGCTCCGGCGGGTCGATGTTGATCATGATGAGCTTCTGCGCATCGATGTTGGACATGTCCATGCCCTCGGCGAATCGGATGATCGCCGTGTTCTTGTTCGTCGAGTAGATCTCCGGCTTGGTGGAGACCTCCTTGACGTCCGCGTGCCGGGTGACCAGCCAGTAGCCGTCGTCGCCGAAGTTGGACACCTCGGGCGTCTGCGGGACCCACACCACCGGGGACGTGCGGCGCAGCTCGGCGAACTCGTCGAGCGGGATGCGCGTGGTGTACAGGTCGGGGTCGGTGGGGTCGAAGCCGTGGTCGAGGACCGGACACGTCATGGTGGAACTCCCGTTGCCGGAGGGTGTGCGAGGTCGCCGCGGGAACCGGCCGGGGACGGGTGCCGGAAAACGCGGTGGTGGTGCCGTGCGGGTGGTGCGATGGGGGTGATTCGATGGGGGTGGTGCGATAAAGCCGGTGCCGTGAAGTTGGTGCGGTGAAGTCGGTGCCGTGCGGTCTGTGTGTCGGTGCTGCCGGTCAGGCTCCGGCGACCGCGCCCGGCGAGCGGCGGCGCGGGCCGAGGAGTTTGCGGACCACGCCGCGCAGGATGCGGCCGAGTTCGTCGTCGGGCAGGTCGGGGAAGGCGGCGACGGCGGAGTAGATGCCGCCCATCGCCACCGCCGTGGACACGCGGTACTCGATCGAGTCGTCGACGTCGTCGAGGACCTCGCGCACCCGCGCGGTGATCGAGGCGAGTCGGGGCTGGATGGCCGGATGGCGTCCGATTGCCACGTCCCGATCGAGGATGACCGCGAGGGTGCGGTATCGGATCAGGAAGTCGACGTAGCCCTCGAACAGCAGACGCTGACGGGCGGTGGTGCCGCGTCTGCTCTC
The DNA here is from genome assembly GCF_049739465.1 of Embleya sp. AB8. Lineage (NCBI taxonomy): Bacteria > Bacillati > Actinomycetota > Actinomycetes > Kitasatosporales > Streptomycetaceae > Embleya > Embleya sp. AB8. The sequence continues at coordinate 229,242 of NZ_JBMHHY010000003.1, forward strand.
GGCGACCTCCAGCACCCGGTCCAGATCGTTCAGGGCCGGGCGCAGGAGGGCGTCGAGCAGTTCGTCCTTGGTACGGAAGTGGTAGTAGAGGGCCGCCTTGGTCACCCCGACCCGGTCGGCGATGGCCTGCAACGAGGTGCCGGCGAACCCGTGTTCGCCGAACAGTTCCTCTGCCGCCTGGAGCACCCGGTCATAGGTGTCCTCCGGTGCCGGGATCGCCACGGGGCCCCCTTCCTGTTGGCCAAGAAGATACGTCGACCTTTGCCAATCAACAAGGCTGATGGACCGTCAATTTTCATCTCCGTACCGTTGTTCACCCGGAAACCGGCTTGCCGAACGGCCAGGAACGAGGACCCGCCGACTGACGATCGGGTCGGGCCGGGCACCGTGTCCGACCCGATCGGCCCCGGGCACCCGGGCGAACGGGCGGACCGCGCCGGGGTCGCGGCGGTAGGTTGCCGGCATGAGCGACTTCGACGCCCGCATCGAGGCGGAGCGACACCGGTCGGCGCACCCGCCCGGGCCCGACGAGCCGGCCCCGACCGGGCGGCGCGAGGACTGGATGCACGCCATCGCCCGGATCGAGGTACTGCTGGCCGCGACGGCGGAGGAGTTCGAGCGCCGGGGCGTCGCGGCGCTGCCGGTGGTGGCGTTGCCGCCGAGGAAGGGCCTGTTGCGCGCGATCCCGCAACGGGCGGCCGTGATCGACCGGCGCCGGCCGGTGTTGGACCTGTTCTCGCTGGACCGCCAGGGCCGCCCGTTCCTGGAGTCGGGCGCGCTGCGCGCGGAGGAGATCTGGCTGCGGGTGTCGCACCCGGGACGGGCCCACGCGTTGCGGGCCGCACTGCTGCGGGCCGACCTGACGCCGGACACGCTGATCCTGTGTCAGGGACCGGCGATCACCCTGGATCCGGACGAGGCCACGCGTACGGGCCGGGCCGGCGACCGATTCGGCGTCGCGGCCGACGGCGCACTGCTGGTGTATCCGGCGCCGGGTACGGGTGGCGGCGCCCCGGTCCCGCTGGTGGCCGCGTTGGCGGCGGCGGTCGACGGCGGGCGGTGACCGGCGTGCCGTGATCGCGCGCCTGCCAGGCCCGCGTCGGGGACTTCACGTACAGCCCCCGACACGTACCCAAACCCCCGACCACTCCCCGCGCCCACAGAGCGGCCTACAGCGCGGCCCACAGCACGGCCCGCAGCCGCCGGGGCGGGTCCGCAAGCCTCCGCCAAGCCCGTTCAGGTACGCGTGGCCAGCCCGAACACGACCACGTCGAGCAGTCGGGGCAACCGCTCGGGATCGGCCACCGCGCGCTGCTCGTGTGCCCACGCGATCCCGTGGGCCAGGGTGAACAACGCGTCGGTGTCGATGTCCGGCCGGACCTCCCCAGCCGCCTGTGCCCGGGTGAGCAGGTCGGTCCCGGCGGCCCGCATCGCATGGCACGAGGCGTACAACTCGGACGTCTCGTCGGCGAGCGTGCTCATCAACGTCGCGCTCATCCCCCGGAACGTCCCGGCCCCCTCGATCATCAGCCGCAGCCACGTGACCAACGCGTCGCGCGCGGCCGCCGTGTCGCGCAGCGCCCGAGCCCGCGCGGTGAGGTCGTCGTACCGGTCCCGCACCACCGCCTCGACCAGCGCGTCACGGGTGGGGAAATGCCGGTACAGCGTGCCGATCCCGACCTCGGCCCGGCGGGCCACCTCCTCGAGCGAGGCGTCGATCCCGTGCTCGGCGAAGACCACCCGGGCCTGTGCGAGCAGCCGCTCGTAGTTGCGCCGGGCATCGGCGCGCATCGGTCGAGTCATCACTGCCTCTCGCACGGTCGGACGGTCGGACGGTCCGACGTTGTCAAACGGAGCCTGCCTCCATATGGTGATGAAGGCAAACCGGAGGCACCCTCCGAACCAGCCCGGGGCGCAGCCATGCCCAGGTCAGCGTCCCGCCCGCGTCCCCCTCCCTCCCCGTCTCCGTCCCTCCCCGTCCCCGTCCCGTCGCACCCCACCCCCACCCCACCCCAGCAGAAACGGAAGCCGCATCCCATGACGCACGACAAGGCCGCTCTCGGCCGGCTCGGCCTGTGGACCTTCGCCTTCGACGGCCGGCCCTCCGGCGCGGTCCGCGAGGCCGCCGCCGAAATCGAGGAACTCGGCTACGGCGGCCTGTGGTTCGGCGAGGGCATCGGCCGCGAGGCGACCAACCAGGCCCAACTCCTCCTGTCGGCGACCCGTACCCTCCCGATCGCCACCGGCATCGCGATCATGTCCGAGCGCACCCCGCGCCTGATGGCCGCCACCGAACGCACCCTCAACGAGGCGTATCCGGACCGCTTCGTGCTGGGCCTGGGCGGCCACCGCGCCGCCGGCCAGCAGCACCGGGCGGGGATGCCCGAGGCGAACACCGCCCCCGCCGTCGCGACCGTCGGCGCCTACCTGGACGAGATGGACGCCGCCGTCCTGCTCGGCCCCCCGCCCGAGCGCCCCGCCCGCCGGGTGCTGGCCGCCCTGGGCCCCGGCATGCTCGGCCTCGCCGGCCGCCGCACCTGGGGCGCGCACACCTACCTGGTCACCGTCGAGCACACCGCCCTGGCGCGCGCCACGATGGGCCCGGACCCCTATCTGGCGGTCGCCCTCACCGTCGTCCTGTGCTCGGACTCGGCGTCGGACCGGGCCCAGGCCCTGGACGTCACCCGCGGCTTCGTCACCGGCTACCTGGCCGCCCGACACCAGGTGAACAACCTGCGCCGACTCGGCTTCAGCCAGGCCGAACTCGACGGCGCGGGCAACCGCCTGACCGACGCCCTGTTCGCGATCGGCGACACCGACACCATCGCCAAGCGGGTCCGCGAACACCTGGACGCCGGCGCCGACCACGTCTGCCTCCAGGTCCTGACCGCCGACCAGGGCCGCATCCCGCTCACCGAGTGGCGCGAACTGGCCGGACTGGTCGCCGAGTTCGCATAGCCCGCCGGGCGCCTCGAGGAACCGCATCGGGTAGCCGAACCACCCTCGGCCGCCCCGCCGAAACCACCCCGGCCACCCCGGCCACCACGCCCGCCGCACCGCCCACCGCTCACCGCGCCCACCCCGCCGCCCGCCAAACCCCGTCCCCCGCACCCGAGTCGGTGATCGCGTCGGCCAACGACGCGAAGCCGTACGTGCGTTCCGGGTCCCAGTCCGTGCTGCGCAACAACCGCTCCCGCATGCCCGCCCAGCCCGGCGCCGCACCCGCCACCACCCACACGTCCGGCGCCTGCGCGGTCAGCCGCAGCGCCGGACGCAACCAGGACGCGGCCTGCTCCGGCCAGGAGACCACGGCCACCACCTCCCCCGGCCAGGCCGCCGTGAGCGCGTGTGCGGCGGCGGTGGACGCCCGGTCCCGGCCGTGTCCGATCGCCAGTGTCCGACACCCGGCCAACTTGCCCAGCAGTTCGGCGAGTTCGTCCTCGGTGTGCGGCGCGGGCGGGCTACCCCGCCAGCGCGCGTACTCGGCCGGGAGGCATACCGCGCACGGGCGGAACCCGGCGGCGATCGCGTCCACCTCGTCGGCGAAGAACACCCGGGTCCCGACGTAGCCGCCGCGTTCGATCGCCCGCAGCGCGCTGCGGCAGTCCAGGCGCCCGTACAGCCGCCCGTTCGTGGTCCCGCCCAGCGTGCCGGGTATCGCGCTGGGCCGGCGCCGCCCGTCCGCCCCGATCAGCGTGTACACGTCGGTCACGCCGCGTCGTGGAAGACGAGGCCGAGCGTGCGCCGCAGCCCGGAGCGGACCGTGCTGACCCCGTGCCGCATCGGCGCGGCCGACCAACCGCGCGCCGAGCGGATCGGCCGGTCCCGCGTGGTGAAGATCAGCCCGTGGCCCTGCGGCAGGCTGATCGCGGTGCCCCGCGACTGGGCCCGGAAGCGCTGCTCGGCCAGCAGGAACTCGCCGCCCGTGTAGTCGACTCCGGGCTCGTCCAGGCCGATCACCACCTGGAGCGGGAAGACCAGGTCGCCGTACAGGTCCCGATGCAACGCGTTCCAGTCCCCCGGCCCGTAGCGCAGCAGGATCGGTGTCGGCCGTTGTTGGCCCGCCGCATGACACATCGTCAGCCACTCGTCCAGGGTGTCCGGCCAGGGCGCGGGCCGGCCCAGGCGGGCGGCCCACGCACGGGCGATCGGCAGCAGGTGCGGATAACACGACGCGCGCAGCGCGGCGATCGGCTCCGGCACCGGCGCCGCGAAGTAGCGGTACTGGCCCGCCCCGAACCGATGTCGGGCCATCTCGATGGTGGCACGGAAGAGTTCGGGGCGGTCGTACAGCTCGGCGATCTCGCGGCAGGCGTCCGGATCCAGGATCCGGTGGGTCAGCGCATAGCCGAACTCGTCGACCTGCGCCGCGAGTTCCGTGCCGGCCGCCGGTTCGGCGGCGAACAGCGTGTCCACGGCGCTCACCCCAGGCGCGCGGGCAGCGCGCCCTCGTGGTCGAGCAGGTATTCCTTGCGGTCCAGGCCGCCCGCGTAGCCGCGCAGCGTGCCGTCCGCGCCGATCACCCGGTGGCACGGCCGGACCAGGAGCAGCGGGTTGGCGCCGATCGCGCTGCCCACCGCCCGCACGCCGGCGCGCGAGGTGCCCACCCGCTCGGCGATCGCGCCGTAGTTGGTGGTGGTGCCGTACGGGATTTCGTCCAGCGCGGCCCAGATCCGCTCCTGGAACGCCGAGCCGCGCGACGCCAGCGGCAGGTCGAAGTCGCGCAGGTCACCCGCGAAGTAGGCGGTGAGTTGGCGAATCACCTCGGCGAACGGCGCCGCGTCGGCCTGCGAGTCGGCGGGCACGACGGCGCCGCCCCGCTGTCCCGGCACGGACACCGAGGCCAGTGCGAATGTGCCGTCGGGGCGGTCCTCGCCGATCAGCAGCAACTCGCCGAGCGGGCTGTCGAGGGTGGTGTGCACGGTCATCATCGAGTCCTTCGTCGTGGGTGCGGCGATGGGGTGTGTCCCCCGGCCGCGAGGCACCGGTCACAGGTGCTTCCGCTATCCACTGTGCGCGATCGACGGCCGACCGTCCGGCGGGAATCGGACATCGCGTTACGACCGGATCGACGCCCGCCGGACGCGCGTCGACCAGGCGAAAACCCGTCGTGATCGGTTCCTGCTCCGGCAGGATGTATCGATGCTCGAAACGAACCGACTCCTGCTCCGCCGCTGGCTCCCCGAGGACCTGCCCGCGCTCACCGCGCTGAACGCCGATCCGGAGGTGATGCGCTACGTGGGCGATGGCCGACCACGCACCCCCGAGGAGAGCGCCGCCGCCCTGGCGAAGTACGAACTCGACTGGGAATCAAGAGGATTCGGCCTGTTCGCGATCGAACTGCGCGCCCCGGAGCCGGGTCCGGTCGGCGCCCTGGTCGGCTGGGCCGGCCTGGCCGTACCGGAGTTCCTGCCCGAGATCATGCCCGCCGTCGAGATCGGCTGGCGGCTGGCCCGCCCGTACTGGGGCTTCGGCATCGCCACCGAGGCCGCCCGCGAAATCCTCCGCTTCGCCTTCGAGTACGCCCGCCTCCCGCGCCTGGTCGGCATCTGCCACCTCGACAACACCCCGTCGGCCAAGGTCATGGCCAAGCTGGGGATGACCGAGGAGCGCCGCACCACCGTCCCGGCCCACGGCAAGCCGGTCCTGGTCACCGAACTGACCCGAGGTCACTACCTCCGCAACCAGACCTGACCCGGCACCCGCCCGGGCCGGCCGAGTCGGCCCGCCCCGGGCGAAGTCCGGCGCCGGAGGGACCGTGGTCGGGCCCTCCGGCGCGGGCCACCGGCCCCGGTCAGCCCGAGACGCAGAATTCGTTGCCCTCGGGGTCCTGCATCGTGGTCCAGGTCAGGCCCGGGGCGCTGCGCTCGGCGACCACCGTCGCGCCGAGGGCGACCAGGCGTTCGATCGCGGCCGGGCGGTCGGGGGTGGAGAAGTCGACGTGCACGCGGTTCTTGCCCGCCCGCTCCTCCGGCACCCGCTGGAAGCCGAGCCGCAGCGGCTTGGCTGCGAGCATCACAAAATCGCCGTAGTCCTCGGCGATCTCCACTCCCAGCGCGGTCGCCCACCAGGCCGCGAGCCGGCCCGCGTCGGCGCAGTCGATCGTGATCATTTCCGGTGTGAGGTCCATGGCCGCACGGTATGAGACGGCTCCGACATTCCCGCCGCGCAGCGCCGCCTCCGGAGTGTCGCAGGGCGCACCGACAGTGCGGATCCGGGTCACCCGGGGCCGGGCGTGGGCCGCATTCGGCCAATCCTCCGTCCGTCGTGATCGACCGCTCCGGACCGGCCCGACTTGACGAGCAGGTGAGTAAGTACTCACCATGGAATCGCGAGGTGAGTGAACACTCACCAACTTCGGGAGGCAACACCATGAGACTCACCGTTCTCGGCGCGACCGGCGCCACCGGCGAACACGTACTGCGTCAGGCCACCGCCGCCGGCCACAAGGTCACGGCCGTGGTCCGCGGCTCCTCCCGCCCCACGTTCCAGCACCCGAACATCGAGGTCGTCCGGGCGGACGTGACCGATCCGGCCGACCTGCGCGCGGCGATCGAGGGACACGACGCGGTGTTGTCCGGCATCGGGCCGCGCAGCCGCAAGGCCGCCCCGATCGCCGCCCCCGCGACCGCCGCGATCCTGACCGCGATGGCCGACACCGGCGTTAGGCGCCTGGTCACGGTCAGCGCCGCACCGGTGGGCCCGACCCCGAGTGAGGATTCGGTGTTCGTCCGCCGCGGACTCATCCCCGTCCTGCGCGCGATCTTGAAGAACGTGTACGCGGATCTGGACGCGATGGAGGCCGAGTTGGACCGCAGCGCCGCCGACTGGACCGCGATGCGCCCGCCGAAGCTGACCAAGGCCGCGGTCACCGGCACCTACCGCACCCACATCGGCGGCAACGTCCCGCGCGGCAGCACCATCTCCCGTGCCGACCTCGCACACGGGATGCTCGCGGTCCTGACCGACCCGGCCACCTTCCGCCGGCCGGTGGGCATCGCGTACTGAGCGGGCGCGCCGCCGCACCACCGTCCGCCGGATCGCGGCCGCACCGCCGCGCCGTGCACCCGTGCGAACCTCGGCCGCCCCGGGTACACGCCGCCGATACCGAAAGCCGGTGACCAGCGCCGGCGGCGTCGGACGGACCACCCTCGGCCCGACCGACGCCGACCAACCGCCGGGCACCGATCCCGGCGCCCGGTCAACCACCCCACTACCCGTGCGCGTTCTCCGCCGACGGCAACATCGTGCGCGGGTCCTGCCCCGCGAACCACATCCCGATCACGATCGCCGCCGTCGCCTCCAGATAGCCCACCCGGTCCAGCCCGCCGACCGGCAGCGGCACCGACTCGAGGTCCGCGACCAGCGTGTGGGCCACCGCCAACGCCGCCTCGTCGTCACCGCACACCGGCACCGCGAGCCCGACCGCGTGCGGCCCCGCCCACACCCCTGCCGCGCACAGGTGGAACGCCTTGACCACGTGCGCGTCCGGCGCCGCGTCGGCGAGCGTGCGCGCCGCCGACGGGCCGCCGTCCGTGCTCAACATCAGCCCGCCGGGCCCCGGCAGGATCGGGTTCGAGCAGTCCAGGAGCGGCTTGCCCGCGAGTCGCGTCGCCAGCGCCGGGATCACCTCCCCCGTCGCCGCATGCCCGACCGCCACCAGCACCGCTTCACCGTGCTCCGCAGCTTCGGCGAGCGTGCCCGTCCGCGCCCCGATCCGCTTCGCGAGCGCGTCCGCCCGCTCCGCCGAGCGGGCCCCGATCAGCACGTCGTGCCCGGCCCCGACCCACTTGGCGCCCAGCGCCGCCGCCATGTTGCCCGCACCCAATATCCCGATTCGCACAGCGTTTTCCTCACGTTCCCAGACGTTCCGGCGGTTGAACTCCGACAACCGAACGCTAGGCAACCCGATCGATACCATTCGGTAGGCATCGAAGTGCGAGAATGGCACGCATGACCGAGCACGAAGGCGAGTACGTCGCCGACTGCCGCGCCCGGATCGGCTTCGACCTGCTGACCAATCGCTGGAACAGCGTGGTCGTCTACTCGCTGGCCGAGGGCCCGATGCGGCCGAGCGCACTGGTCGCCCGCATCGGCGGGATCAGCGCGAAGGTACTCAACGAGACGCTGCGCCGGCTGGAGTATCACGGCCTGGTCGTCCGCCGGGCCTACGCCGAGGCGCCACCACGCGTCGAGTACGCGCTGACCGATCTGGGCGAGTCCCTCCTGATCCCGTTCCGGGCCCTGGGCGACTGGTCCCTCGAACACGGCCACCGCGTCCTGGCCGCCCAGGACGCGGCGGACGCGGCGGCGTGGTCCGAGGCGGACACCGGCTAACGGCGGCCGAGCCGGCTCGCCGGCACCGCGGTCACCAGTGTCGTGGCCGCGATGGTCAGCGCGGTCAGCTCGCCCGCGCGGTGGAAGTCGGCGCCCACCGACAGGTAGAGCGTGCCGAAGCAGGACACCCCGAGCACCTGGCCGAGCTGAATCATCGTCACCATCAGCCCCGACGCGTCCGAGGCCTGCGGCAGCGGCACCCGGCGCAGCGCGAGCGTCATCACCGGGCTGTATGCGATGCCCAGCCCGAAGCTGCCGAACACCATCGCCGCGAGCAGCACCGGCAACGCCTGCCCGGTGCCGAACACCCAGGCGATGGCCGCGAAACCGAGCGCGCCGATCGGCAGCCCGATCATCGGCAGCCGCGGATGCCAGGCCGCGGGGAGCAACTGCCGGCGCAACGACACCGCGGCGAAGACCACCGAGGACGGGATGAAGGTCAGGCCGGCCTGCAACGCGCTGTAGCCGAGCCCGCTTTGCACATACAGCGCGGTGGTGAACATCAATCCGCCGAACGCCGTCATCGCCACCAGGAGCGCGATCGAGCCCGCCACCACCCCGGGCACCCGCAGCAGCGAGACCGGGATCAGCGGTGCGGGCACCCGCCGTTCGACGACCGCGAACAGCGCGAACAACACCACGCACCCGCCCAGGCTGACCCATCCCCAGGTCGGCCAGTCCAGTTCGTGCCCCATCACCAGCGGCACGACCAGCGCGAGCAACGCGGGCGCGAGCAGGGCCACTCCCGGCACGTCCAGGCCGCGCGCCGCCGAACTGCCGCCGGTCGGCAGCGCCCGCCGGGCGAGTATGTACAGTGCGATCCCCACCGGGATGTTGATCAGGAACACCGGCCGCCAGGACAGGCCGAACAGGTCGGCGCTGACCAGCAGTCCGCCGAGCACCTGCCCGGCGACCATGCCGCCCGAGATGGTCGCGGCATAGCGGCCCATCGCCCGCGCCCGGTCGGGTCCGGTGTACGTGGCCTGGATCAGATTGAGCACCTGAGGCACCATCAGCGCGGCCCCGCCGCCCTGGATCGCGCGGGCCGCGATCAGCGAACTCTCGTCCCAGGCAAGGCCGCACAGCAGGGACGCGAGGGTGAAGGTGAGCAGGCCGAGGCCGAAGATCCGGCGGAAGCCGAGCCGGCCGCCGAGTCGGGAGCCGGTGACGATGAGCATCGCGTAGACGATGGTGTAGCCGGAGACGACCAGTTGCAGACCCGCGCCGCCGGTGTCCAGGTCGGTACGGATGGTGGGGCCGGCCACGTTGACGACCGACGTGTCGAGCAGGGCCATGAACTGTGCGGTGAGCAGCGCCGTCAGCAGGAGCGGATGGGCGCGCCGCGCCGTGACCGGCGCCGCGGTGGTGGTGGTCATGCGGAGAGCGTGCGGGTCGCCGGATCCTGTTGCCGAGAGCCTGTCGATCCTGGTACCGAGAGCACCTGGCAGCGGAACGGAACAGCGGACAGGATGGCCGAATGAGCACCAACACCGCGAGCCGGCGCACCGAACTGGGCGCGTTCCTGCGCAGCCGGCGCGAGCGCCGCGCGCCGGAGGACGTCGGCCTGCCGCCGGGCCTGCGCCGCCGTACCCCGGGGCTGCGCCGGGAGGAGGTGGCGATGCTCGCCGGTGTGGGGGTGACCTGGTACACGTGGCTGGAGCAGGGTCGCCCGATCAACGCGAGCGTCCAGGTGCTCGACGCGGTCGCCCGCACCCTCGGTCTGGATCGGGCCGAGCGTACCCACCTCTACCGGCTCGCCCAGGTGCCGTGGGAGGTCGAGGCGCAGCCGGCCGTGACGCTGCCGGGCGAGATCCAGGAGATCCTGGACGGGCTGGTTCCGCACCCGTCCGCGGTGTACAACGCCCGGTTCGACCTGCTCGCCTGGAACGCCGCGTACGCCAAAACCTTTCCGGGGTTGACCGAGCAGCCGCCCGAGGAACGCAACGTGATCTGGGCCTCGTTCATGTCGCCGAACGAGTGCAATCCGTTCATCGACCGGGGGTACGAGGAGCCGCGCATGGTCGCCGAGTTGCAGACCTCGTTCGCGCGGCATGTCGGCGAGCCGGAATGGGAGTCGTTCGTTCGGCGACTGGCCGACCGCAGCCCGGAGTTCGCCCGGTTGTGGGCGCGCCGAGAGGTCACCTCGGGCACTCGGCACGTGAAGCGAATCCGCCATGTCGCGGTCGGGCGGATGGACCTCGCGAGCACCCGGCTGATGTTGAGCGTGCCGGAGATCCGGCTGGTGGTCTACACCCCGGCCGACCAGCGGACCCGGGAGCGGATGGCCGAATTGCTGGCCCTGCCGGAGCCGCGCTGGTGTTGCGAGCACTGCCGGGAGCAGTCGTTGCGGGCCGGCGCCGCCCGCTCGGCCCGGACCGGCGCGCCCGAGCGGCTCGGTGGCCGCGGGTGACCGCGCGCGGCGCCGGCATCGAGGTGCCGACCTTCGCCGACGCCGGGCAGCGTGGGCGCTGGTGGCAGGCTCGGCGGACGGCGTTGGCGCATACGTTGCGGCTGTGTCTGGCCGGACCTTCCGGCGACGCGCTGGTGTTGCGCGGGAGCGTACCGTTGACCGCGTGGCTGGGCGCGGCGGCCCGCGAACCGGGCGACCTGGACTGGGTGGTGTCGCCGTCGTGGGTGCGGCCGGTCGACACGTTCGACCCGCATCCGTATGTCTCGGGGCACGCGCAAGTCCAGCACTGGCCCGAGGTCTTCGCCGGCGCCGGCGCGGGCGACCTGTGGTGCGACGAGGAGTTCGACACCCGGGGTGTCCGGGCCTGCCCGCCGCCGGAGGGGACGCACTGGCTGCGCGAGGAGGGTTCGCCGGACGACGACGATCACGGACTGTCCGAGGACGGCGACGAGTTGCTCGGTGCGCCCGACGACGAGCTGCGCGCGGCCCTGGCCCGGTGTCCGGACGCGGGCGGCGGGGTCGTACTGGACGGCAACGGCGTGCGCTGGGACCCGATCGGGTCGTATGGCGGCGGCGACTACGCGGGGATGGGCGGCGTGCGACTGACCATCCCGTGGCACGCGGACGGGCTGCCGGGTGGCACGGTCGCGGTCGACTACGCGCTCGGCGAGCCGCTGCCCGAGCCGCCGCGCTGGACGGTGATCCCGGGCGCGGATGGGCCGCCGGTGGCGGTGTCGGCGGTGACCCCGGCGCTGTCGTTGGCCTGGAAGCTGCATTGGCTGCGTACAGACGCGGCCGACGAGCGGGGCGCCGGTGCCAAGGATCTGTACGACGCGGTCCTGCTCGCCGAGTCGCCGCATCCCCCGCCGACCCCGGAACTGCTCCGCCGGGTGCTCGGCACGGAGCCCGTCGCGGCGGGCGAGATCGGCGGGTGGGCGGTGCCGGACTGGGCGCGGTTCCGGGCCGGGCAGCCCGGGGTGCGTGGCGGGGTGGAGAGCTGGCTCGGGCGGTTGGCGCGGGCGCTGGAGCCGGGGTAGCCCGTCGGGCTCGGGGAGGCGCCTCGGATGCCGTACGACGCCTCAGATGCCGTACGACACCGTCACCGGAGCGTGGTCCGACCAGCGCTCGGCGTAGGTGTTCGCCCGCTCGGTGACGGCGGTGGTCGCCACGTCGGCCAGCTTCGGGGTCGCCGCGTGGTAGTCGATCCGCCAGCCGGCGTCGGTGTCGAACGCCTTGCCCCGGTAGGACCACCACGAGTACGGCCCGGGGCCGTCGGGGTGGATCCGGCGGACCACGTCGTGCCAGTCGGCCTCGCCGAACAGCCCGTCCAACCAGGCCCGCTCCTCGGGCAGGAAGCCGGACTTCTTGACGTTGCCCTTCCAGTTCTTGATGTCGTGCTCGGTGTGCGCGATGTTCCAGTCCCCGCACACCAGTGCCTCGCGCCCGTCGATCGCGGCCGTCGCCCGCAGCACCTTCAGGTGTGCGAACAGGCCGGCCATGAATCGGGTCTTCTCGTCCTGCTTGGGCGTCTCCGCCTCGCCGGTGGGCAGGTACAGGCTGGCCACGGTCACCTTGGGCAGGTCGACCTCGATCCACCGGCCGGCCGCGTCGAACTCGGCCGAGCCGAACCCGATCCGCACGGCGCCGGGCTTGACCCGGCTGTAGACGGCGACCCCGGCCCGGCCCTTGGCGGCGGCCGGCGCGTAGTGGGCGTGCCACCCCTGCGGGTCGCGCACCTCGGCGCTGAGCTGGTCCGGAGTGGCGCGTACTTCCTGGAGGCACACCACGTCGGCGTCGGTCCGGTTCAGCCACTCGGTGAAGCCCTTGCCGGCGGCGGCGCGCAGCCCGTTCACATTGACGGTGGAGACGGTGATCATCGGTGCAGATTAGCCCGTTTCGGGACGCCGCGAGGGCGGGGGTGCCCGCGGCGGTCGGTTCAGCCCGACAACGCGGCGTGCAGCGGCAGCCAGGCCGCGCCGGCGCAGCGCTCGGCCACCTCGGCGGGGGTGACCCACTCGGCCGCGGCACACTCCGAGGCCGGATCCGGGCGGGTCGGCGCGCCCGGATCCGCCAGCCGCACCGTGTGGAAGGCCTGGAACGCCCGGGTCGGGTAGCCGTAGTCGGCCGGCGGCGGCGCGAGCAGGGTGATCCGCTGGCCGCCGAGCAGCGTGAGCCGCCCGGGGTCCAGGCGCAGTCCGGCCTCCTCGGCCAGCTCGCGCGCCGCCGCCTGCGCCGGCGTCTCGCCCGGATCCAGGTGCCCACCCGGCGGCTCCCAGCCACGCCCCGGCCGGTCCACCAGGGTCAACAACGTGCGCCCGAGCCGGTCCAGGACCAGCACGAAGGCCGTGGTCACGAGGTAGCCGGCCGGCACCTCGGCGCAGCGGACCACCTCCAGGCGATGCGCGACGGGGATCCAGGGCACGGTCAGCGATGCGAGCACGGTGGACACCATCCGGCCATCCTCGCGCCTCGCGGTGAGCGGGAGCAGGTCACGGGCAGGCGGAATGCGTCACACCGCCGTACGCCCACCCCGCCGTACGCCTCACCTCGCCTCGACGGCGAACGTCCGGCCCTGCGCGTCCCCCTCCACCACGTCCACGTAGGTCCGGGCCACGTCGACCGCCGGCGTACCGTCCGCCGGGTCCATCCCCAACGCGACCAGCGTCTCCCGGACCCAGCCGGGGCTGACCGCGTTCAACCGCAGCCCGCGCGGCAGTTCGATCGCGGCGGAGTGGACGAACGCCTCCAGGCCCGCGTTGACCAGATAGCCGAGCGAACTCCCCGGCACCGGCTCGGCGAACCGCCCGCTGGTGAGCGTGATCGAACCGCCGTCCCGGACGTGGGCGAGCGCGCGCCGGACCAGATTCACCTGCCCGAGCAACTTGCCCTCGACGCCGCTCCAGTAGTCCGCGTCCGCCGGGGTGTCCAACGGGGACAGCCCGCCGCTCGCCGCGGCGACCACCACCGCGTCCACCTCTCCGACCTCGGCGAGCAGCGCGTCGAGCGAGGCCGGGTCGGTCATGTCCACCCGCACCGGGCCGCGCCGCGAGGCCCGGATCACGTCGTGGCGCGTGGCCAGTTCGTCGGCGACCGCTGCGCCGATGGTGCCCGTCGCGCCGATCACGAGAATGCGCATGATGTGTCCTCTTCCTCTTCCTGTTCCGTGGTTCGTGCGGTGGGCGGCGGTGCCGGATGTCGACCCGCTGCCGCTGCCGCCGGGAACCAGATTGCGCCGGGCGCGAAGCGGCATCCAGGGCCCTGCCGGAGGTACCCCTACGGTGCCTACACCCGACAGGTGCAGGCACGGCACGGCCGGATCGGGGAGACTGGCGATCATGGACGCACACACGGAGTTGGGTGAGTTTCTGCGCTCGCGACGGGCCCGACTGCGGCCCGAGGACGCGGGGTTGCCGACCTTCGGCGGACGTCGGCGGGTACCGGGCCTGCGCCGGGAGGAGTTGGCCCAGCTGGCCGGGGTGAGCGCCGGCTACTACACGCGACTCGAACAGGGCCAGAGTCCCAACGCCTCGGACGCGGTACTCGACGCGGTCGCCCGCGTGCTGCGCCTGGACGACGCCGAGCGGGCGCACCTGTACACGCTGGCCCGGCCCAAGCCCAAGGCCCGCCGCCGGGCGGCCCGGCCCGAGCAGTTGCCACCGGGGGTCCGGGTGATGATCGACTCGTTCGGCGACGTGCCGGCCCTGGTGATGGGCCGATTCCTGGACGTGCTGTGCTGGAACCCGATGGCGCACGCCCTGCTGGCCGGGCATCTCGACTTCGACGCGCCGAACCGCCCCGCCGAACGTCCCAACATCGCCCGAATGATGTTCCTCGACCCGCACATGCGCGAGCTCTACCCGGACTGGTCGTACAAGGCCCGATCCACGGTCGCCGACCTGCGACTTATCGCCGGGCGCCGGCCACAGGCTCCTGGGCTGACCGGCCTGATCGGCGAACTGACGGTCGGCAGCCAGGAGTTCGCCAAACTGTGGGCCGCGCACACGGTGGGCGACTGCGGCCCGGACGCCCGTGCGTACCACCACCCGTTGGTGGGCGAGATGACCCTGCTGACCCAGCTGCTGACCCTGGCCAAGGACGAGGACCAACGCGTCGCGGTCTTCAACGCCGAGCCCGGCTCGCCGTCCGAGGCGGCACTCCACCTGCTGGCCGACCTGGTCGCCGGCGAGTCGCGGCCCGGCTCGGGTTCGGCGCAGGCCAGGCCGGGTGCGGTGGCACCGTGATCCGACGAGGGCGCCGGCCGACCGGGCCCGAAACCGGCTCTGCCGACGCCGGCCCATCTCGGCTCGCCTCAGGTCACCTCGGGCCGCCTTAGCCGGCCTTGGCTCGCCTTAGGTCACCTCAGGGCGGCTTAGGTATGGCGCCAGGGCCCAGGGGTGCGATAAATGCGGCATCCGCCTCATGTGTGGGCCCCCACTGGGGCGCGAAGCTGTTACCACGAGCCGGGGAGACCGGGTCGAAGTAACAGAAGGTGGACACAGTGATCGAGTACGAGCTTTACCAGGCCCGTCAGCAGGAGCTGCTCAGCGTCGCCCGTCAGGACCGGTTGGTTCTCGCGGTGCTGCGCACCCGGCGCGCCGCCGCGAAGGCCCGGCGGGCCGAGCGGGTGGAGCATGAGGCGGTATACAGCGCGGCGGCCGTCGAGTCGGTGCGCATGCGCCGCAACCTGCAGCTGCTCGCCCGGTGACGGCGACGATGGCGCCCGGCACGCGGCCCGGTCCGGTCGGCCGATGTCGAAACCGACCGAACCGAGCAGCACGACGGAACCGCAAACCCGTAGCACCGAAGAGCACCTGGCGACCCCGAGTGGACATCGATCCCTCGGGGTCGCCGCACGTTCGGCGGACACCGTGTCGGGGTTCGCCCCCGGAGTCGGAGCACGCGGCGGCGGAAACATAGCCCCCGGCAACCCCGGTCAGCCGCCCGCGCGGGCCAGGAAGCCCCGTACATCCGCCGCGAGCGCGGCCAGCTGCTCCCCCGCCGAGAGCACCGTGGTCACCGAGGCCACCCAGCGCCCGTCGCCGGCTCGCCACGGCCGCAACTGCCAGGTCAGCTCCACTCGCCCGGCGGACCGGAAGACCGCGCTGAGCGTCAGATCACGATCGTCGGTATGCCAGCTCCGCTCGCCGTCCCAGCCGCCGAAGTCGCGGGCGAGGTCGGTCAGGAAACCGTCAATCTCGTTCGCCTCGCCGGTCCAGCCGACCACCCGGTCGAGGTGGGCGGTCAGGCCGCGCGCGTACAGCTCGACGGTGTAGTGCACGAGCCGCGACGCCGTGTAGTCCACGATCGGCCCGTCGTCCGGGCTGACCGCGCCGCGCAGACATATCCGCGCGTCCCGGTCGTCGTTGCATCGGACGGTCACGTCGTACGGCTCGTTCGAATCGTTCGGCCCGCCGGCGTCGTTCGCCGCGTCGAAGTGGGGATGCATCCGCCGAACCGTAGGGCAGACCACCCGCCGCCGTCATTCCGGTTATCACCGGCCGGTCGCACGCCGCCGCGAACCAGTGCCGTGCCCGGCGACGTTTGCCCCGGTGCGGTGTTCGGTGCGGTGCCTCGGTGCGCCGCCGGAACGTCCTCGTACTGGAGTACTTGGACGTTTCGGCGGTGCGGCGAGGCGCCGTGCCGGGCGCCGTGACGGGGTGCACGTCGCCGGGCGCGGCACTGGACTCCGACACACCGGAGTCGCCCGGCGGCCACGCCCGGCACCGCGCGGGCACGGTGACCCCGGTGTGTCGGAGCCACCGCACCCTACGGACTACCGGGGTTGCGCATCACCTGCCGGCGGCGGTACGGGCGGATCGGGACGATCCGCCGCCCGTTTCATCGAGAGCGCGACCCGACGCCGGACGAGATCGTTGTCCAGGATCCGAACCAGCACCTCGTCGCCCTCACGAACCACCTGCTCGGGGGACTCGACCTCGCGGTCGGCCAACTCGACGATGTGCACCAGCCCCTCGACGCCGTCCGCCACGCGCACGAACGCACCGAAGGGCACCAGTTTGGTGACCGTCCCCGAATCGGCCCGGGTGGGCACGGAATTGCCGCCCCCACCCGGCCGCTTCGTCTCAGCCGCGGACCCGTTCCACCCGGCCCTCGTGCCAGACCGGGCCGTCCGTCTCGCGGACGTTGCCGTCCTGGCCGAAGACCAGGAAGCGGTCGAAGGAGGAGGCGAACCAGCGGTCGTGGGTGACCGCGAGGACCGTGCCGTCGAAGGCTTCCAGGGCGTCTTGGAGCGCCTCGGCCGAAACCAGGTCGAGGTTGTCCGTCGGCTCGTCCAGGAGCAGCAGATTGGCACCGGAGAGTTCGAGCAACAGCACCTGGAATCGGGCCTGTTGGCCGCCCGAGAGGGTGTCGAAGGGCTGCTCGGCGCCGTACGCCAGTTCGTAGCGGTCGAGCACCTTGGCCGCACCCTCGCGGCCCAGACCGCTGCGGTGTTCGTCACCCCGGCCGAGGATGTCGACCAGCGTCCTGCCGACGAACTCCGGATGGTCGTGGGTCTGCGCGAACCACCCGGGCCGCACGCGCGCACCGAGCCGGGCCCGGCCGGTGTGCGCCACCGGCGCGATCACCGTGTCGCCGACCGGTTCGTGCTCGGCCTCGGGATCGGTGCCGCCGGCCGCGAGCAGCCGCAGGAAGTGCGACTTGCCCGAGCCGTTCGAGCCGAGCACCGCGACCCGATCGCCGTACCAGACCTCGGTGTCGAACGGCCGCATCAGGCCGGTCAGTTCGAGCCCCTCGGCGACCACCGCGCGCTTCCCGGTCCGCGAGCCGCGCAACCGCATCTTCACGTCCTGCTCGCGCGGGATGTGCTGCGGCGGCCCGGCCTCCTCGAACTTGCGCAACCGGGTCCGGGCGGCCTGCAACCGCGAGGCCAGGCCGTCGTTGTACGCCGCCTTGTTCTTGTACATCAGCACCAACGCCTTGAGCTTGGCGTGCTCTTCGTCCCAGCGCCGGCCGAGTTCCTCGAAGCGCTCGAAGCGCGCGCGTCGGGCCTCGTGGTAGGTGGCGAACGAACCCCCGTGGATCCAGACGGTGTTGCCCGCCGCGCCGAGTTCGATGGTGACGATCCGGTCGGCGGCCTGGGCGAGCAGTTCGCGGTCGTGCGAGACCAGCAGGACCGACTTCTGGGTCTCCCGCAGGGATTGTTCGAGCCAGCGCTTGCCGGGGACGTCGAGGTAGTTGTCCGGCTCGTCGAGGATCAGCACCTGGTCCGGGCCGCGCAGCAGCGCTTCGAGGGCGAGCCGTTTCTGTTCGCCGCCGGACAGTGTGCGTACCTCGCGCCACTTGGCGCCGTCGTAGGTGGTGCCGAGCGCCGCCTGGCAACACTGGTCCCACACCGGCTCGATGTCGTAGCCGCCGGCGTCGCCGAACTCGGCGAGCGCGCCGGCGTAGCGCATCTGGTGCTTCTCGTCGTCGTGCTCCATCAGCGCGAGTTCGGCCTCGTCGACCGCGCGCATCGCGTCCCGGATGCGCGGCGGGGCGAGCGAGACGAGCAGGTCGCGCACGGTGGAGGCGTCCCGGATCCGGCCGACGAACTGCGGCATGACGCCGAGGCCGCCGGTGCGGGCGACCGCGCCGCTGTCGGGTTTCAGCTCGCCGATGATGATCCGGAGCAGCGTGGTCTTGCCCGCGCCGTTCGCACCGATCAGCGCGACGGTGGTGCCGTCGCCGACCCGGAAGGAAACCTCGTCCAAAAGGACACGGCCATCCGGCAGGGTGAAGGCGACGGTATTGACATCGATGTAGCCCATGGCGTGCGCGCGTCCTTCGTCCTGCGGTGGGGTGGATCCGGGCGTGACGTTCCTTCCTACCCGGTCCGGGTCGGACGGGCCAACATATTTCGGGCTCCGGGAGCCGATTCCGGGCCCGGAATCGGCTCCCGGGCTTTCGCATGGTGCGGCCATTGCCTCGCGTATCGCGGACTGCGACCGTGACCGCTCGCCCGTTTCGGGGTCGTCGTACCCGGGGCCGCGCACACGCGGCGCCATCCGGACCTGGTCGTCGGGGCGCTGGGGCGGTGGTCGGGAGGTGGCTGAATCGGGGCGCGGGGGTTCCCGTTCCGGATACTGACGCAGCGTCAAGTTTCTGTTCGGTAATGGCGCTATCGCCTCCGAATGGTCGCCCCCACGATCGGTTGGCAGCCTGCTCCGGCCGGGTTCGACCTCTTCGACCCAGGGCGGTTTTCCGCCCCGCAGGACGGGAAACCAAAGGGCACCGAACGGGACGGGAGGGGACCTGACCCCCCTGCTGCGCGACGGCGCACCCCCGTCCCGTGGGTAGCAAAAGCCCCCGGCGGCCGGGTCCACTCCCCCGTGCCCGGCCGTCAGGGGGTCTGCCCTTTTCGGCGACTCCGCCGCTGTCCGCGCTTTGCGCGCCGACCCGCCCCCGGCCGCCCTCGACGCGCGTCGATCCCGCGCAGATGCCGCGTTTCGCTGTACCCGATCCCGCGCCGCCGGCTCCCCGCGCCGACTCCCACCGACCCATCAGGATCAACCCACAAGACACCACCTGACGTGTGTGATCATCATTCCGCTCGTCCGGTTAATCTGGGCCGCATGATCGAACCCCGCGTCGCCCTCGTCACCTGCGCCGAGTTGCCCGATCTCGATCCGGACGAGCGGCTGCTGTTCGCTCCGCTGGCCGCGCGGGGCATCCGGGTCGAGGCCGCCGTGTGGACCGATCCGGCGGTCGACTGGGCCGCTTACGACCTGGTGATCCTGCGCTCGGTGTGGGACTACCCGGACCGGCGCGAGGAGTTCATCGCCTGGGCCGCGAGCGTTCCGCGCCTGGCGAATCCGGCGGCGGTGGTGACCTGGAACACCGACAAGACCTACCTGCGCGACCTCACCCGGGCCGGCCTGCCCGTCGTCGAGACGATGTGGCTGGAGCCGGACTCGACCGTCACGCTGCCCACCTCGGGCGTACACGTCGTCAAGCCCGCGATCAGCGCCGGGTCCCGCGACACCGAACGCTACGATCTGGCCTCGCCCGAGGAACGTGCCCTCGCCGCCGGCCACGCCACCAGCCTGCTGGCGGCCGGCCGTACCGTCATGGTCCAGCCCTACCTGGCGGCCGTGGACACCGTCGGCGAGACCGCGCTCGTCTACTTCGACGGTGTCTTCAGCCACGCCGTACGCAAGGGCCCGATGCTCGACGGCGACGCCGAACTGATCGACGGCCTCTACCGAGCCGAGGAGATCGCGGCCCGGGAACCCTCCGCCGCCGAATTCGCGATCGCCGCCCGGGTACTCACCGAGATCCCGTTCGCTCCGCTGCTGTACGCGCGCGTCGACCTGATCCCGGGCGCCGACGGCACGCCCACCGTGCTCGAACTGGAACTGACCGAACCGTCCCTGTTCCTCGCCTACGCCCCCGGCGCCGCCGACCGCCTCGCCGACTCGATCGTGGCCGCACTGCACCCGTAGCCGCATACCGCGAGAGCGGCACCTCGGCAGCGGCGCGCCGAAATCGCCCTTGCAGGAAGGCGATGCGATGACCCGCCCGACCGGCGCCCGGGCCGATCTCCGCATCCACCGCATCCACCGCATCCGTCACCGGCTCACCGGCTCACCGGCCCGAGCCCGCTCGGCCGGTCGGCGGTATGTCCTCGGTGCGGCCGTCCCGGCCGAGGGACGATGGACGTATGGAGCACGACATTTCCCTCGAATGGGACAGCGGACCGACGGCCGACCTCCGCCCGCCCACCGAGGTGTACGCCTCCATCGGCCTCCCACACCCGGAACCGGAAGCCGCCGCGGCCGCCGGCCCGGGTGCCCCCATCGGCACCATCCGCGCCCGGCAGGCCGGCCGACTCCTCGGGTGGGTGACCCTGTACGGCGACGGTGAGTCCCGGGTCGGCGCCCAGGGCGAACGCGCCGACCGGCTCGCCCGGCGCCTGGTCCGCGGCGCCCACGTCGGCGATCCCCCGCCAAGCGCCGAGGAACGTGCCGCCGCGGTCGGGATGTACCGCGAGGCCGCCGAGCAGGCCCGCTCGGCCGGTGCCCGGATCCTGCACTGGAGCGGCACCGACACCGCCCCGGAAGGCAACGCCGCCCGAGCCCTCGGAGCCCGCGTCACCGGCGAGATCGCCCGCATCTGGACGGTCGACCCACGCACCTGGTGGGCCCCCGGCGGCCTGCCCGCGGTACGGGTCCGCGCGCTGTCGGCACCGCGGGTGGGCGTGATCGGCGAAGGCGCGGAGCTCACCGCCGACGTCGCCGGCAGCCGGGCCTACACCAACGCGGCCGAGGCGATCACCGCCCCCGGCGTCACCGCCGACATCCTCGGCGCCGTGCTCGCGGAACTGGTGGAGTTGCTCCGCCGAACCCACCCCGACGTCACCGAACTCGCCGTCTTCGAATTCGACGCCGACCCCGAGGGCGCGGTCCGCCACGCCCTCCCCCGCGCCGGCCTACGCATCGAACACCGCCTCCTGGACTTCGAACTCCCGCTCACGTAGGCCCCGACCCGACCGACCAACCCACCGGACCGCCCGCGCGTGCTCACCACGGCCGAGTCTGCGGCCCCGGCAGCGGCCGCAACCCCGGCCACGCGGTCAGCAACCGCCCACGCAAGCGCCCCGCCAGCACCCCCAGTTCGCGCAGCGGCTCGTGGGCCGTGTCGGCGACCACGCCCAGGCGGTGGACGAGTCGCTCGCGGGCCGAGACGTAGCCCCACCGGAAGTCCTCCACCGGCACCCGGGCCAACTGGTCGACGTCGTCCCGGTGCGCCCGTTCCACCAACGCGTCGCCGCGGATCAGCCAGCCGGCACCCGCGTCGGCGAGCCCCGCCATCGGGTCGAGGTCCCGGCCGGTACACGCTCGCCACCTCGCCGCGTACACCGCCTCGACCTCGCGCAACGGCGCGCCGGTGACCGACATCGCACACCAGCACGTGGGGAACCCGGCCCGGAGATAGGCCAGTTCGACCAGCCCATCGCCCAGTGCGGCCTGCTCGAAGTCGATGAACCGAACCCCGTCGGCGGTGCGCAGCTCGTTGCCCGGACACGGATCGCCGTGCACCAGGGCATACCGCCCGGCCGGAGCCAACCGCCCGAGCAGCGCCGCCAACTCGTCCGGGACCCCCGCCGGGATCGGCACGTCCAGCGTCGCGGCCAGCTTCAGGAACGACTCCGCGTCGGCGGCCGTCGGCGCCGCCCAGGCCGGCAGCGCACCCGCGTCGGCCGGACCGGTGAGCGCGTGCAGCCGGGCCAGTGCGTCCGCGTAGCCCGGCATCCAGTCGTCGGTAGGGCCAAGGTCGTCCAGGAACTCCAGGATCATCACACACTCGTCGGGATCGGTACCGAGCACCCGCGGACCGACCCGGCCACGCTCGGCCAGCCGCAGCCCGGCCACCTCGCGCGCGAACCGCTCGGACGCGCCGTGCCGCCGGTCGCCCGCTTCGAGGATCTGCTTGACGATCGCCCGCTCACCGCCGAACTCCACCCGCCACACCCGCGAACGCGGGCTGCTGTCCAGGAGTTTCACCTTCTTCGGCACCCCGAACTCGGCCCGCAACGTGTCGCCGATCGGCATCCTGTAGCTCATGGGACAGTCACCATATCCATCCGCCACCGGCCCGACCGAGCACCCGCCGACCGAGCGGACCGCCGGCGGCGCCGGCGCGCCCCGAGCCGGCAGACTCCTCGCGTGGAGATCGACGGCGCCCCCGCGCACCCCGAGGACCTGGCCGCATTGGCGCTGAGCAACCTCGGCCATTTCACGTCCATGCGAGTCGCCGACGGTCGGGTGCGCGGCCTCGATCTGCACCTGGCCCGGCTGGTCCGGGACTGCCGCGCCGTGTTCGACGCCGAACTCGATCCGGACCGAGTGCTCGCCCTGATCCGCCGGGTCGCCGCCGATCGCGCCGGGGCGTTCGTCGTCCGCGTCACCGTGTTCGACCCGGCGATCGGGCCGACCACCGTCACCGCCCCCGCCACGCCACACATCCTGGTCACCACCCGCCCGGCCGGACCCGAGGCACCACCACCGCTGCGCGTCCTGCCCTCGGCCTACCGGCGCGACCTGCCCGAGATCAAGCACGTGGGCCTGTTCGGCCAACTGCAACAGCGCCGCCGGGCGATCCTGGCCGGCTACCACGACGCGCTGTTCGTCGAGCCGAACGGCCGGATCGCCGAGGGCGGCACCTGGAACATCGGCTTCGTCGTGAACGACCACCTGGTCCGCCCGGACGCCCCCTGCCTGCGCGGCGTCACGGCGGACCTGCTGTACGCCCGACACCCGGCCCCGACGCGCGCCCTGCGAGTCGACGAACTACCGGACGTCCAGGCCGCGTTCGCCACCAACGCGGCCATCGGCGTATGCCCGATCGCCGCCGTCGGCGAGCACGAACTGCGCACCGACCACCCGCTGCTGAGCACATTGGCCGACACCTACCGCGCCCTCCCGGGCGATCCGCTGTGAGGACGACGCCTCAGAGGTGTCACGGGTAGTCGAAGAAGCGGATCCACCACGTCGGTCCGTCCTCGACCGTGTAGTGATCGGCGAGCCGACTCGCACCGTCGTACGTGCTCCGCAACACATCCTCCGGAACGACGCGATACCCGAGGTCGTCGAGCCCGGCGGCGGCCCGCTCCAGGTCCGCCGGCGACACGTACGCGGGCGCCGCGCCGATCGGGTGGTCGTCCGGCGCGTCCACCCCCAATGCCGCCAGGCCGCCGAAGTTGCTGACCACGACGGTGATCCGACCGGTCCCGGACAGCGCCGCCGCCGGGACCACGATCGCGCCGTGCCGACTCGCCGCCCGGGCCTCCCCCTCGACCGGGCACCGACACCCGAAGTCCGCCTCGAGGCGACCCACCAGGCGGTCGAACCGCTCGCGCGTGGCGACCGGGTCGTAGTCGGCGGGAGCGGTCAGGTGCTCCGGGTCGTCCAGGGCACGCAGCAGTACCCAGGCGTCGTCTTCGTCGAGCAACATGTGTCAACCGATCCGTCCGGTGCGCGGCGCGTGCCCATACCCGGACCCCAGGCCGCGCACACGCGCGCATGGACAACACGATGATCTCGGCCGGCCGATATTCTCGGCTCCCGCGGCGTCGGGTCGCGATTGCCACGAAGGAGCCGAGATGACCGCCTTGGACCCGGCCATACCCGAGTCGGCCGGCCCCGAGTCGGCCCACTCCGAGCGGGTCGACCGAACGCGGTTGCAGCGGCGTACCATCCGCACCCTGATCGCCGCGCAGGTGGTCGGCGGCGTGGGCATGGGGTCGGCGCTGACCGTCGGCGGGCTGCTCGCCGAGGATCTGTCCGGGTCGAAGAGCTGGTCGGGTTTCGCGACCACGGCGATCACCCTGGGCGCGGCGGTGTTCGCGATACCGATGTCCCGCGCCGCGTCCCGGCACGGGCGCCGCGTCGCGCTCACCGCCGGCTGGGGGTTGGCCGCGATCGCCGCCGGCGGGGTGATCGTGGCCGCGGTCCTGGGCTGGTTCCCGCTGCTGATCGCGGCGCTCCTGGTGTTCGGCGCGGGTAGCGCCGCCAACCTCCAGTCCCGGTTCGCCGCGACCGACCTGGCCGACGACGCGGGGCGGGCCAAGGCGCTGTCCGTGGTGGTGTGGTCGACCACGCTCGGCGCGGTCCTCGGGCCCAACCTGAATCAGCCGGGCGCGGTGGTGGGCCGGGCGCTCGCCCTGCCGGAGTTGGCCGGCCCGTTCCTGTTCTCGATCGCCTCGTTCGCCGGCGCCGGGATCATCCTGTGGGTGGCGCTGCGCCCGGATCCGCTGTTGATCGCGCGTGCCGACCTCGGCGATCGAGAGCCGCAGCGGGGCGATCTGCGCGGCGCGTTCGCGGTGATCCGCCGGGCGCCCCGGGCGCTGCTCGGGCTGGCCACGGTGTCGTTCGGACACGTGGTGATGGTGTCGGTGATGGCGATGACCCCGGTGCACATGAAGGACCACGGCACCGCGTTGACCCTGGTCGGGCTGACCATCAGCTTCCATATCGCCGGGATGTACGCGTTGTCCCCGGTGGTGGGCTGGGCCGCCGACCGGTTCGGCCGGGTCCCGGTGATCCTGGCCGGCCAATTCGTGCTCCTGCTCGCCGTGTTCACCGCGGGCACCTCGGGCCACTCCACCTGGCGCACCATGGTCGGGCTGGTCCTGCTCGGCCTCGGCTGGTCGTGCAGCCTGGTCGCGGGCTCCGCCCTGCTCGGCGAATCGGTGCCGGCCGCCGCCCGGCCGGGCGTCCAGGGCCTGTCCGACCTGCTGATGAACCTGGCCGGCGCGGTGGGCGGCGCGGCCTCCGGCACGGTTTTGGGGCTGGCCGGCTACGGCGGCCTCAACCTGGTCGCGGGCCTGGTCACCGCCCCGGTCCTGTGCGTCGCGGCGGGCTTCGCGCTGGGTCGGTCCGGCCGCCGGATCGCCTGACCCGCGCGCGGACCCGGCCGGCGCCCCGCCTCGGATGGCCCGCCCCGGTCGTGAGCGGTGATCGATCACCATATGTTTGGACGAAATGTGCCAAATGGTCGCGGGTTTCCTCCCGGGCCTTCCCGGAAGGGGCAACCATGGTGCAGCGGGTGGTCGTCGTCGGAGCAGGATTCGCCGGGTTCGAGACGGTACGCAAGCTGGAGCGGTCGCTGGGGCCACGCGAGGCCGAGATCGTGCTCGTGAGCCCGATGGACTACATGGTCTACCGGCCCCTGCTGCCGCAGGTCGCGGCCGGCGTACTGTCCTCGCGGACCACCGCGGTGCCGCTGCACCGGATGTTCAAGCGCACCCACGTGGTGCCCGGCGGCGCGATCGGGGTGGACCTGGCGGCCAAGGTATGCGTGGTACGCAAGATCTCCGGCGACGTCACCAACGAGCACTACGACCGGCTCGTGCTCGCCCCGGGCAGCGTGACCCGCACCTTCGACATCCCGGGGCTGACCACCTACGGGCACGGCATGAAGAACCTGGCCGAGGCGGTGTATCTGCGCGACCACGTGATCGCCCAGTTGGAGATCGCCAACTCCAGCACCGATCCGGCCGAGCGGGCCTCGCGCTGCCAGTTCATCGTGGTCGGCGGCGGCTATGCGGGCGTCGAGACCGCCGCGTGCCTGGAGATGCTGACCACCAACGCGTTGCGGCACTTCCCGCGCCTGGACCCGGCGCAGGTGCGCTGGATGATCGTGGACGTCGCACCGCGGCTGATGCCCGAACTCGGCGAGAACCTGGGCAAGGCCACGTTGCAGATGTTGGCCAAGCGCGGCGTGGACGTGCGGCTCGGGATCAGCGTGCAGGAGATCACCGAGGACTCGGTGACGCTGACCACCGGCGAGAAGTTGCCGTGCCGGACGCTGGTCTGGACGGCGGGCGTCACGGCGAGTCCCCTGGTCGACACGGTGGGCACCGAGTTGGTGCGTGGCCGGCTCGCGGTGGCCGCCGATCTGGCCGTGCCCGGTCACTCGGACGTGTTCGCGCTCGGGGACGCCGCGGCCGTCCCGGACCTGGCCAAGGGCGACGGCGCGATCTGCCCGCCCACCGCGCAGTACGCCCACCGGCAGGCCAAGGTCGCCGCGGCCAACGTGGTCGCGTCGCTGCGCGGGCAGCGGCTGAGCCCGTTCCGGCACAAGGATCTGGGCCTGGTGGTCGACCTCGGCGGCACCCAGGCGGTGGCCCGGCCGCTCGGCTACGAGATGCGCGGGCTGCCCGCCCAGGCGATCACGCGTGGCTACCACCTGATGACGGTGCCGTCGATCCGGGCCCGCACCCGGGTGCTCTCCAACTGGGTCCAGCACGCGTTCGCCGGCGACGACCTGGTCCGCCTCGGCTTCATGTCCGACCAGGACGGGCGCATGGGCAACCTGGAGAAGACCGACGCCTACCTGTCGGCGGACGAGATCGCCGCGCGCACCGGATCCCGGTCGGCACACCCGTGAGTGCGATCACTCGTCGCGCTCGCCGCGTTCTTCGGTTCGGTTGCCGGCACCGCGTTCGCTGCGTTCCTTGAGGCCGGCCGCCTCCATCCGTAGATAGCGCCGGGTCAGGCCGCCCGCGAGCAGGTCCACCACCGGGGTGAGCAGGCCCTCCTGGCGCAGCGTCAGCCGGACCGTGACGCCCTCGCCCGGCTCGATCCGGTGTTCGGCGATCGTGGTAACCCCGCCGCCCCGGGAGATCCAGGTGAACGCGCGGCCCTCCTCCAGGTCGGTGACCAGCCACTGCGCCGCGGGCAGCCGCGGCTGCTTGATCCGCACCCGGCTGCCGACGTCGAACGGCTCCCGGTCGAGCCGGCGCACCATCCGCATCGACGCGGTCCAGGTGGGCCACTGCTCGACGTCGCTCAGGATCGCCCAGACCCGCTCGGGCGTCGCGTCGATGTGGATGCTCTCGTGGTAGGCCATCGTGCTCCCCCATCCCGCCGGCGAACGTGCCGGTCACCGTAGGGCCATGGTCCACAGCGGACCGCGACCGGACAAGAGGGCCGGGTCCGGTCCGGCGGATCCGGGTGCCGCGAGTGGTCGGGGCGGGTACACGGGGGCCATGAACGACAAGCACGCGGCGGCCCGGCTGCGGACGACGCTGGTGGAACGGTTGCGGCTGATCGGGAGCGTACGCACCGAGGCGGTCGCACACGCCATGTCCGAGGTGCCGCGCGAGCTGTTCACGCCCGGCTCGACCTCGCTCACCGAGGCGTATCGGGACCGCGTGGTGGTGTTGTCCGTCGACGAGCGCGGGCTGCCGGACAGTACGGTCAGCCAGCCGGCGATGGTCGCGCTGATGCTCGAACAGCTGGCCGTACGGCCCGGGATGCGGGTATTGGAGATCGGCACCGGGAGCGGCTACAACGCGGCGCTCCTGGCCACGCTGGTCGGCCCGACGGGCGAGGTGGTCAGCATCGAGGTGTCCGCCGAACTGGCGGGCGCGGCGGCGCGGCGGCTGGCCGGGCTCGGCGTGCGGGTGGACGTGCGGGCCGGGGACGGCTGGGAGGGGGTCGCCGATCGGGCGCCGTTCGATCGTATCGAGGCCACCGTGGGGGTGCCGGATCTGCCGCCGGCGTGGGTCGAGCAGCTCGCGCCGGACGGGGTGCTGGTCACGCCGATGTGGCTGCGGCCCGGGTTGGAGTTGGCCATCGCCTGGGAGCGGGCCCCGGACGGGACGCTGACCAGTGTGTCGGTCACCCGCTGCGGCTTCCTGCAGTTGCGCGGCCCGCACGCCGGACCGGGCCGCACCCACGCGCTGACCGGGGACCTCGCGGTGATCGGCGAGGATCTGCCGCCGGCCGCGCTGGACGTGCTGCGCGAGTTGCTCGACCACGGCGCCGTGGACGCGGGGCCGGTGCTCGGCCCGGTGGACACCCGGCTGACCGGGTTCGCGTTGGCCGAGCCGCGTTCGGTGTTGTTCCTGGGCCACCCCGGGGACGGGACGACGTGGGGGTTGTTCGACCCGAAGTTGCCCGCGCTCGCGGTGCTGATGCGGGATCGGATCCTGGTCTACGGCGACCGGGACGCGGCGGTCGAGTTGTACTACGGGGTGGCGGGCGCGCCGGTGGTCAACGCGGAGCGGCTGCGGGTCGAGGCGGTTCCGGTGGGCACGAACTTCCCGGCCGCGCCGGCCTCGGCCGGGCGGTCGTGGACGGTGGAGCGGGACCACCACCACTACCGCCTGACCGAAATCTGACCACCGGGCGCCCGCTACTCGGCGCCGCCTGGCGCTACTTGGGGGTGCGCAGCAGGCAGAACTCGTTGCCCTCGGGGTCAGGGTTCACTGGGGCAGCGCGCGGACCACCTGGCCGAAGCGGGCGGACCCGGTCAACGTGGCGTGTTCCGGGCCCTTCCACTCCACCTCCAGCTCCTCGAGGATGCCCTCGTGCCACCAGAAGATGCCGGTGGACAGCGGCTGTTGATCCCGGGTCAGCGCCTGTGCGGTCTTGACGACGAACCCGGCCATGCCGACGGTGCGCTGCGAGTTGAGCGGCAGTGCGAGCAGGTTGTTGTCGGTCGGCAGGACGACCAGCGCGCCCGCGCGCAGCGGGTCGCCGATCGCCTCGCCGAGCCGGAAGACCTGGGCCGAGCCGGGCCAGCTCTGCCCGTTCAGCGAGTGCAGCGTGCTGCCGGTGGTCTCCATCGGCATGCCGCCGTAGCCCTCCGTGCGCAGGTTGGTCGCGGCTTGGAGCCAGACGTCCTCGATCGCGAACCCCCAGTGCTGCACCATCGGCGCCTCGATCGTGACAGCCGTCCCGTCCGGCCCCTTGACGCACGCCACCGCGACGATCTCGCCCCGGTCACCGAGCGGCCACAGCACGGCCTGCGCGCCCAGGTGCGGCCCGGGTCGGCCGACCATCAGCCGCAGGTCCTGCCGGATGCGCTCCGGCGGCGCGCTCATCAGGACGCCGCGCACGTCCTGCCCCCAGGCGGCGTTCTGCTGGTTGCGGGACTGGCGACGAAACAACGCCACGGAAGACTCCTCGAACGGCGGTGGCGGGCGGGCCTGACAAGTCATAGTCAACACCCCCCGCCCGACGCAACATCAACCGCCGGGGCCGGACATCGGGACCGGGGCTTGAAGACGCTCACTATGCCTGGCGGGTGGGCATCACGATGATTTGGCGGAGGTTGACGTGGCGGGGGCGGGTGGCCACGTAGGACACCAGGTCGGCGATGTCGGCGGCGGCGAGTGAGCCGACCGCGTCGAACATGGAGTCCAGTTGGCCGCTCAGTGCCGGGTTGTCGATGTGCGAGCCGAGTTCGGTGTCGGTCAGGCCCGGCTCGATGTTGGTGACCCGGACGTCGCGCGGGCCCAGTTCGGTGCGCAGCGACGCGGACAGGAAGGTGAGCGCGGCCTTGGTCGCGCCGTACACGGCGTAGTTCGGGAAGGTCACGTGTGCGCCGATCGAGGAGATGTCGATCAGGTCGGCGCCGCGCCCGTCGGCCGCCGCGGCGACCAGGTCGGCGGTGAACGCGCGGATGATCCGCAACACGCCGGTGAGGTTGGTGTCGATCATCCGGGTCCACTCGTCGATCCGGCCGTCGTCGAGCGGGTTGGGCAACATCACCCCGGCGGCGTTGACGACCAGGTCGACCCGGCCCAGTTCGGCGCGGACCCGGGCGGCGCCGGCGTCCACGGACGCCTGGTCGGTGACGTCGACCGGGACGGCGAGGGCGGTGCCGCCGGCGGCGGTGAGTTCGGCGGCGAGGTCTTCGAGGCGGTCCTTGCGGCGCGCCAGCAGCGCGACGTGCGCACCCTGCTCGGCGAGCAGGCGCGCGGTCGCGGCGCCCATGCCGCCGGCGGCTCCGGTGACGACGGCGATCCGACCGGCGAGGGGGGTGGGGTGGCTCACGGGATTCTCCAGGGGTGGGTGGTGTCCGCGGGGTGATTCCTGCCGACTCGGGTCACTCTGCCCGGTTGCCCGGGTCGACACCCAGAGCACACGTTTTCCTGGGTCCGCCGGTACTACCTTCGTGGTCGGCGCGGGGCGGGCCGGCGCCGGCGCGGCGCTAGAGTCCGAGGATGAGCGACGCGTCCTTCGAGCAACTCGGCGACTTCCTGCGTGCGTGTCGGGCCCGGGTCGGGCCCGAGGAGGTCGGGCTGCCGGTGTTCGGCCGCAAGCGTCGGGTGGCCGGGTTGCGGCGCGAGGAGGTGGCCCAGCTCGCGGGGGTGAGCGTGGACTACTACGTACGCCTGGAGCAGGGCCGCGGGCAGCACGTGTCGGACCCGATCCTGGACGCGATCGGGCGGGTGTTGCGCCTTGACGCGACCGAGTACGCGCACATGTGGGACCTGGCCCGGCCGACTCGGGTGAGCGCACGGCGGGTCGCGCCCTCGACGGCGCGGCCGGGGGTACAGGCGCTCCTCGACCGGATCGACGCGCCGGCGGTCGTGCTGGGCCGCTGTATGGACGTGTTGGCGTGGAATGCGCCCGCCGACGCGATGATGGCGCTGAGCGCGATGGCGCCGCACGCGCGCAACATGGCACGGCACACGTTCCTGTCGCCGGACGCGGGCCGGTTCTATCCGGAGTGGGAGCGGGTCGCCGCGGACACCGTCGGGTATCTGCGACTGGACGCGGCGCGCCACCCCGGGGACGCCCGAATGGCCGCGCTGGTCGAGGAGTTGGCGGCGGGCAACCCGCGCTTTCGGCCGCTGTGGGAGGCACACCGGGTGGCCGACAAGACGCACGGTACGAAGACCGTGCACCCGGTCGGTGGCACCGCGCAGGAGCTGACCTACGAGACGTTGGCCTTTCCCGGGGACGCCGATCTGCTCCTGCTGGTCTACACGAGCGGCCCGCGCGCCGAGCCCGCCCGCGCGGACGTGGCCACGGCCGCTCGGCAGAACTGATCTCCGGGGCCTGGCCGGTATCCGCGCGGCGCGCTACGCGCTCAGTTCGCGTTCCAAGGGGACGCGGAATCTGGGGGTCACGCAGGTCCCGGCCAACCATGCGGCGTGCCGGGCCAGTTCGGCCTCGATCGCCTTGGTCGCGGCCGGTTCGAGGTCGACCAGGGCGCGCCAGACGAGTTCGCCGTCGGGGCGGGTGGCCCAGCCGCCGACGACTCGGCCCCGCCACCACACGGTGGGGCCGATGTTGCCCATCCGATCGAACAGGCGCTCGCGCAGTTCGGGGGTGATGTACCAGTCCCGGTCCTTCCAGCCCATCGGTGTCGCGTCGAGCGCGGGGAGCAGTGCGGCCCACGGCTCCGCAGCCGGCGTCGGCGCCTCGTCGCCGGGCAGGACGTAGCCCACCGTGCCGTTGTCCAGGCGGACCTCGACGGCCCGGATCGCGGCGAGGGCGTGTCGGGTGTCGGCCAGGGTCCAGCCGGTCCACCACTTGAGGTCGTCCAGTGTCCCGGGCCCGAACGCGGCCAGCCAGCCGCGCACCAGTTCGGCCTTGGCCTCCGTCTTGCCGATCGCCGGCAGCGGCGGCGCGATCGTGTAGCGGAACCGGCTGGACAACCACGACCCCTGCGGCTCGGCCCGGACGATCCGGCCCTCGCAGGACAGGGTGAACAACAGCCGGGTGGACACGCCCACGTCGGCCTCGTACGGCTTGCCGATCGCGACCCGGATCTGGGTGCGCAACAGCGGCACCACCTCGCCCAGTTGCACGGCGGTGGCCTCGCCGAGGTCGGTGAGCGCGGCCACCGTGTCCGCCTCGACCCGGTCCAGCCAGGCCTCGTCGTAGCCGCCGGAGGCGAGGAACTGGAGCATCACCCGGCGCTGGGTGACCGCGACCGCGTCGGTGCTGGAGCGTTGGACCACGTGCACGAGTTCGCGCGGGACCACGTATACGGTGCGCCGCATGCCGGGCATCCGGACCAGGGACCGGTCCCGGTAGAGGGCCCGGCGCACCTCGTCGATCGACGGCGCGGCCAGGCGCGCGCAGGTGGAGGCGTAGACCGTGGCCGGATCGGTGGCGTGCAGCAGGAGCACGGCCCGGACCGCTTCCTCCGCGCTCACGGCGCGCGCGCCGGGCGCCAGCCGGTGCCGAGTGCCCAAACGCGCTCGTCGTTCGTCGTCGGTGATCCGTGGCAGCGCAGAGGTCATGGGCCGACCATAGGGGTCCGATCCGACATGTGGCCGGGAATCATGCGGCGCGGCGATTCCGGATCGCTTTAGCGTGACGGGGTCGGTACACGGAAGAATCGAGTACCGAGTTCCCTGTGGTTCCGTGTAGTTCCCTGTACCGCCGCACGTTCGGGTGAAGGAGTCAGCATGCCGTCTGCGGGATCGCCCCGGTTCGATTGGCGTCGATGGACGCGCCCTCGCGGGCCCTCGGCCAACCCGGTCGGGCCGCAACCGCCCAAGTCCGGAAACCGGGTGGTGATCGGCGCGGTGATCGTCGGGGTGATCGTGATCGTGGTGGCGCTGCTGCTCGATTCCGGTGGTGGCGACAACACGAGCTCGGCGTCGAGTACGTCCTCGCCGGGCGCGTCGAAATCGGCGCACCCGTCGACGAGCGCGAGCGGCACGGCCGCGCCCTCGCCCACCTCCACCGTCAAGCTGGCGGTGATCGCACGTCAGGCGATCGGTCTGGAGATACGGGAGAAGCCGGGCAAGGGCAAGACCATCGCCGAGGTGAGCACGGGCACCGAGCTGACCGCGACCTGCCGGGCCAAGGGACCGGTGAACGTCTACGGGTGGCGCGGCGGCAAGAGCGATCAGTGGGTCCTGGTGACCACGAGCCAGGGGACGGGCTACGCGCCGGAGGCGTGGTTGGAGACCACCGGGTCGGCGAAGGACGTGCTGCCGCCCTGCTGACCGGCCGGGGCCGGCGCCGGGTGTGGCATCGGCCGCGCCGCGGACCGGCCCCGCATCCGCTCGCGGCCGATCAGCCACGGGCTCAGCGGGGTGTGCGCGACCAGCCACGTGAACGCGGCCGAGCCGAGCGCGACCACGCTCACCAGCACGGCGGTGTTCACCGCCGCGGACCACGGGAGCGCGGCGGCGAAGCCGTTCAGTTCGAGCAGTCGCAGGATCATCGGGTGCACCAGGTAGACGCCGAAGGCCAATTGCGCCCCCAGTGCGGCGGCGCGCCGGCTGGGCACGGGGCCGCCGGCCCGCTCCCAGCGGGTGGCCAGGGCGTAGAGCGCGAGCACCGCGACCGGGCCCCACAGCAGGCTCACCGGCTGGGTGGCCATCGACGCGGTCGCGGTGTCCCGGCCGCCGGCCACGGTGTGCCGGTACCAGAACAGGGTCACCGCGAGCGTCGCCAGGGTGCCGAGCCAGATGGTCCGGGTGTGCCCGACGACCCATGCGTGGAACGTGTCCAGGTGTACCGCGGCCAGCGCGCCGGCCATCACGAAGAACCCGTAGGTGGGCAGCAACATCCCGCCGTGCACCCGGTACCACTCCAGCGGGCCGCTCAGCGGCGTCTGGTGGAACAGCACGATCAGCGCGGCCAGTTGCACCACGCCGGTGGCCACGAGCAGCAGCGAGTGCCGGCCGGTGGTGGCCCGGACCAGCTTGACGAACAGCGGGAGGAGTGCGGCGATCTGCAGCGAGACGAGCAGGAAGTAGAGGTGGTACCAGGAGCCGCCCCAGATGATCCCGCCGCGCAGGTCGGCCAGCGCGCCGGGCAGGTCCCGGGCGATCCGCGGATGGTCGCCGAGCACCCAGTAGGCGGTGGACCACAGCAGGTAGGGCACGCCCAGGAGGCGGAACCGCTTGCCGAGGAAGGCGCGCACCCGCAGGGGCCGGTGGTAGACGCTGTGGAAGAGCACGAAGGTGCTGACGAAGAAGAAGATCGCGCGGGTGGAGTGCAGGACGAGTTGGGTGAACGCGGGGCGCTCGCCCGGGAAGGGGTAGGTGACGCCGATGACGTGGACGACGATCACGCACAGGAAGGCGATGTCGCGGATCAGGTCGACGCGGTGCAGGTGCGGGCGGCGGACGGAGGCGGGGGCGGCCCCGGGGGCGGGGGTGGCCGCGGGGTGCGCGCCGGCGCGCACGGGCGCCGGGGCCGGGCGCGGGCCCCGGGGTCGTTTGGCGGCGGTGTCGAAGTAGAGGGACATCAACAAGCGCCTGCCCGGAAAACGCCGGCCACCGCGGCGCCGGTCCGCCGCTTTCTCGGGTGCGCGACGGGGGGTCGTGCCCTGCGCAGGGGGTCCGAGCCGGATCGAACCGCAGGACGCGGGATGCCACAACGCGGAAAGTCCATGCGGGCAGCATGGCCGCGCTTCATGAGTGAATGATTAAAGCCGCTTGGGAACCACCTTGACGTTCGGTCGGCTTCCGGCAAAGACCGGCCGGCGCACGGGGTGCGCGCCGGGCGACGGACTTGCCGAGGATGTGCCGAGGATGTGCCGGGGAACGGGAGGTCGGCGGGGATCGGCGGGTGGTCAGCGGGTGGTCGGGGGCGGGTCGTCCGGGACGAATACGGCGCGGTCGCGGTGGAAGGTCATGGTGCCGGCGGTGGAGCCGTCCCAGCCCAGGCCGCCGGGTTCGTAGCGCTTGCTGACGGTGGCCCACCACAGGTTGGACGTCATCACGTGGCCGACCTCGTCGAGGTAGGCGCGCATCCCCGGTTCACCGCCGTGCGGGCCGGCCATGATTTGGTCGCGCAGGTCGAGGAACTTGCGTTCGGTGGCGTCGATCAGGCCGCAGATCTTGTTCATCGCGCCCTCGAGGTCGAGCCCTTCGGCCTCGCCGAGGTAGTAGACCAGGTTGACCCGGTCGTCCATGACCAGTTCCTTGCGATACGAGACCAGGTCGTTGATCAGCGTGTAGCCGTCGATCGCGGTGTCGTGGATGGCGACCATCTCGGGTGTGCGAAAGGCCTCCTGGGACAGGGCCACGCCCGGGACGCCCTCCTCGGCGAAGCCGAACAGCCAGCGCACCCCCAGGCTGTGCCGGCGGTCGTCCATGTAGGTGTCGTAGTCGGATATCCCGGCGTCCCGCCAGCTCTCCAACTCGGTGGTGAAGCCGTGTGCGAAGTCCTCCATGTAGGACACGAAGCGGGTCCAGCGGGCGGCCGGCATCCGCTCGCGCAGCCAGGAGAAGTCCTCGCGCAGCGGCGTCGAACCGTCGCCCCAGCCGAGCAGATCGGCCATGAACCGGCCGAAGACATTGCGGGTGGCGAACGAACTGCCGCCCAGGCCCGCCTTGTCGACGAGGCTGTTCTCGATGCCGATCAGATAGTTCATCACCTTGGCCGTGGTGAGCGCGAGTTCGTAGTCGGCGTGCGGAACGGACAGGGATACCAGCAGGGTTCCGTCCACGTTCTTGTCGATGCGAGTCGCGTCGCCGGCGTAGGCGAAGCCGAGGTGGCGGTGTGCCCACCAGCGGGATTCGCGCATCAGTCGGTCGGTTTCGGGATGGAACGTCATCGGCAACAGGTTCGCGAGCTTCGGCAGGTGGAAGCTGATCGGGAGGTCGACGACGGTGGGTGTGCTCACGCCGGGCTCCTTTCGCCGGTCTGCGTCGGGGTGGTCCTGGCTGCACCGCGGGCTCCGGCGATGCCGGGCCCGGGGGCGCGCAGTGTCGAGGGATACGCCGCCTGGACGCCGGGGCCGCGCGGGGCGCCCGGTCGGCGCGAGCGCGTGGCCAGCCGATTGCCGATGTGGCCCAGGGCGAGCAGGGTGAAGTGGTCGGCCAGGCAGGGGATCACGTAGAGGAACGGTCTGGTGCCCAGCATGTCCGGGACGGAGTCGATGCCGCCGTCCGGGCGTTGCGCGTGCATCAGGTGTTCGAGGCCGCGCGCGACCGGGCGGGGGTCGGCCTGCCGGCACAGCGCGATCAGCGCGTACGCGGTGCTGATCGCGTCGCTGGGGTCGCCGGGTTGTTGGCCCCAGCCGCCGTCGGCGTTCTGGCCGTCGCGGACGGCGGTCAGCGACCGTTTGACGGTGGCGCGGTAGGCGTCCGGGCCGCACGCGTCGGTGGCCAGGAGGGCGCGGAAGATCGCGTGGTAGCGACTGCGACTCCAGTCCGGGTCGAAGGTGCCGTCCGGGTGTTGCGCGCCGGCCAGGAACCGGCGTGCGGCGGTGATGCGTTCCACGTGGCGCGAGGCGCGTACGCTCAGCGCGTTGACCGCGGCGGCGGTCATGCACGCCTCCGACGGAGCGCCCACGATGTAGGTGGGGAATCCCCCGTCCGCGCCCTGGTAGGACCACAGGGCGCGTAATCCGGAGTCGATCGTGCGCCGGTAGCGCACCGGGTCGGTGGCGTGCAGGAACTCGATCGCCACCGAGGTGTCGTCCACATCCGCGAGCGCCGCGGCGTCCGTGTACGACCAACCGCCGTCCACCCGCTGCCCGGCGGCGAGGTGGTCGCCGATCCGCCGGCGGACCTCGTACGGGGCGCCGGAGGCGTCCAGCGCGACGCCCGCGGTGACCGCGCACCAGGTGTCGGTGTCGGTCACGAACGGCACACCGCCGTCCGCACGTTGGTGTACGAGTGCCTTGGCCACGCCGTTGACGATCAGCCCGTCCAGGTGCGGCCGGTCGGCGAGCGCGTGCAGCACGAGCAGGTGGACGAGCAGATTGCCCTCCCACACCCCGGGCGTCTGCTGGGTGTCCACGAGCAGCCGCAGTTCGGCGTGGGTGACCCGGTCGGCGTGCCCGGTGAGATCGGCGAGCGCGACCTTGAGCGCGACGGTTTGTACGTGCGCCCACGGATGCAGGTTGCCGGTGTCGAAGGCGTTCGGGTCGAACGGTCTGCGGGCCGCCCGGCGCGGCGGCCCGAGCAGGGTCAGTACGGTCTCCAGGAGGACTCGCTTGCGGGCGGTCAGGAACGCCGGCGCGCGCTCCAGGAAACGGTCGAGGAGGTGGCCGGCGCCGTGCTCGTCCGGGTCGTCGGCGTGGCGCAAAGCGATCGTCGCGAGCAGCCGGTCCAGCGGTTCGGCACCGTCCAGGCGCCCGGCCAGGAATCCGGCGACCCGCCGGTGGTGGTCGGCCTCGAGACCGGCGCGCTCCAACAGCCGAAGGAGCAGCGCCGATTCGAGCACCCGGCTACGGCACGGGCCGCGTACGGCGCCGTCCGGCCGCACCGAGTCGGCGACCCGCCGACGCAGCCGCGCGGTGGCCACGGGCAATTCGGGGACGAACAATTCCGCAGGCCACCGCGGCAAGCGGCTGTCTCGCACACGCATCGGTCAGCGCCTCCCCCACACGTCCTGTCGCAAGTTGTGCCGTGGTAACCGGGGTCGTCTTCGGGTAGGGCGCCGAGTGGGGAATGGGTGACACGTTGGGGTACCCGGCGCGGAATGCCCGCCCCGGCGCTCGCGCGACCCCCATCGCCCGGACCGGGTGTGTTCTCAACGAAATCACCCGAAGGTGTGAATGCGGAAGCCTGTACTCGTTTGTTGTCTGAATTGGTGAGTTATCGCCATCAAATGTGCTGGAAATGAACGCCTATTGACGGCACTTCACAGGGTCGACAGCAGCCCTTCCAGTCCGGGCGTGGTCCGGGAGGGCGCGAATTCGACAACGTCGTATGTCGCCGCGCCCGCGCGCCGGAACGGATCCTCCGCGAGCACGGCGTCCAACACCCCCCGATCGGCGGCCCGCGCCAGGATCACCCCACCGGTCCGCGGGACCCGGCGCCCGGAGGCAAGCAGCGTGCCGTCGGCGTAGTACCGGTCGAGCCAGGCCAGGTGGCCGGGCAGGAGCGCGTCGATCTCCTCGACCGGAACGACGTAGGTCAGCGTGATCACGAACATGCCCCCGATCGTATGGCGTGGCCGGTGGGCGAGAGGGCGGACTCGCCAAGCGAGGCCGGATCTGGGCGCACGGACCTCGGCGGGTGGCCTAAGGGTGGGGGCAATTCGGGTTATTCAAGGGCTTATCGGCCTGGGATCGCCGGGCCCGGGCGGGGCGGAAGTTCGGCGAGAGGCCGGGAATGATCGGTGAGGGGCGTGGGTTGTATGGGACGGTCGGTGAGATCGGTGCCCCCGGGCCCACTCATAGCCACTGTGGACTACCGTCCGGCTGGAGCCACAGTGAGCCGCTCGCCGCGAGGCGGCCCGTCTCACCGACCGTCGGCTCACCGACCGTCGTCCCGGGCGCTGCTCCATCAGCGCGACGAAGGTGGCGAACTCCCCCCGCGCGAGGCGCGACTTTGATCGAGCAAATCTGGCCGATCGGCCGAGTCGAGATCAATTCCCGTCAGTAGATTGCTGCTTATGCGCAAGATCCTCGACATTTTCGGCACTCTCGTGGTGCCCGGCCGTGCAGTGTGGCTTCTTGCCGAAACGCTTTTGCCCGCCGAGCGGGGGAACCCCGAATCCCCGACGAGATCGAACGGATGAACCGGACCGGGGCAAGCCGGCGGCCGGAAGCGTAAACGCGAGCCGAATTCCCTCCGAACGGTGGGTGCCCGAGCGCCCCTCCCCACCCGAGAGCCGGCAACCGGCCCCGGTACGCGGAGCGGCCGGGCGAACGGCGCGGCACGGACCGGTGGCACGGACCGGTGGCGCGGACAAGTGGACGGACCGACGGCGCGGAAACATCTTGTTGGTCCGACGGCAAGTGCGTCATCCTCCTGGCATGATCACTCCCGAAACCAAGAGCTGGACGTGGGTGCTGGAGACGGCCTGTCCCGATTGTGGACTGGACACCCCGACCGTCCCGCGCACCCGGATACCCGCGCTGACCCGCGCGAACGTGGCCGCGTGGCACGAGTTGCTCGTTTCCGGCGGCGACGAGTTGCGGATCCGGCCCGAGCCGGACACCTGGGCCCCGATCGAGTACGCGTGCCATGTCCGCGACGTGTTCGGCATGTTCGACGAGCGCCTGCGCCTGATGCTGGCCGACAACGCCCCGGACTTCCCCAACTGGGACCAGGACGCCACGGCGGTCGAGTCCCGCTACGCCGAGCAGGACCCCGTCCGGGTCGCCGGCGAGCTCGCGGCGGCCGGTGCCACGTTGGCCGACGCGTTCGCGGCGGTGGCCGAGGACCAGTGGTCCCGTACCGGCAGGCGCAGCGACGGCACGGTCTTCACCGTCGAGTCACTCGCCCGCTATTTCATCCACGACCCGGTCCACCACCTGTGGGACGTCACCGGCACCCGAGCCGCCTGACCGGACGTCCGGCCGGCGCACCCCGACCGCGCCGGCCGGAACACCTCAGCTCCCGCCGGACACCGCGAGTTCTCGCCCCAGCGCCTCGGCCACCGCGTCCCGGACCTCAGCCTCCGTGGGCGTCGGCCGGCCCGCCTCGGCGGCCGGCTCCGCCAATGACGTCATCGTCGTGTCCGGCAGCGCACAGGCGGTGAACGTGCTGAACGCGGTCAGGTCGGGGTCGATGTTGAGGGCGAAGCCATGGCTGCTGACACCGCGTCGGATCCGCATCCCGATCGAGGCCAGTTTGCGGTGGTCCGGCGTCCAGATGCCCACCAGGCTCGCCGCGCCCGCCAGCGTCTCGCGCCGGATCGCCGGAAAGCCGAGCCCCGCGAGGGCGGCGAGCAGGCCGTTCTCCACGCGACGGACCAGATCCCCCGGCCCGAGCGCCCGTACGTTCACGACCACGTACCCGATCAGCTGACCCGGTCCGTGATAGGTCGCGTGTCCGCCCCGATCCACCTCGACCAGCGGAATAGGCGACGCCGGATCCGGCAGGTCGGCGGCCGGCGTGCGCGAGCTGTACGTGATCACCGGCGGGTGGGTGAGCAGGAACAGCCGATCGGGCGCCGCGCCCTTCTGTCGCTCGACCACCCAGCGCGCCATCTCCGCCTGCGCCACCCGGTAGGACACCTCGCCCAGGTCCACCCGGACCGGCCCGGCCGGGTTCGCGATCTCCGTCGACATGTCCGTGCTCTCCTACCTACCGTTCGCCGGGTCGGCGCCAGCGCATCGCGGTGGCGAAGGACAGGTCGACGAACTCCGCGTCCGGGAACACCTCGGCGTAGCTCTCGCGATACTGCGTCCGGGTCAGGTAGTGGTCGGACATCAGGTGGTCCAGCCACACCGCGCCGGTGCGGAAACGGTACAGCCACCATGCGTCCCGGGCCCGCAACCGGCGCACGTCCCGGGCCAGTTCGCGGACCGCGCAGACGACGTACTGCCGGCGCGTGGCCTTCGGCACCGCGGCCACGGTGTCCACCAGGACGATCTCGCCACCGGGGCGGACCAGCGATTCGAGGTGGGCCAGGGCGGCGGCCAGGTCCGGCAGGTGGTGCAGCGTACCCACGCTCAGGACCAGGTCGAAGCCCTCGGCGTCGTGTACGTCGGTGAGCGAGGCGACCTCGTACCGGATCCGCTCGTGCGGTCGGCGCACCCGGGCGACCTCGATCAGCGGCGCGCTCAGGTCCGCGGCCAGCACCTCGGTATAGGACGCGGCCAGCGCCAGGGCGTGTCGCCCGGATCCGCAACCGGCGTCCAGCGCACGCTCGCCGGTGAGTTCGAGGGTGGCGAGCCACTCGCCGAGTGGGTCGCACAGTCCCGCATAGCGGTCGTAGTCGCCCGCGAAGGCGTCGAACAACCGGGGGTCGGCCTTGAGCGGTTTCATTGACTTGGTCAAGAATGGCTTGCGTGTCCCGAACCACGTACGGGTTCCGAACCACGCGCGCGTCGCCGACCAGGCCCGCGCGCCGAACCACCGACGCGCCGGCGAACGTCGCTCGTCTCGCTCGTCGGCGATCTCGCGGTCGACCGGCCGATCGACGAACGCCCCATCGGCGAGCACCCGATCGGCCACCGGGCGTTCCGCGTCGATCGACGGTGCCGGGATCCGCTCCGCGCTCTTCGGTTCCCCGGTCGCCCGGTCCGACGCCGTGCGACTCGAAACCCTTCGCCCCTCAATCATGCCGAGGATGACGCCCCCATGTCCTTCGTACTCGTCGACAAGCCCCGCCCCCACATCACGCTCATCACCCTCAATCGACCGGACCGCATGAACGCCATGGCCTTCGACGTCATGGTCCCCTTTCGTGAGGCTCTGGAAGCCGTGAGTGCCGACAACGATACGCGTGTCGTCATATTGACCGGCGCCGGGAGGGGTTTCTGCTCCGGCGCGGATCTGGAGAATTCCGGGCGCATCCCCGGTATCAAGGGCCTGACCCGAACGAGCATCGCCCGTCGTTCGATGGAGATCCTGGACGACGTGATCCTGGGCTTGCGCCGGATGCATCAACCGGTGATCGGCGCGATCAACGGCCCCGCGATCGGCGGCGGCTTCTGCCTCGCCACCGCGACCGACATCCGAATCGCCACCGACACCGCGTACTTCCGGGCCGCCGGCATCAACAACGGACTCACCGCGAGCGAGCTCGGAATCAGCTATTTGCTCCCCCGGGCGATCGGGTCGTCTCGGGCATTCGAGATCATGTTGTCCGGGCGGGACGTGGACGCGACCGAGGCCGAGCGGATCGGCCTGGTGTCGCGCGTGGTGCCGGGCGAGAAGTTGCTCGACGACGCGTACGAACTCGCCGAGCGAATCATCGGGTTCAGTCGAGTGGGGGTGGAAGTGACCAAACGGTTGCTGTGGTCGGGGCTGGAGGCCGGCAGCATGCACTCGCACATGGAGCACGAGGGGCACGCCCAGTTGTACGTACGACTGACCACCGAGAACTTCGAGGAGGCCATTCGGGCGCGCAAGGACAAGCGGCAACCGGAGTACAAGGATTGACCGATATTCGGCCGGATGCCGGCGGGCGAGCAACGCGATGCCGGTGGCGATGTCGCCGGCGATGTCGGTGTCACATGTCCGTAATTACTTGGTCCGGACTTCATACGTTGAGTGAATGTTGAACATGTGTTGACCGGGAACGGGCAAGCTCAGGCTCATAGTGCGGCGGTCCGTCCCGAGCCGGGTGGACCGCCGGCCACACCACGGGGGTGTGAGCGAGATGCGAGGAGAGTTTCCGTGTTGCACGGAAGGAACGACGAACTGGCCGCGATCACGGCGCTGCTGCAACGGACGCGGGCCGGTGACGGTGGCGCGATCGTGCTGCGCGGGGCCGCGGGGACGGGCAAGACGACGCTCCTGGCCGAGGCGGCGTGGGCGGCGAAGGGGATGACCGTGCTGCGCACGGCGGGCCCGTGCGGTGCCGGTGCGCTCCCCTATACGGCGCTGCGCCAACTGCTGGTCACGCTGCACCCGAGGATCGGCCGACTGCCGCACACCCGGGCCCAGGCCCTGCGCACCGCCCTCGGCCTGGCCCCCGGCGCGGCGGACCGCGGCGTGGTGGCCGCGGCGGCCTGCTCCCTGGTGCTGATCGCGGCGCGCGAACAGCCGGTCCTGCTCCTCGTCGACGACGCCCACTGGCTCGACGCCGCCTCCGCCGCGGTGATCACGTACATCGCCGGCCGCGCCGAGGGCCTCCCACTCGCAGTCCTCCGCACCACGAGGGAACGCGGGGGCGCGGGGGCGGCGATGCCGAAGGCCGAGCCGGGGGACCCGTCCGGGGTGGGGTCGAGCACGCGGGGGTGGAACGCTGCGGTCGGCGGGTTGGGGACCGGCGGTGCGGCCGGGGCCGAGGTGCGGGCCGGGGCTGAGGCCAGGGCCGGGGCCCGGGCTGAGGTGGGGTCGGGGGAACGCGGCGTTTCGGTCGGCGTGTTGGGTACGTCCGAGGAGTGCGTCGGCGGCGGGGCCGACACCGGGGAGCCGACGACTGGCGACGCGTCGGCTGCGGCCGGGATCGTGCCGGACGTGACCGGACGCGCTGCTTCGGTCGGCCCGTTGGGTGCGGACGGCGTCGCCGATGCGAGGCGTACGACGCCCGACGACACATCGAACGCGGCCGGGGGCGGGCCAGACGCCACGGAACGCCACACCTCGGTCGGCGCGTTGGGTACGAGCGGTGCGGCCGACGGCGTCGAAGCCGACGCCGGGCAGGCGGCTCCCGGCGACGCCTGGGCTGCGGCCGGGATCGTGCCGGATGCGACGGAACGCGACGCTTTGGTCCTGACGTTGGGTACGCCGGGCGAGACCGTCGGCGTCGGGGCCGACGCCGGGCGGGCAAGACCTGACGACACCTCGACCACCGCCGGGGGTGCGCCCACGGCGACCGAACGTACCGGCTCGGTCGGCGCGTTGCGTGCGGTCGGTGGGCCGCCCCGGGTCCTTGCCGAGGTGGCGGGTGTGGGTCGGTCGGTGGCCTCGGTCGGCGGATCCGGATCGGCCGGCGTTGCCGAGTCCGGTGCCGGGTCGCGAGGCGGACGCCTCGAAGCGGCGCCAAACGATGGGATGTTCCGAACGGGTGCAGCCAATCGGGCGACAAGCCCCGGATCGGCCGACGTACGTCACGCGGCCGCCCACGACGCCACCCACGGTG
Organism: Embleya sp. AB8; assembly: GCF_049739465.1. Lineage (NCBI taxonomy): Bacteria > Bacillati > Actinomycetota > Actinomycetes > Kitasatosporales > Streptomycetaceae > Embleya > Embleya sp. AB8. Next base: position 272,646 of record NZ_JBMHHY010000003.1, read on the forward strand.
CCACCGACGGCACATCGACCCCGCGCGACCAGGGCGCCGGGGGCGGCGCGGGCCGGGTAGCGGCGGAGGCCGCCCGGCCTGCGGCCCCCGAAGCGAGCAGCGTCCACGCCGATGGCGACGGCGCGGCAACGCGGCCGCCGCACCGCCAAGACCGGCCTGCCGAGCGCGACTTCCGGGCGGCGGCGGAGGCCGTCCGAGGTGTCGTGACGGGCGAGGTGGGTACCGACGAGGCCGCGGCGGCGGCCGAAGCTCGGCGCGCGCGGGCCGAGGGCGGCTTCTTCGATGCGCCCGGGCCGAGCGGCTCGGTGGCCGAGGGTCACCCGGACGGCGGCTTCGACGGGAACGACGCCACCGGGCATGGGGGTTCCGGGCCGGAGGCCGCCCGGCACGCGGATTCGTACGCGCGAACCGCCGGTACGGATGTCTTCTGGGGTGCGGAAACCCGCGCCGGAACGTGGGACCCACGGACGACCGGCGCGCGGGCCGGCGCCGCCGACCAAGGCGGAGGAGCGTCGGACGCTCGAGCCACCGGCGCAAGCCCCCGGACCGGCCGGGGCTCGGGATCCTCGGACACACGAACCACCGACACGGGTATCGGGGCCGGGGCCGGGGCCGAGGCCGGAGCCGGAATCGGAGCCCGGGCGGAGGCCGGGCGAGGCTCAGGGGCGTCGGACGCGCGAACAGCCCGCGCGAATGCCCGGTTCGCCCGGAGCGTGGGGGCCTCGGATGCACGGACCGCCGACGCACGTGCCCGGGCCGGCCAGGGCGCTGGCGCCTCGGACGCACGGACCGCCGACGCACGTGCCCGGTTCGCCCAGGGCGCAGGCGCCTCGGACATGCGGACCGCCGATGCGGCTGCCGGCGTCCGCGCCGCAGCCGGGCCAGGCCCTCGGTTGGTGGACGGGCGGAGCGGCGGTCGGGACTGGGCCGACGCCGATGACGCCGCCGCCGGCCGCGACCGGGCGACCGGGGCCCGTCCGGATCGGGTCGGGCGGGATGTGGCCGCCGGGGATGGGCCGTTCGCGGGGCTGCCGGAGGACGCGCGGCGGCTCGTTGCGTTGGCCGCGCTCGAACCGGCGGCCGATCTGGACCAGTTGGCCGTAGCCGGGCGGCGGGTCGGGATCGGGCGTGGGGCGCGGCTCGCCGTATTGCGGGCCGGCCTGGTCGACGCCGCCGAGCACCGGGTGCGCTTCCGGAGCGCGTCGGTCCGCGAGGAGGTGCGCCGCTCGCTCAGCGCGGCAGAGCGCCGCTCTCTTCACGGAGCACTGGCCTACGCCGCGAGCGGTGCTCTCGCCTACCGGCGACCGTGGCACCTGGCCGCGCTCGCCACCGGCCCCGACGCCGAACTGGCCGCCGCCCTGGAAGCCGGCGCCGGCCGCACCCGCCGGGAACTCGGCGCCGGTGCCGCCGCCGCGACCTGGGAGCAGGCCGCCCGCCTCACCGCCGACCACCCGACCGCCCGCCGCCGTTACGTCGCCGCCGCCTATGCCGCGTGGGAGGCCGGCTTCCCGGTCCGCGCCCGTACCCTGCTCGACACCGCCGATGCCACCGATGTCGAGGGCGGCGCCGACGAGGGCTCCTCCGCGCACTCCTCCGGCACCGCGATCCGGCTCCGCGCCGCACTGCGCCACGCGGAAGGGCACCGCTCCGAAGCGGGAGCACTGCTCTTGGACGCGGCCCATGGTCGCGCCGCGCTCCTCCTCGCCGCGACCGGCGCCGCATGGGAGGCCGGCGACCGCGCCCGGACCACCCAGGCCCGGGCCGCGTTGTCCGCACTGCCCCTGGCCTCCGACGACCCGCTGCGTACGGTGGTGGCCGCGCTCGGCGCCGACGGCGTCTCCCCCGCGATGGTCGCGCCGGCCACCCGGGCCCGCCTGTACGGCCTGGGCATCGCCCTGTGGGAGGTGACCCCCCTCGCGGTCCACGCGGCGGCCACCGACCAGGCCGCCTACGAGGTCCTGCTCGACGAGGCCGCGGTCCTGCGTACCCACGGCGCCCGCGGCGCCCTGGCCGCCGCCCTGATGCCGCTCGCCGTCGCCGGCGCCCTGTCCGGCCGCGCCGTCGAGGCCGAGACGCACGCCGCCGAGGGCCTGCGGCTGGCCCGGGCCACCGGCCAGGGCACGCTGGCCGCCTGGTTCCTGGCCGCGCTCTCGATGGCCGCGACCACCCAGGGCCGGATCGCCGAGGCCCGCGACGGCGCGTGGCAGGCGTTGCGGCTGACCGGCACCAAGGGCCTGACCCCGGTCGGCGCATACGCCCTCTACGCACTCGCGGTCGTCGAACGCGCCGAGGGTCGCACCGAAGCCGCCTGCGAACTCCTGGCGACCGCGCTGGCCGCCCCCGCCGGCGCCCTGATGGAGGTACGCATCCGCGCCGAACTCGCCACCGCCGGCCCCAACCGCACCGGCCTGGCCGCCCTCCCCCCACGCCCGACCCACGCCCAACTCCCGGGCCTGACCCTCACCGGCCGCATCCCCCGCACCCCCCAACTGGCCGCCGGCGGCGCGTAGTAGCCCGCCACCGGGCGAGTCGGGCCTTGGGTGTTGTCCTCAATCGCCGGACGGGCCGGGGTTGGCGTGGCACGGACGGTCGGGGCGGGCCGGATTCGTTCTCCCGAAGCCCAACCCCACCCGCTCAGCAGCACTGCACCCGCGCCTCGGCCCGCCCGAAGTCCCCCGCCGCAAACGCCCGCACCGGGATCGTGAAGTAGATCGTTCCGGCGTCGCCCCAGCCCCAGTCGAGGGCCACGTCCTCGGCGAGTTGGAGAAGATGGATCGCGGGGCCGTCCTCGTCGCGGCGGGTCACCGCCAACGTGTACGACGTGTCCGGCCAGCCGAAGGCGCAGTGATCGCCGGCGGTGTTCCCGTCGAAGTCGCCCAGCTCGGTGAGAATGAGCGAGGCCGCGCCCCAGTGTTCCTCGGCGTCGAACGTGACGTCGTCGTCCACGACATCCCAGCAGTCCGGGAGCATCGTCGACCCGGCCGCGTGCACCGGGGTGGCCGGATAGCTCCTCGCCGGCTCGGGCGCGCCCGTCTCGATCGCCCGCGCGGCGTCGGCGGGAATCACCCGGCAGGCCTCGGGCCGGGACGCGTCCAACTTGGCGTACTCCTCGTACGGCAGCTCCGGATCGAGGTAGAAGAAGTTGAGCAGGCCCGGCCGGGTGGGCAGTTGCTCCCCGAGCCGGTCGGCGAGGGCGTCGGTGTCGAGTACGGCGTGCAGGGACAGCGGGACACCGTCGAGTTCGGGCCAGGGGGTGCCCGGTTCGAGCAGGGCCAGTCCGCCGAGCCGGGATCGACCGGTGGCCGGGGCGTCGTTCGTCGGCCGGAGCAGCCGGAAACCGGGGCGGGCCAGGGCCGCGAACTCCCGGCCCACCTGCTCGCCGAGCCGTTCGATGCACACCCGGAGCATCCCGGCGGGGTCGTCGAATTCCATGCCGGAATCCTCTCAACACCCGTGCGCCGGAGGTGGATCGGCTCGGCTCGGCCACACCCGACGCGAGCCGCCGATGCCGCGGTCGCGGTGGTGCGGGCGGTACCGCCGACCCCACCGCCCCTACACCGGCTGCCCCTGCGGCCGGATCACCATCGTGTTCACGTCCACGCCGGCCGGTTGCTCGATCGCCCACACGATCGCGTCCGCCAATTGTTCGGCCGTCAGGAGGATGTCGTCGTCGGGCGCCCCGCCGAGGGCGTCCCAGAACGGAGTCTCCACTCGACCCGGCGCGACCAGGGTCACCCCGACGCCGTCGGCGGTGACCAGCCGGCGGGTGTTCTCGGCGAGGCCGGTGACCGCCCATTTGGTGGCGCCGTACAGGTTGCCGGGTGAGTGGATGAAGCCGGCGACGCTGCCGATCAGGACGATCCGGCCGCGCGTCTCCCGAAGCGCGGGCAACGCCGCGTTGATCAGCAGCGCCGGGCCGAGCACGTTGGTCAGCACCATCTCGCGCCACTCGGCGGGATCGCCGTCGGCCACATTCGCCGGCGTCCCGAAACCGGCATTGGCGACCACGGTGTCCAACCGGCCGTACGCCGCGACGGTGGCCGCGACCGCCGCCGCGACCGCTTCGTGGTCGGCCGCGTCGCCCGGCAGGGTCAGCAGACCGCCCGGGTGGCCGAGTTCCTCGGCGAACCGGTCCAGCCGGCCCACGTTCCGCCCGGTGACGGCCACGCGCCCGCCCAGATCGAGCAACTTCCGCGCAGCCGCCGCCCCGATGCCGCTGGAGCCCCCGGTGATCAAGGTGACAGAAGAGTTGGTCATCCACCGCACACTAGGACTTCGAGTGCTCTCCAAGTCAATTCCCGCGCCGGGTCGCCCCCGGACACGTTCGGTCGCACACCGCGACCACCGGCGCACCCTCGATCACGGGACGTCGTTCGTCCGATCATCACGAATCCCATCGCAGCGGACACCGCGCCCGGCGCGCCCGCGACTTCCCTCGGCCGGCCGCCGGATGGCGGACTTCTTCGCCGGACACCTGGGTAGATCGTCGGCGTGACGGAACGTGGCGCGATCGAGGAGTGGGACACCCGGCTGGGCTGGATGTGCGCGCTCGTATCGGACGACGAGATCGCGCATCGCCGCGCGCTCGACCGGTATCTGCGGGTGACCCGGGACACCCGAGAGGCACGCGCCGCCTACGACGCCATCGTGTTGCGCGTCCCACGCTCGGTCTCCGCCGAGGACGCGGCCTGGCGGCGCTTCCGTACCGCGTGGGAGGCCACCCCCGCCGCCGCGTTGCTCGCCGAGCCGCCGACGCCGGGCGAGGTGCCCGATTGGGGCGGCCTGCCGTACGCACTGACCTATCTCGAATGGGAGGCCCGCTTCCCCATCGAGTGGACCCGGCACGCCAAGGTGTGGAGCACCAAGCAGCGGCTGATCCGGCTGCTCGCCGTCCCCGGCCACCACGAACCAGCCCGGGCCCGCCTGCTCGACCTGGTCGAACTGGTGGTGTATCGCCGGCATCGCTGCAAGGACCGCGACTACTCCCGGATCGCCCGCGTCGTGGACGGCGAGGACCTGCGCGCCCGCCTGGAGAAGGCGCGTGCCTCGGGCGAGGCGTGGACCAGGGACCAGGCGGGCCACGTGTTGTGGTTGTTGCGCAACCCACACATCCCGATCAACCGCACCAACTGGTTCCGCTGGTTGTCCGCCTCCACCGCCGAACGACTCGACGGTACGCTCGACGGCCGACCCGACGGCGGACTCGAACCACCGCCCCCGCTCCCCTGACGAGCCGTCATTCGCCGTACAGGGAACGGGTTCCCGCCATAGGTTGTGCTGCGGAAACCGCGGCGACAACCATCCGGGGGGCACCATGGGCCAAGCCGATCACAGACGCGAGCCGAATCACCCGACGACGTTCGTCCCGAAACCGAACGTCCCCAAGCCCAACCCCCCGAGCCCGAACGCCCCGATACCGGAGGCGCCGGTCCGGTGACCGCGGCCCCGGAGACCGGCCGCGCACCGCACGTCCTGGTCGTGGACGACGACCCCTCCATCCGCCGCGCCCTGGAGCGCGGCCTGCGCCTGGCCGGCTACCACGTCACCCTCGCCGCCGACGGCACCCGCGCCCTCGAACTGATCGCATCCGGCCCGCGGTTCGACCCCGAGCCGGCATCCCCGCCGCAGGTGGTGGTCCTCGACGTCGCGATGCCCGGCGTCAGCGGCATCGAGGTGTGCGCCGAACTGCGCGCCCGAGGCACCGAGACCCCCGTACTGATGTTGTCCGCCCGGGACGAGACCGCCGATCGCATCGCGGGCCTGGAGAGCGGCGCCGACGACTACCTGGTGAAACCCTTCGATCTGCGCGAACTGGACCTGCGCTTACGGGCGTTACTGCGCCGCCGACCGCCCGGCCCGCCCGGCGAACCGGTGTTGCGGGTCGGCCCGGTCGCGCTGGACGTGGGCGCGCACATCGCGACCTGCGCCGGTGTGCAACTGGAGCTGACCCGCCGCGAGTTCGCCCTCCTGGAGGTCTTCGTCCGCAATCCGGGCCTGGTGCTGACCCGGGATCGGCTCCTGGACCGGGTCTGGGGCTACGACTTCGACGTGCGCACCGACGTGGTCGACACCTTCGTCAGCTACCTGCGCCGCAAGCTGGAGGCGGACGGTCGACCCCGCGTGCTGCACACCGTGCGCGGCGTCGGCTTCGTACTGCGCACGGCGGGTGGTGCCCCGTGAAGTTGTCCACCCGGGTCGCCCTGTCCGTGGCCGTCCTGGTGCCGCTGCTGGTCCTGGGCGCCGGCACGCTGGTGGTGCGCTGGGCCCGGCACGATCTGAGCCAACGCCAGGACCGGCAGTTGCAGCAGCGGGCCGAGCGACTGGTCCCGATTTCCCGGGCGTTGGCGCGGACCGACCTGGACGACCGCCAACAGGCGCTCCGGGCCCGGCAGTACCGGATGCTCGGGCTGACCCTGGACGTCGGCATCCGACTGGACACCCCGGACGGGCCACTGACGGTGGGACCACAACCGGCGGAGGACGCGCCGCTGCCCGCCCGCGCGCCGTCCCCGGTGACCGTGCGGGCGGACGGCCGTTCGTGGCGGATGGTGACCCGGCCGCTGCCGACCGGGCCGCTGTACGTGTTCGTCCCGTCGGGCGAACCGGCCGCGCAGGCCGCGCTGTTGCGCCGGCGGGTGTATGTGGTGACGGCGTTCGCGGTGCCGGTGTCGGGGCTGGCCGGGTTGACCGCGGGCGCTGCGGCCACCCGGTCGTTGCGCGCGTTGCGGCGCCGGGCGGCCGGGTTGGCTCCGGACGGCGGCGCGCACGACGCGGTACACGTGCCCTCCGGCGTGGTGGAGGTGGACGAACTCGGCCGCACGCTCGACGACGTGCTCGGCCGCTACGCCGCGCAGACCGCCCGGACCCACGAAGCCCTGGAGACCGCACGCTCGTTCGCGGCCACCGTCGACCACGAGCTGCGCGGCCCGCTGACCGGGATGCGCACCGATCTGGACGTCCTGGCCACCTATCCGGACCTGCCCCCGGCCGAGCGCGAGGAGGTGTTGGCGGATCTGCGGGTGGGCCACGAGCGGGTGTTGTCCGTGCTGGCCGCGCTGCGCGCGCTGGCCCAGGGCGACCTGGTGGACGCGACGGCGTTCGGGCCGGTGGAGTTGGGCGAGGTGGTGCACGCGGCGGTCCGGGCCGCGCCCGCCCGGCGGCCCGGCCTCGACGGGCCCGCCGAGGTGCACGTCGAGGCGCCGCACGAGGTGGTCGTGTTCGGGCTCGCGGCGGGACTGCGGCTGCTGGTGGACAACCTGGTGGGCAACGCGCTGGTGCACGGCGCGAATCGGGTGCTGGTGAAGGTGTTGCCCGGGTTGGACTGCGGCGTGGTGTGCGTGGACGACGACGGGCCCGGGATCGCACCGGAGCTGCGCGAGGTGGTGTTCGAGCGGTTCCGGCGCGGCCCGGACAGTCCCGGCGCGGGCCTGGGCCTGACCCTGGTGGCGCAGCAGGTGGCGCTGCACGGCGGCCGGATCACCGTGGGCGTGCCGCCGTCGGGGCACGGCACCCGGGTCGAGGTGGTGCTGCCCCTGCGCGCCGATCCGGACGCGGCCCGCGAGCGGGCCTGGCTGGGAGTGCGCGGGCGGCAGCCGGCCGGGCCGGCCGTGGTGATCCCCGCCGCACGCCCGCCGGCCGCCGGGGCGGTCGCGAAATCCCTTTCCCCGTCCGCCGATTCACAGAGTTCCCACAAGAATCACGGCTAGCCTCGCGCTACGCCGTGCCCGCCCGGGGTGGGGCGGGCCCGGCGTTTCGGGGAGGCCGCGAATGCGTGTACCCCATCGCGGGCGAGGCGCGTGCCTCGCCGCGTCGACGACCTCACGGGCGCGGTACCTCGCGCCTTGCGTGTGTGCGGGCGCGCCCGGTGGCGGCGGCCACCGGGCGCCCGCCCCTCACCCGAAGCCGGCACGCACCGACCGACCCCCGACCCTCATCGGGGAGCCGGGCACGCCGACCCGGCGGCGCGCCCGTCGGCGGCCGGTGATCCACCGAGAAGACGTCCCGACCCCGCGTCGGCGGCCCGCATCGAAGGTGTACCCGCGCACGACCGGCCTGGGGGCGGTCCGGACGCGGCGGGTCGCCCGACCTTCGGGCCCGACGGGGTGAGTCGCGGACTCGCGCCGCCCGGGACGGCGGCGGGTGTCCTCGCGGCGGTCCCGGCGACACTCATCGCCCGGGCCGCGCGCGGCGACGGGGCGAGGGCGGCACGGGCCCACCCGAATCGGGGACGACCGCGCCGGCGGTCGGCCCCGGGCCCGTGCCACCGGCCACCCTCACGGGGGTCGTGGCCGGCGCGCGCGGATCACCACCCGATCAATAGCGTCGAAGCAAACAATGGGGTCGAAGCAAAACCGGGAGATCAAAGCTGGAGATACCGCAACACCGCCATCACCCGCCGGTGATCGGTGTCCGAGGGCGGCAGGTCGAGCTTGGTGAAGATGTTGCCCACGTGCTTTTCCACCGCGCGCTCCGTCACCACCAGCTTCTTCGCGATCGCCGCGTTCGTCCGTCCCTCGGCCATCAGGCCCAGTACCTCGTGCTCGCGCGGCGTGAGTGCGCTCAGCCCGCCCGCGCGCAGCCCCGCGCCGAACAGCTGGGTGACCACCTCGGGGTCCAACGCAGTGCCGCCGGCCGCGACCCGCTCCAGCGCGTCGGTGAAGTCCCGGGTGTCCACGACCCGTTCCTTGAGCAGGTAGCCGACCCCCGCCGCGTTGCCGCCGAGCAGTTGGGCGGCATACCGGGTCTCGATGTACTGCGAGAAGACCAATACGCCGATCCCGGGATACTCCCGGCGGATGTCGATCGCCGCCCGCAGGCCCTCGTCGGTATGCGTGGGTGGCATCCGAATGTCGACGACACACACGTCGGGCCGGTGTTCGGCCACCGCCAGGCGCAGCGCGTCGGCGTCGGCGACGGCCGCCGCCACCTCGTGATCGCGGTCGAGCAGCAGTTGGACCAGGCCGTCGCGCAGGATCGCGGCGTCCTCGGCAATGACGATACGCATGGGCTCGATCGTCCCACGCCCGGACCACCGCTCCGCGCCTGGTTGCCGCGTACCAGCGGTTCGGGTCCCGGCCCCCGCCGGCGCTCACCCGTGGACGGGCAGCTCGACCAGTACCTGGGTGGGCCCGCCGATCGGGCTGACGATCCGCAGTACTCCGTCCACCGTGCGTACCCGCTCGACCAGTCCGGTCAGGCCACTGCCCCTGCCCGCATGCGCGCCGCCGCGGCCGTTGTCGGTGACCGACAGGCGCAGCAGGCCGCCCCGGACGCTCACGTCGACCACTGCGGCGCTCGCGCCGGAGTGGTGTGCGACGTTGGTGAGCAGTTCGGCGGCGCAGAAGTAGGCGATGGTCTCGATCGTGGCGGGCGGGCGGACGGGGATGTCGGTGCGTACCTCCACCGGTACCGCACTGCATGCGGCCAGCGTGGCGAGCGCGGCGTCCAGGCCCTGGTCCAAGACCGGCGGGTGGATGCCCCGGGCGAGGTCGCGCAGTTCGACGATCGCCTCGCGGGCGTTGCCGAGCGCGCTGTCCACCAGGGTGCGGGCGCGATCCACGTCCATCGGGCGTTCGGTGTCCTCGGCGTCCAGTTTCTCCTTGGCCATGCTCAGGTTCATCGCGAGCGCGACGAGTCGGGCCTGCGCGCCGTCGTGCAGGTCGCGTTCGATCCGGCGCAGCGTCGCGGCGGAGTCGTCCACCGCGATCGCCCGGGTCTCCTCCAGGTCGGCCACCCGCTGCTCGGATTTGGTCGGCCCGAGCAGGGCGGGGATCAGCAGCCGGTCGAGCATGACGATGGCCCGCACCACCCACGGCGCGATCAGCAGGACCAGCACGCCGGACGCCATCACCGCCAGGTGGCGCGGCCAGGTGTCGAAGTACGTGTCGCCGATCTGCACCATCGAGTGGTGTACGACCCCGTGTCGATCGGTGTTGCGCGGTTTGATGGCGGCGACGAGCAGCGGCTCGGCCAGCAGGACCAGCCCGTAGCCCCAGAACATGCCGGTGATCACGAAGGTGGCCACGCCCAGCGGGAATTTGATCAGGTTGTACGCGATCGCCCGCCAGCCCTCGGCGTTGCCGAGCGCGGAGCCGAGCAGGCCGAGGGGTCCACGCTTGGGCCGGAAGGGAGTGAGCGGCGCCACCTCGACGCCGAGCAGCGCGCGGGCGAGTCCTCGATGCAGCCCGCCGTACGCCCGGGCGCCCATGACCAGCAGCCCGAGCAGGGGCAGGCCGATCAGGGTGATGGTGAGCACGACGCCGGCCGCCCCGAAGACGAAGGTCAGGCCGAAGCCCAGCACCGCGAGCGGCAGGGCGAGCACGGCGTAGCCGGCCTCGGCCCACGTTCGGCGGGTGAACGGGGCCTTCAGGAACGTGTGCATGCGGGGCATCCTCGGGGCGAAACGGCGGCGACGTCGGCTCGGTGGCGAGTGTCCATGGTCCCCGCCGCGGGTGATCCGCCGCGAGGGTGACACCCCCCGACCTCGCGGTTCGGTTAGCCCCACCTCCTCGTGTCGGATATTTCACCATGCCCGCGTCACCGCGTGGTGCGCCCACCCCCGCCGCGTACCGCCGCCGCCACCGCGTCGGCCAGCGGTTCGATCTCCTCGGTGGTCAGCGTGGCCACGGTGATCCGCAGTCCGGGCGGCGAGGTGATCCGAAAGCGCGCGCCGGGGGCGACCGCCCAGCCCCGGGCGAGCAGCCCGGCCACGGCGGCGGTCTCGTCGGGGACCTCGATCCAGACGTTGATCCCGGTCGGTCCGACCGCGGTGACCCCACGTTCGCGCAGTGCCTCGATCAGGCCCCTGCGCCGGACGCGGTACGTCTCGCGCGCCGCCCGGGTCCGCTCGGCGACCTCGGCCGAGGTCCACGCGTGGGCGACCGCGTACTGCACGAGGTGGCTGACCCAGCCGGGGCCGAGGCGTTGCCGACCGGCGATCCGGTCGACGGTGACCGCGTCGCCGGCCACGATCGCGCAGCGCAGGTCGGGTCCGTAGGCCTTGGAGGCGGAGCGGATGTGCGCCCAGTGGGTGCCGACGCCGGTGAGGGTGTGCAGGTCCCGGCCGCAGATGTCGTTGCCGTGGTCGTCCTCCAGGAGTACGACGTGTGGGTGCGCGGCCAGGATCGGGCGCAGCGCGGCGGCCCGTTCGGCGGATACGCAGGCGCCGGTGGGGTTTTGCGCGCGGGCGGTGACCACGAACGCGCGGGCGCCCGCGCGCAGTGCGGCCTCGGTGGCGGCGGGGTCGGGGCCGGCCGCGTCGACCGGGATCGGGCGGGGGGTGAGGTTGAGCGCGGCGAGCAGGTCGAGCAGGTTGCCCCAGCCGGGGTCCTCGACGGCGACCAGGTCGCCGGGGCGCAGGTGCGCGGACAACGAGCGCTCCATGGCGTCGAGTGCGCCGGAGGTGGCGACCAGGTGCTCGGCGCGCACGCCGACCGCGCCCAGGACGGTGCGGGCCGCGGCGGCGAACGGCTCGTAGAGCGCGCCGTGCCGGTAGAGCGGGCGCCAGTGGGCCGGGTCGGGGAAGGCGGGCGAGGGCAACAGTTCGGGGTCGGGCTCGCCGGCGGAGAGGTCGCGGGTGCCGGCCGGCGCCACCGGTCCGAGGTCGTTGCGCGGGGTGCTGGCCGGGCGGGAGCGGATCCGGGTGCCGGCTCGGCCGTGGGTCTCCACGATGCCGCGCTCCCGCAGGGTGCGGTACGCGGCGGCGACGGTGTTGGCATTGACGCCGAGTTCGGCGGCGAGCGTGCGCACGGGCGGCAGCGCGTCGCCGGGGGCGATCTCGCGCGCGTGCAGGTCGCGCTCGACGGATGCGGCGATGTCGGCGGCGGTGCGACCGGTGGTGGCCATGCTTCTCCTGCGTCTGGGCGCGCTCGGTGCTCGGTGCGGCCGCGGATCGTCCGGTGATCCGCACGTCCGTGGATCCTCGGAGTATGCCGTTGACAGTCTCCGCCGAGCCGGGCTTTATTGTACTACCCCAATCTTCAGATTGAACTAGTACAAAGGATCTTGGCGATGACGGACTACCCCGCCACTCCGGGTACCACCCCCAACCGGCACCGCGACCGGATGCGCTACGACGTCGACGTCGTGCACTCGATCCTGGACGCCGGGTTCCTGGCGCACGTCTCGTTCAGCGTGGACGGTCGGCCGCAGCTGATCCCGCTCGCGTTCGGCCGCGACGGCGAGCGCCTCTACCTGCACACCTCCAGCGGCGGGCAGCTCGCCCTCGCGGTGCGGGCGAGCGGCGCCGAGGGATTGCCCGTGGCGGTGGCGGTCACCCACGTCGACTCGCTCGTGCTCTCCCGCTCGGCGATGCACCACTCGATGGACTACCGCTGTGTGATCGCGCACGGCCCGCTGACCTATGTCGGCGACCGGGACGAGCAGTTGCACGCCTACCGGGTGATCATCGACCACCTGGTGCCCGGTCGCGCCGACGACGTGCGGGCGCCCAACCCGAAGGAGAACGCGCAGACCGCGGTGTTGCGCCTCGACCTGGACGAGGTGGCCGCCAAGGTCCGCGACCACGGCCTGGCCGAGGACCCCGACGACCTCGAACTCCCGTACTACGCGGGGGTCGTGCCGCTGACCACCACGCGCGGCCCGATCCGCCCGGACCGCGACCAGGAACTCCCCGACCACCTCGCCCGCTGGCTCGGCGCGTCCTGACCCGGCGCGGCGACGCGCAACCGCCGGGCCCGCTCGGTCAGTCGTGTTCCACCCGGGCCGCCAGCCGGCAGGTCGCGGCGACGGCGACCACGAAGACGCCTGCGGTGATGGCCAGTTGGAGGGTGGGCAGGTCCACCTTGTCATTGCCGGCGGCGTCGGTGACCACCTTGAGCACCCGAGCCGTGGGGGTGCCCGGGGTGATCAACGCGGCCAACGTGGCCAGGGCGGCCGGCGGGACGGCGTAGGCCGGGCGGCGCAGCACCGGGCGGTTGGTCAGCGCGCCGATGGCCACGCCGGCCAGGATGGTGACCAGCTGGGCCACCGCGCCCGCCGCGATCGCCTCACCCCGACTCACGCCGTGTGTCGCGTGGTTGGCGATGCGGTCCGTGCCGGCCGCGAGCGCGCCGGTGCAGGCCGCGGCGAGCAGGCCGGACCCGCCCAGCGCGACCAGGAGTGCGGCCAGGTGGGCGCGGCCCGGGCCGACCGCGGCCGACGTGGTGTGTCGGGCCGCGGCGGGCTCGACCGTGACCGCCACCCGGGTCAGCCACACCGCGGTCGGCATGATCGCCGCCGCCGCCCACGCGAACGAGGACAACAACGGATCGCCGCCGGCCACCCCGATCGCCATCACCGCCGCGTACAACAACACCGGCGGCACCCAGCGGTAGGAACGCAGCAGCAGCGCCGCCTGATAACGCACCACGGCGGAGATCACGCGTGGTCCCCTTCCCGCTGGACCGAGCGCACGCTGACCCCGGGCACCGCGGTGAGCAGATGTCGCAGCAGCGCGTCCGAATGCGCCGTACTGCTGTGCAGGCGCAGTACGCCCGGCCTGGCCTGTTCGCGGACCGGATCGCCCGGGAGCCGGTCGAGTTCGGGGCCGTGGCCGGTGTCGATGTCGATCACCACACGAAGCGCCCGCACCCCGGGCACCACCGGGGCCACCGCACCCGCCTCGACCCGGTAGGACTCGGTCACCGCGTCGGCCAGCCGCCGGGGATCGTGATCGACGAAGACCACGGTGGCGCCGGCCTCGACCCGCTCGACCACGCAGCCGTCGAGCACATCGCGCGAGGCGGCGTCGAGCCCGGTCCACGCCTCGTCCAGGACCAGCAGGTCGGGCTCGGCCAGGAACGCCTGGGCCACGGCCACCTTTTGGCAGGTGCCCTTGGACAACCCGCGCAGCGGCGCGCGTACCTTGTCCGCGAAGCCGAGGCGTTCGGCCCAGTCCTGGGCCCGCCGCCGGCTCTCCCGCCCGGTGAGGCCGTGCATCCGGCCCAGATGGGTGAGGTATCGCAGTGCGGTGAGCGGCAGTTCGGGCGGGAAGCGCTCGGGTACGTAGGCGGCCGAACCGCGTTCGCCGACCGTGCCGGTGGTCGGTTCGCAGACGCCCGCCATGACCCGCAGCAGGGTGGACTTGCCGCTGCCGTTGCCGCCCTCGACCCGGACCAGGCCGCCGCGCGGCAGGTGCAGGTCGACCGCCCGCAACACCCATGGGCCGCGCAGGCCGTACCGCTTGCCGACACCCGTCAGGTGCACCGCCGTCCCCCTTCACCGGAACCTCGGCAGCAGACCCTACGGCAGCCCGCAGGCCGACGCACCCCGGCCGAACTGCCGTGCCGGGCCGGGCGCTTCGGCATATGCGTGCGGGCCCGCCGCCGAAGCGACGGGCCCGCGCGCGGTGCTCGGGTCCTACAGCGCGCCCTTGGCGACCTTCCCGGTGTCCGCCGTCGACTTGGCGGCGGCCGGGTTCGGTACCGGGTCGGGCTGCTTCTGGCAGACCGCGTCGGCCGGGCCGTGGCCGTTGCCCTTGGGCGTCTTCCCGGTGGCCAGGTACTCGTTCAGGTAGTTGTCCAGGCAGCTGCTGCCGCTCATCGAGATGCCGTGGTTGCGGCCTCCCTGCTCGACCACCAGGGCCGAGTCACGCAGCAGGCGGTGCATCGTGACGCCACCCTCGTACGGGGTCGCCGCGTCGTTGGTCGCCTGGAAGAGCAGCGTCTTGGGCAGCCGGTCGTTGGCCACGTTCACCGGCTTGAGGCTGGAGGTGGGCCAGAACGCGCACGCCGCGTTGAACCACACGTTGTTCCAGGTCAGGAACGGCGCCTTGGCGGCGGTCTGGACCGCGTCCTTGTGCCAGGTCCACCAGTCCTTCGGCCAGGCCGCGTCGCGGCACTGGGTGGCCAGGTAGCCGCTGTTGATGTTGTCGTTCTCCGGGCTCGCCGCGGCCAGGTCGTTGTACGCGGTGCGCAGCGGCTTGGTGACGTTGTTGACCACGTATCCCGAGAAGCCCTCGGCCAGTTCGGCCCAGTAGGAGTCGTTGTACCCGCCCTGCGCGAACGCGTCCTCCAGCTCCGAGGCGCCGACGACGCCCTCGGCCGGGGTCCGGCTCAGCTTGCCGCGCATCTCGTACCAGGCGCTCTCCACCTTCGCCGGGTCGGTGCCCAGGTGGTAGTTCGCGTCGTACTTGGCGACCCACTCGAAGAAGGCCTTCATGTTGTTGTCGAAGGCCACGTCCTGGGTGATCTGGCTGCCGTACCAGACGCTGTCCTTGCTCGGGTCGACGATGCTGTCCAGGACCAGGCGCTTGACCCGGCTCGGGAACAGCTTGGCGTAGACCGAGCCGAGGTAGGTGCCGTACGAGTAGCCGAAGTAGCTGAGCTGCTTGGCGCCGAGCGCGGCGCGGATCGAGTCCATGTCCGCGGCCTGGGCCGGGGTGTTCATGTACTTCAGGAAGTCGCCGTACTTGGTGCCGCACGCCTGTGCGAAGTCGTACACGCGCTTGATGTTGGCGAGTTCGTCACCGAAATCGTTCGGGACGGTGTCCGGACGGACCGGGTTGTTGAAGCCCGGGATGCAGTCCAGGTGCGGCTCGCTGGCGCCGGCGCCGCGCGGGTCGAAGCCGATCACGTCGAACTGCGCGGCCACCTCGGGGCGCAGGTTCTTCGCGACCGAGCCGGCCATGCCGCGGCCGGGGGCGCCGGGACCGCCGGGGTTGACCAGGAGCGGGCCGAGCGACTTGGCGGCGGTGTGCTGAATCCGCGACACCGCGATGCTGATCTGCTTGCCGCCGGGGTTGGCATGGTCCATCGGGACCTGGAGCGACCCGCATTCCATCTTCGGATACCGCGCGCTGCCGCAGTTCTTCCAGGTGATGGGGGTGGCCGTGGACTCCGCCGAGGCTGCGGGCGAGTCGTCCGCCAGGGCCGGCGGAGCGAAGGTAAGGAGCCCGCCCACCAGGGTCGTGGCGGCTGCGAACGCGACGAGAGTGTGTCTCTTCACGTGGGTGTTCCTCCATGTGACGGAGCTGTCACGAGTGACATCGACGCCGCAGATGCTGCCGTGTGGAAGACCCGTGCGACGAGGGGGCGGTAGATACGGGGCGCTAATCATTGCCAAGCAGAGTGGCTACCGTTACCCAGATTTTGGGTTTGCCGCGCCGAACGTCCGTTTGACGGTATATGTAAGCGAACTGACGGAGAGTCAGCCGCGCCCGCTCCGTGCCCGACGCGCGTAGCGAACCCGCGAGTCGCCGCGCTCGGTCGCGGGTTCGCGCCGCCTGCCCGGGAGTTCGCCGGCGGGGCGACGCCCGGGCGGGCGCGCCGGATCCGGTTCGGTGCCGGTTCGGTGCGGGTCCGCGTCCGGTCTGCGTACGGTCCCGGTCCGGATCCGGTACGGTCCGGGTCCGATTCCGGTCCGGATCCGGACCGGTCGCGCTCCCGTCCCGCTCAGCCCCGGTAGGGCGGCGTCTGGCCCCAATCCCAGCGCGGCATCGGGGTTTCGGGCAGCGGCGGCGGGTTGGGGCCGGAGTAGAGGATCGCCATCCGGGTGCCCCACTCCAGGTAGTACGCGAGCACGCCGCGGAACTCCGGGTCGGCGGGCAGGCCCACGTCGTCGGCCGTCTCCAGGAGCAGCGCCACCCACCGGCGGCGCTGCGTCTCGGTGATCCCCCGGCCCAGATGCCGCGAGGCCATGTGTCGGTGCCCGCCCGACTCGGTGCTGTAGCGGGCCGGTCCGCCGAACACCTCGGCCAGCCAGGACGCCACGTGTTCGGCGTGGTGCGCGTCCATGTCGGCGAACACCGGGGCCAGGATCTCGTCCCGGGCCACCCGCTCGTAGAAGGTGGTGAACAGCCGCTCGAACGCCGGTGCCCCGCCCGCCCATTCGTACAACGTCGGGTTCGAGCCGCCCCGGCCGACCACCTCGGTCACCGTGTAGTGCCGCATCTCCTCGATCGCCGATACATACGGCCGGATGGCGGCGAAGAACGCGGCGAAGTGTTCGCCCTTGCGGAAGCCGTTCAGGTGCTCGTCGGTCGACGTCCAGCGAATCCGCAGGACGTAGGCGGACGGCTCCTCCTGACACCGGCTCAGCTCGTAGTCCACACACTCCGGGGCGACCTCGAGCGACTTCGCCGCGCGAGCGTAGGCGGCCTCGAATTCGGCGCCGTCCGGCTCGGCGATCGTGTAGCGGATGTATTCGACGATCATGAACGGTCCCCCATGGCAAGGCGCTGGTTCGATCGTGTCAACCATAGGCAGGATCGCCCGCCGGATGATCATCGACGCGAGCCGGTTTCGCCATCCGCGTAAGGTTCACCGGTTCGCGCGGGACCGGCCGGTCCGCTCACCACGTGACCTCACCGCTTGTTCTCACCACGTGTCCTCATCACGTGTCCCAGTGCAGCACCTCCGAAGTGGGCACCCGCGGCCCGCGCTCGAACTCCGTATCGATCGTGCGTGCGAGCGGCAGCAGCGCCACCGGCACCCGCGTACTCGCCCAGGCGGAGCGGGACACCCCCCGGCTTCCTCGACGACAACCTCGCCGCCCTCACCTCCGCCGAGCGCTGCCGGCCGACCACCCTCCTCGGTAAGCTCCTCGCCGGGTAGGCCGTCGAAGTCGTCCCACCTCCACGCATCAAGACATCAAGGCGCCGAGGCACCAAGGCACGGAGGGACTGTCGTTGATCGGCCGATTGCAATGCGTCGTACTGGATTGCCCCAACGCCCGCGCGCTCGCCGGGTTCTACGCGGAGCTGCTCGGCGGCACGGTCGACCGCCCCGACCCCAGATGGGCGGTCGACGACAACTTCGCCACGCTGCACACCGAGTCCGCCCTCGTACTCGCCTTCCAGCGCGTCCCCGACCACCGGCCGCCCCGGTGGCCCTCCGCCGCGCACCCGCAACAGGTCCACCTGGACGTCGAGGTCCCCGATCTCGCCGAGGCCCACGACCGGGTGCTCGAACTCGGCGCCGCGCTACTGCACATCGACCCCCGCGGTTGGCGGGTGTACGCCGACCCGGCAGGCCATCCGTTCTGCCTGCTCGGCCGCTGACCGCGCCGAACCCGCCCGAACCGGCCCCGGGCAGTCCCCCTCTTTCCACCGGGCCCGACCCGCCGCGCAGCTCGACCACGAGGTGGCCCGGGTCCGCGAGTCGAGCCGGGAGCCGGCCGGCCCCGGATGTGCCGGAGCCCGTCCTCCGATCCCGCCGGGCGCGACGCGGCGGGATCGAGAGGACGGGCTCGGCCCGGCCCGATCGACGGGCCTACTGCGGGGGCGCGGGCGGTTCGGACGTACGCCCCGCAGAGTCACTCGCCCATTTGACCACCTGGCAGGCCAACCAGGCGATCTTGTGGCCTCGCGACCACGCGCGCGACCCGCTACCCGAGCCTCGTGGCGAGTTTGCCACCCGGCGCGTTGCGGATCACGATGCACGCGACCATACGGTCCGGCTTCGTCGTCCATGTCGCCGGGTCGGGCATGAACTCCCGGTGCGCCAACCGGGCCCGGTCCGGCTGCCGGTTCGGCACCGGAGCCGGCATCCGGTCGCACTACCGTCCGAACACCCGCTCACCGCCCACGAATGTCTCCAGCACCCGGGTCGCGCCGATCTCCTCCGCCGGTCCGGCGAACGGATCCCGATCGAGCACCACCAGGTCCGCCTGGTTGCCCACCACGATGCTGCCCGTGTCGTCCAGGTGGTTCACATACGCGCTGCCCGCCGTGTACGCCGCCAACGCCGCGTGCAGGTCGAGCCGTTGCTCCGGGAAGAAGGCCGGCGCCGATGAACCGAACTCCCGCCGATTCACCGCGACATGGATGCCCTGGAGCGGATCCGGGCTGGACACCGGCCAGTCGCTGCCCGCAACCAACGTCGCGCCGCTGCGCGCGAGTTCCCCGAACGGATATTGCCACGCGGCCCGTTCCGCGCCCAGGAACGGAATGGTCAGGGTGTCCATCTGCGGCTCGTGCGCGGCCCACAACGCCTGCATGTTCGCACTCGCCCCCAACTCCCGGAATCGCGCGATGTCGCCCGGATGCACCACCTGGAGGTGGGCCAGGTGCGGCCGGGTGTCCTTCCATCCGTTGGCCGCCCGCATCGCCGCGACCGCGTCCAGGGCCTCGCGTACCGCACGGTCGCCCAGCGCGTGGAAGTGCACCTGGAAGTCGTGCGCGTCCAGGGCGGTGACGTACGTCCGCAGCGCCGCCGGATCGATGAAGCTGATCCCACTGTTGTCCGACGCGCAACCGCACGCGGTCAGATACGGACTGAGCATCGCGGCGGTGAAGTTCTCCGCGACCCCGTCCTGCATGATCTTGACGGTCGTACAGGACAACCGCCCGCGCGTACCGGCCGCGCGCCGCGCCACCAGTTCCTCGATCTGCTCGATGCCCCGGTCGCGTTCCCACCACAGCGAGCCGACCACGCGCGCGGTCAGCAGCCCACGATCGACCGCCGTCAGGTAGGCGGTGGTGGCGTCGGTGATGTTGGCATGTGCCCCCAACAGCGCGTCCTGCCAGGCCGTGACGCCCAGCGAGTGCAATACCTCCTGCGCCCGCAGCAGCCCGGCCACCTGGTCCTCGGCGGTGAGCGCGGGCAACAACCGGCCGATCAGGTCGGCCGCGCCCTCCTGCAACACCCCGGTCGGCTCGCCGGCCGCGTCCCGCTCGATCCGACCGTCGACCGGGTCCGGGGTGTCCCGGGTGATCCCGGCCAGGCGCAGCGCCACGCCGTTCGCCCAGGCGCCGTGGTGGTCGCGATTGGGCAGGTATACCGGGCGGTCGGGGACGATGTCGTCCAGCATCGAGCGATGCGGCAGGCCGCCCGGGAATGCCTCCATGGACCAGCCGCCGCCGGTGATCCACTCGACGTCGGGATTGGCGTCGGCGTACCCGCGCACCGCCTGCCGATACTCGGCGAGCGTCTCGTATTCGGACAGGTCGCACTGGCCCATCTCGATGCCCCCGCCCACCGGGTGCACGTGCGCGTCCTGGAAGCCCGGGATCAGCAACTTCCCGGCCAGGTCGACCACTTCGGTCCGGGCGCCGATCAGCTCGCGGACCTCGTCGTGCCCGACCGCAACGATCCGCCCGCCACGCACCGCGACCGAACCGGCCCGGCTGCGCGCCGCGTCGACCGCATACACCGGCCCACCGGTGAACACGAGATCGGCGGCAGCGGCCGAAGCGACGGAAGTGGCAGAAGTTGCAGGTGTGTTGGTGCTCATGCGTTTCCCTTGAGGTCGAATGCGTCGAAGTCGGCGGCGTCGTGGTAGCGGTCCATCGGCAGCTCGATCGCGTCGGCGTCGGTGCCCCGACCGCTGACGAAGTAGGGCGACTTGCGTACGTATTTCGCGTAAGCCGCGAACCCGAGCCCGCTGAGGATCACCACCACCGGCACCGAGAACATGAACCAGCCGTTGTCCGGGCTGAGTTCGAAGCTGTCACTCATCGTCAGGTAGTCGTAGGCGAGATAGGCCCCGACCCCGAGCAGCGCGAATCCGCTCAGCCCGGGGACGACCACCGCCCGCACCCCCTCGCGCCGATCGGTGCGCAACGTCGGCCAAAACCGCACCGCGCAGGCGATCGCGGTGAGGCCGTAGTAGAAGGCCACGATCAGGCCGATCGAGTTGACCGCGGCCAGGATCATCTCGTTGAGCTTGGGGATGCCGATCGCCAGCACGGCGGTACCCGCGGCGATCGCCATGATCAACACGGTGCCGATCGCGGGCGAGCCGAACGTCGGATGGATCCGGGTCCACACCTTGCCTAGCGTCTGGTCGCGCCCCATCGCCAACATGCCGCGTGCGGTGGGGATGACCCCGGACTGGAGCGAGGCGATCGCGGAGAAGATCAGCGCGAGCAGCGGCAGGCTCGCCCACGGGTCGGCGGCCAGATGCGCGCCGAGGAAGGTCAGCCCCTGCGGCCCGTTCTCGGCCATCTCCGGGACGGTCATCACCCGTTGGAAGGCGATCGCGCCGAGCAGGAACATGCCCAGCATCACGAACAGCGCGATCAACCCGCCCCGGGCCGAGTCCTCGGGATTCCTGGTCTCCTCGGTGACGCTGAACGCCGCGTCCCAGCCCCAGAAGAAGAACACCGCGAGCACCAGGCCCTGGGCGAAGTGCGCGGCCGAGTCGATCTCGAACGGGTTGAACCAGGAGAACGAGAACGGCTGGTCGCCGGACACGATCGCCCAGACGCAGAAGACCAGCAGCACGCTGTACTCGAAGACGAGCAGGTAGGTCTGCAACCGGGTGGCCTGATGCACGCCGGTGACCGCGAGCACCGTGACCACCACCAGCACGATCAGGCCGAGCACGGTGCTGAGCTTGGTCGAGTTCGGGTCCAGTGCGACGCCGGCGAACTCGTGCCACCCCGCCCGGTTGGCGAATTGGAGCAGCACCGAGCCGGTGATCGCGCTGGTGTAGGCGAGGAAGATGATCGATCCGGCGAGCGCCACCCAGCCGGTGAGGAAGCCCGAGTACGGGCCGATCGACTTGCCGACCCAGACATAGCCGCTGCCACAGTTGGGCTCGACCCGGTTCAGTCGTGCGTACGCGCCGGCGATGCCGAGCATCGGCAGGAACGCGATCAGGATGATCACCGGCGTGGCCAGGCCCACGGTGGCGGCCAGGCTGCCCATGCCGACGCCGATGCTGGTGGTGGCCGCCGTACTGGACGCGGCCACCGCGATGCCGTCGACGACACCGAGCGACTTGCGCATCGTGGGCGGTTGATCGTCCCGGGGCAGGTTCGTTGACATCGGCGCTCCAAGGGAGGCTGAGGCGGACAGGGGGTGGACGCCGATGAAACAGCCTGCATCAGAATTACGTCAATGGTGTTGACGTAAGGCGTAGGGTATGGCGCAGCGCCGGGCGGACGGCGGCCGAACCGGCTACGGAGGATCGGGTGGATCGTGTCGCGGGCGAGCGTCGCCGGCGCAGACCGACCAAGTCGGGGACGGTGCTGTCCGAGGCCGTCATCGTCGAGTGCGCCGTACGGCTGATCGGCCACCACGGCGCGCAGGCGCTGACCGTGCGCAGGCTCGGCGCCGCGCTCGGGTGCGATCCGACCGCGATCTACCGCTACTTCCGCGGTACGGACGATCTGCTGCTCGCGATCGCCGACTTCCTGATCGGCGAGACGCTGGCCGGCTATCGACCCGGGCCCGACTGGGTGGCGTCGCTGCGCGAGTTGGGTCTGCGGGTGCGCGACGGCTATCTGCGTCATCCGCGCGTGGCCGCCATCGCCGCCGCGCGGGTGACCCGGCGACACCACGAGTTCCGGGCCGTGGAACTCGGCGTCGCGCTGCTCCTGTCGGCGGGCTTCTCCCCCGCCGACGCGGTCCGTTACTACCGCGCGTTCATCGACACGGTGCTCGCGCACGCGGCCCTGGAGGCGTCCTTCGTCGCGCTGGCCCCGGAGGTGCGGGCGGCCGACGACCGATCCTGGCAGGACATCTACCACTCGCTGCCCGGCGCGGACTATCCGGCGATCGGGACGGTCCGCGCGCATCTGGCCGCCGGGATGTCCGGCAGCCCGTTCGAGGATGTCCTGGACCTACTGCTCGAATCGCTCGCCCGGCGGGTCTGAA
Organism: Embleya sp. AB8; assembly: GCF_049739465.1. Classification (NCBI taxonomy): domain Bacteria; kingdom Bacillati; phylum Actinomycetota; class Actinomycetes; order Kitasatosporales; family Streptomycetaceae; genus Embleya; species Embleya sp. AB8. The sequence continues at coordinate 295,187 of NZ_JBMHHY010000003.1, forward strand.
CGACCGTCACCGATCGTGCGTTCGGGCCCGGATCGCGCCGGTCGAGGGATCGCCGAGGGCGGCAAGCCGTACTGTGATCGAGTTTTGACACAGCGTCAACACCGCAGGTGGGTACGCGCGTCGTGGGGGGTGCCGCAGACTCGATAAGGTTGCGCGTGTTTCCAGACCTCACCACTCCCACGGGGGATCCGTGCTGATCGACAAGTTCATGCATGGCGTCGTGGCGCCGACCGCGAAGGCGATCTACCGCCCGCGCACCGAGGGCCGCGAGAACGTACCGATGACCGGCCCGGTCATCATCGCCAGCAACCACCTGTCGTTCGTTGACAGCGTCGCGATCCCCGTGGTCATGCCGCGCAAGGTGTCGTTCCTCGCGAAGGCCGAGTACTTCGACGGCCCCGGGCTCAAGGGCCGGGTCAGCAAGGCGTTCTTCACCGGGATCGGCGCGGTGCCGGTGCCCCGGGGTGCGCACAGCGCCGCCAAGGCCGCCCTGGAGACCGCGCTTTCCGTCCTCGAACGCGGCGACGCGTTCGGGATCTACCCCGAGGGCACCCGCTCGCGCGACGGCCGGCTCTACCGGGGCCGAACGGGCGTTGCGTGGCTGGCGCTGGCGGCGCGGTGCCCGGTGGTACCGGTCGGCATCATCGGCACGGACCGGGTCCAGCCGATCGGCTCGAACATCCCGAAGTTGTCCCCGCGCATCCTGGTCCGCTTCGGCGAACCACTCGACTTCTCCCGCCACTACGGCCGCACGGACGTGGCCCGGGCCCGCCGGGAGATCACCGACGAAATCCTGGAAACAATCCAGAAGTTGTCCGGCCAGGACTACGCGGGCGTGTACAACGAGACGCCGGCGGACGCCTGAGCGGGGCGCCGGCCGGGGATTGAGCGGGGCGGCTGCGGACGGACGCTGCGCGAACGGCTGCGGAGGCCTGCGCGGGACGCCCGCAGAAGATCGGGCGAGACGCCGACGTCCGAGCCGGACGCCGGCCGGGGCTCGGCGGCCGGCTGCCGCGCCGCCCGGGTGCCCAGGCGGTCGGCCTGCTCGCGCTGATCGGCGCCGCCGCGCTGTGCTGCGCCCCGGCGGCCGGTCAGCGGGTGGACGTACGCGGACCGGACCGGACCTGACCGGATGAGCCTGCAGGGCGTCCTCGGCACCGCCGGCGCTGCGGCGGCCCTGACCGGCGGCACCCTCGGCGACCCACCCGGCCTGATCGCCCTCGTGGTCACGCGACCGCCCGATCCGGGAGGCCAGGGCCTACTTCAACCACGACATCTTCCGGGACCAACTCGCCACCTGACGCGCGGTGTGACTGCCCCGGAGCACCAACATGCCTCCCGGGGCCGTCACTTCCGCCCGCGTGACGTCACCGCAGGTCACCTGACCTGAGCTGATCTGACCGCACGTCACCGCAGGTCACCTCACGTAGCCTCACCCGATGCGGAACGTGCCCCCGGGCGGGGTCGGCGACGGGATGGCCGTCCGGTCGGTCACCGGCGGCACGTCCCGCGAGAACACGCGTGCCTCGATGCCGGAGAGCACCCGCGCCGGGATGGCGTCGCCGGCCGTACGCCGAGCCAACTGCGACACCGGCAGCACCGCCGCCGACGCCACCACGACCAGGTTCCCGAACCGCCTGCCGCGCAGTACCCCGGGCTCGGCCATCAACGCCACCTCGGGGAACACCGCACGCAGCGTGGCCACTTGGGCGCGCGCGAACTCGAGATCGCCGCCGTCGGCGATGTTCGCCGCGTACACCCCGCCCGGTCGCAGTACCCGCGCCGCGTCGGCGGCGAACTCACGCGACGTCAGATGAGCGGGCACCTGGGCTCCGCCGAACACGTCGGCGATCACCAGATCGGCCGAGTCCTCGGGCCGCGCGGCCAGTTCCTCCCGGGCGTCGCCGGTGCGTACGTCTATCGCGGCGCCCGCCGGCAGCGGAAGATGTTCCAACACCAGGGCGGCCAACTCGCCGTCGAGCTCGGCCACCGTCTGCAACGAGCCGGGCCGGGTGGCCGCGATGTAGCGAGGTAGGGTCAGTCCACCGCCGCCCAGGTGCAGCACGGCGAGCGGTTCGCCGGGGTCGGCGGCGAGGTCGACGACGTGACCGAGGCGCCGGGTGTACTCGAATTCCAGATGCGCGGGGTCGTCGAGATCCACATACGACTGCGGCGAATCGTTGAGCGTGAGCAACCACGCGCGGGGCCGGTCGATGTCGGGCATCAGCAACGCCGCGCCGAGATCCGTCGCCCGCCCCACCGGAATCGACTCGGGCGCTTCCTGCTGATCGTCGTACATGCAGTGATTGTCTCGCAGCCGACGGCCCCGCCCCGCCGCGCGGCGCCGGCGGCGGGGCGGGGCGTCGACGTACGTCGGCAGAGGTCGGCGTGATCGAATCGAGGGACGGCAATCGACGCCGCCGGATTTCACGAAGCCGACCGACCCGGGAGAGCAGCCATGCAATTCACCAAGCTCGGCCACGCCTGCGTACGCCTGACCACCGACCGCGCCACCATCGTGATCGACCCCGGCGCCTTCAGCGAACCGGACGCGCTGGTCGGTGCGGACGCGGTACTGATCACCCACGAACACTTCGACCACGTGGTCCCCGACGCACTGGAGGCCGCCGCCCGGGCCAACCCGGACCTGGAGATCTGGACCAACCCGAGCACCGCCGCCAACTTCACCCACCTCGGCGGCCGGGTCCGGGGCGTGACGCAGGGCGACACATTCGAAATCGGCGGCGCGCAGGGGGTGTCGGTGCACGTATACGGCGAAAAGCACGCCATGATCCACCCGGACATCGCGGTGATCGACAACGTCGGCTTCCTGGTCGACGGCCGCGTGTTCCATCCGGGCGACGCGCTCACGGTTCCGGAGGAGTCGGTACCGACGCTCCTGGTACCGGCGGGCGGCCCGTGGCTCAAGCTCGGCGAAGCGGCGAACTACATCCGCGAGGTGGCGCCGGCCCAGGCCGTACTGATCCACGACGCCATCTTCAACGAAACCGGCCTGGCCCTCGCCGAACACCTCCTGACCCAACTCGCCGGCACCGACGCCCGCCCGATCCGCCGCCTGGCCCCCGGCGACTCCCTGGCCCTCACGACGTCCTGATTGCGCACCGCTCTCGATTCAGAGCAGTGCTCTCGATTTGGCGCACCGCTCTCGGTACATCGCTCTTGATTCGGTGCAACGCTCTTGATTCGGTGCAACGCTCTTGATTCGGTATACCGCTCGTGCTTCGGTGCACTGCTCGTTCTCCAGTGCACTGCTCGTGCTCCGGTGCACTGCTCATGCTTCGGTGCACTGCTCTCGATCCAGTGCACTGATCGCATCTAGGTGCACCGCTCGCGGGCATGGCGGGCGGCCCCTCGCCGCCGCCCCCCGCACCACCACCCGCCCCGAGCCCCGGCCGCACCCCACCCCACCCGATCCAGTTCGCCCGATCCCCCATGCGCGCAATCCCCCACGGCTACGGTGATCGACATGACCGCCGACGAGGGCAACGCCGAGGGCAACGCCGAAAACCAGTGGCCGGTACCCCCGCCCTGGATGTGGGGCTGCGCCGACTGTGTCCACCTGTACCGAACGATGAAGCGCGTTCAGGACGAGACCAACGAGCGGCGCGGAACCGGCGAACGCGGCGTCGACGACGACCCCATGGACAGCACGATCGGCACCCGGATCCGGCTGGCCCACCACCTCGTCGCCGACCACCACGAAGACTTGCCCGATTGGCTGCCCGCCTGCGAACGTTGCGCCTGGCACCGCCGCATCCTGGCCCGGAGCCCGGACGAACAACCCGGCGACGCCGCCGTGTTGGTGGCCGACGAGCACCGAGCCCTCCATCTGTTCGTGCCGCCGCGCTCGCTCGGGCTGATGTAGACAGCGAGCGTGTGACGAGCATCGGCCGGCCGACTTCCTGGAACGGCACGCGGCACTGCTCGGCCGACTCGGGGCGTGACCCTTCCCGCCGAACACGATGTGATCTCATGGCCCGAAAGCCGGAGACCAACGGAGAGCCAGCTCGTGGACCACGCCCCCGCCGCCCCCACGGCCGCCGCGCCCACCCGACCGACGGGCGCCCGCGATACCGTCGACGCGCAGCAACTCCGGGAGTACAGCGCCCACATCGTGGCCCTGGACACCCGATTCGGCGCCGGCGAACTCCTCGGCCCGGCCGTACGCTCGGCCTGCTCCGCCCGACGCCGCGCCCTCGTCGGACCCGCCACCCGCGACGGTCTGGCCGCCGTCGCCGAGGCGCAGCAGATCGCGGGCTGGCTCGCCTACGACGCCGATCGGCACGGCCTGGCGCACCGGATGACGGCCGAGGCGGTCGAGACCGCGCGCCAGGCGGGCGACCGCTCCGCCGAACACTTCGCCCTGTCCCAACTCGCGATGCAGGCCATCCATTTGCGGCGGCCCGACCAGGCGTTGCGCATCTGCGACACGGTCCTCGAGGACGAACTACCGCCCGGCGTACGCACCTTGTTCGTGATGCGTCGAGCCCGGGCAGTCAACCAATACGGCGACCACGCCGCCGCCCGCCGCCTCATCGCCGAGACGTACAGCCGACACCTCCAAGGCGCCGGCAGCCGCGACCCGGCCTGGGCGTGGTGGCTCGACACCGCCGAAATCACCTGGCAGCACGCGATGATCCACGCCGACAACCACCAATGGACGCGGGCCATCCCACTGTTCGAGCAATCCGCCGCCGGCCGAATCCCGCACAGCCGCACGGCGCACAACGACCATGCCTACCTACTCCACGCGTTCGCCCACACCCGAGCCCGGACCGACGCCGCCGAACTCCTCACGTCCCGCGTCCTCCCGGCCCAACGCACGATCACCTCGACCCGCATCACCAACCTCCTGCACCAAACCGCCGCCCTGATGAACTCGACATCCCCACACCCGAGTTCCCAAGACCTGGCGCACGCCCTACGCGCGGCCCTCCGCCACGCATCGCTCCCCACCACGTGACCAACAACCACGCCCACCCGTACAACCCCACACGCCGCCCAGTGGTCGAACCAGGAACGTCCACCTTGGGGAGAACCATGCGCCACCGCCACACCGCAGCCCTCGCCACCGCAGCCGCGCTGCTCCTGCTCACCGCTTGCGGCAGCGACGGCGACACCAAGAGCGACGCGAAGGCGACAACCGCGAAGCCCGCCGCCACTACGCCCACCAAGGCGGCACCCGCGTCCACAACTCCGGCGCCGGCCACGACTCCCAAGACCCCGGGAAGCACCGGCAGCAAACCCGCCGCCGCTCTCGTCGGCACGCCCGACGCCGCCACCCAGGCCAAGTACATCGCCGAACTGACCGCGATAGACCCGGCCATCGTCGCCAACAAGATCGACCGCGCGGTCAGCCGGGGCCGCGACCAATGCACCTCCGTCAAGGAATGGCCCAACGACCACCCCAAGTTGGTCACCCTCACCGAGCAACGCTTCACCACCACCAACGGCCCGCTCGGCCAGACCAAAGCGGAAAAGGTCCTCGCCGCAGTCCGCAAACACATCTGCCCGCAGTACTGACCCACCCCGGACAAACCAGCGACCCCGAACCGGTCGGTACACGACGCCTCGGACGACATACGCGGGTGGGCGGCGGCCGTCACCCGGTCACCACGGGTACGCCGTCGGAGCGGTCGGCGAGCAGGGCCGCGATGTGGTCTGCGCAGCGGACGGCCGCCGTGGCCATTGCGCTCCTGGTCATCCCGGCGACATGCGGGGTGAGCAGGGCGTTCGGCAAGCCGAAGAGCGGCGAGGCGAAAGCGGCGTGTTCGTGCTCGAAGGTGTCGACGGCGGCGGCGGCGAGCGGGTGTGCGGGGTCGCGCAGAGCGTCGGCCAGCGCCTGTTCGTCGACGATCCCGCCTCGGGCGGTGTTCAGCAGGATCGACCCCGGACGCATCAGTGCCAGCTCCGCCCTGCCGATCAGCCCTCGGGTCTGCGGAGTGAGCGGCAGATGCAGGGAGACCACGTCACTGGTCTTCAGCAGCGCGGTGAGGGAGTGTGAGCGGGCCAGGGACGGCGACACCTCGGCCGGGCGCCGGGAGAGGGCCTGGACATCCATGCCCAGGGCGGTCGCCCGCTCGGCCAGTGCCAGACCGATCCGACCCGGCCCGACGATGCCCAGGGTCAGCTCCGCGAGTTCCACGGTCGGCGCGGCCGGTGTACGCCAGTTGCCACGGTGCGCGGCCTCGTTGTGCGCCGGGAGATCTCGGGTCAGGGCAAGCAACTGGGCCAAGGCGAACTCGGCGACAGCGTTCGTGTTGGACCCCGGGGTATGGGTGACGACGACGCCGTGACGGGCCGCAGCCACCAGATCGACGTGATCGGTGCCGGCCCCGGCCCGACCGACCACGCGGAGCCGGTTGGCCAACGCGGCGTCGGTCGCCGCAGCAAGGAACGCCGCACGCAACGGCACACCGGCACGGGACTTGACCGCGTGGTAGCCGAGCCCGTCCCGGACGACCTCGGCAACCAACGCCGACTCGTCGAAGGCATCGAATTCGGTGAAGTCCACCCGTCCGCCCCAGGCAGCCCGCACCCCGGCCCGATCGACCACCCGCCGAAGGTTCAACGTGACGGCGAGCCCATGGCCGAGCAAACGCGCCAACTCCCGAACAAGCAAATCACCAGGAGCCGCGTCCAACACCAGAATCCGGGCCCGCTTCACGTGATCCCCCCATCATCCTCTGGCACGGCCCCTCCCGGGATCCGGGGACTGGTCAACGAAAGCCCCGGCGCCCAGCCCCAGCCCAATCCCGAACCCTAACCTAGGGGCGGAGCCTCCGAATTGCGGTACCGAACCAGCGGCGCTGCAGGAACGAGATCGGCGATCGTGTGCGGGGTCATCGTGAACTCGATCGCCTTCTCCGTGTTGTCGCGATCCACCACGATCACCACCTTCGCGTCGAGGGCGTCCGCCAGCCTCAGCACGACCGGCAGTGTCGGCAACGTGCCGACCTGCTCGATCCGTGAGATCGCGCGCTGGTTCATGCCCGCGGCCTCTGCGAGTCGTCGCTGGGACCAGCCCTTCGCGATCCGCAGGTCGTAGACCGCCTGGGCGAAGTCCAGCGCTGCGCTCATCCACTCGGCCCCGGCTCGCGCCTCGACGGAGAGGCCGTCACCGACTTCCAGGCGCGTGTGGGCGGACGTCTTCGTTTCGGAGGGAGCCGGTGCTTCCAGCGCTGCCGTTACGCGTCGGGCGGATGCCCCCGCCTTCTTCTTCGTGTCGGTCATCTCTGGTGGTGTCCTCACTCTTTCTCGCACGGCGCGGGTCGTTCGGCAGATTCCCTTCCCGGCGACACCGGCCGCGCCCGGCCCGGCCGGTAAGGGCTGCGGGTGATCCGGCTTCAGTTCCAGTGGACTTCGTGGGGATGTGGGGTTGTGAAGGTGAGGAGGCGGGTGGCTTCTTCGGTGAGGGACTTTCGGGTTGTTCGGGTGAGGGGGCGGAAGGGGGTCAGTTCGAGCGTCAGGGGTGGGCCTGATTCCGTGGTGGTGGCGGACGGGGAGCCGGGGGATACCGGTTTGCCGGACTTGGTGAGGCGCCATTGGCCGGCGACCATACCGTCCACGAGGAATGTGGGGCGGATGATGCCGTTGATGGTGAAGACACGTTTGCGGTCCTCGTCGGAGATGATCCTGGTGCGGTCGGCGTGGGAGAGGAGGGCGTTGTCGAATTCCGGGAGGAATCGGGGCGGGGCCGGGGTGTCCTCCGGGGGCAGCGAGGCGTCCGGGAGGTCGTACAGGTCGCGGCCGGCTTCGTCGCGGTAGACCACCAGGTGCGGGCGCAGGCGGTCGACGGCCTCGCGTAGGCGGCCCAGGCCGGACCAGGTTTGCATGTCGGCGATCGTGGCCGGGCCGAACGCGGCGAGGTAGCGCAGCAGCATGGCGTCCGGGGTGGTTTCCGTGGCCAGTGGGCGGCCGAGCCAGTGGTCGGCGGGCGTACACGCGGATTGGCCGCTGTGGCCCCACAGCGCCCTCGGCGGGACCTGGACCAGGGCCGCCTGGCTGCGCAGCGCATGGGCGAGGGCCGCCGGGTCCTCGCCGGGGAATCGTTCCGCGAGCGCGAGGCCGAGGGCCTTGGCGGTCAGCGGTCGCTCGATCATCAACTCGCGTCCGGCGGCGACCAGTTGCGGTACGTCGACGACGGAGTCACCGAGGCCGTGCTGCGAATTGCGGTACAGGTTCGCGTCGTAGATCGGCTGGACGACCGGCCGCAGCGCGAGGCAGTCGGCGGCCGTCACCAGGTGCACCGTGCCGCGCATCAGGCCGATGCGGACCACCCGGCGCTCGGTCAGCAGGTCCGCCAGCCGCGCCGGGGCGAAGTCGGCGAGCCGGGTCCACAGGCCGATGTACGGCGGGTGCGGAGCCTGCGCCTGCATGCCGACCAGGTGCTCGATCGCCGCCTCCGCCGAGATCGGGTGCCGCCGGGTCAACAACTGGCGTTCGAGCAGCGCGCGGTTGAGTCGGCGGGTACTGAGGGTGGTGCCGGCGGTGATCTCCATGCGCAGCAGCCTAGGAGGGAATGCGGTCGGAAACGTTCCGCATTCGGTATTGGGCGTCGATCGACTCGCGTCAGCTTTTCTTGACCACTCGGTCTCGAATAGCCTACGGTCGTCCCCGTGGCCAGGACCAAGGAATTCGATCCCGACGCCGCCCTGCAGGCCGCTCTGGAGCTGTTCTGGGAGCGCGGCTACGAGGCGACCTCGATGGCGGACCTCGTGGCTCGCCTCGGCATCGCCCGAGCGAGCATCTACGCGACGTTCGGCAACAAACACGACCTCTACCTCGCGGCGCTCGACCGCTACCGCGAGGACCGCAACCCGGAGCTGTTCGAGGAGTTGTCCCAGCCGGGCCCGGTGCTGCCGGCCGTCCGGGGGCTCGTCGAGCGGTTCGCCCGCCAGGCGACCGACGAATCGACCCGACTGCTGGGCTGTTTCCTGACCAACACCGCCACCGAACTCGCCGCGCACGACCCGGGCGCGGCGCGGATCGTCGAGCACGGCTGGAGTCAGCTGGAGACCAATCTGACCCTCGCCCTCACCCGGGCCAGGGCGCAGGGCGAACTGGGCCCGGATCGCGATCCGCAGGCCCTCGCCCGCTTCCTCCTGGTGTTCCTGCAGGGGGTGCGCGTGGTCGGCAAGACCGGCCACGACCCGAACCGCCTGCGGGACGCGGCCGGGCAGGCACTCGCCCTGCTCACCTGAGGGATTCGACCAAGGGGTTCGGCTTGAGGGGTTCGACTGCGGGATTCGGCACGGCCCCCTTCCCCGCCCTGGGTGGCGCACACCTTCATACAAGACCGATCGATCCAATTAGTACAGACTCGGGAGTCACCACCATGTCCGCACGCTTCACCGCCAAGACCGTCCTCGTCACCGGTGCCGGCTCGGGTGCCGGCCGCGAGATCGCGCTCGCCTTCGCCCGGGAGGGCGCCGCGGTCGTGGTCGCGGGCCGCGGTGCCGCGCCGCTCGCGGAGACCGTCCGGCTGATCGAGGCCGAGGGCGGGCGCGGCGCCGCCGTCACCGCCGACGTGACCGATTCGGCGAGTGTGGCCGCGCTCGTCGCCCGCACCGTCGAGCTGTTCGGCGGCCTCGACGTCGCGGTCAACAACGCGGGCGTGATCGTCGGCGTCGGCCCGCTCGCCGACCTCGATGAAGCCGACTTCCGGGCCACGCTGGAGGTCAACGTGATCGGCACCTGGCTGTCGATGAAGCACCAGATCGGCCACATGCGGGCGAACGGCGGCGGCGCGATCGTCAACATCGCGTCCAACCTCGGCGCACACGGCCGGCGCGCCAACCTCGGCGCCTACGTCACATCCAAGGCCGCCGTCAGTACCCTCACCCGCAGTGCGGCGATCGACCACATCGGCGACGGCGTGCGAATCAACGCGGTCAGCCCCGGCCCGCTGGCCACCACGATGTCCCTGCGTCCGGGTGAGACCGACGCCGAGCGGGCGGACCGGATGAAGGACGAGAACCCGTCCGGCCGAGTCGGCGACCTGGCCGAACTCGCCGCCGCGGTCCTGTACTTGGCCTCCGCCGAGGCAGGCTTCGCGGTCGGCACCGACCTGGTCCTGGACGGCGGCGCAACCGCGTAACCCGGCCCACCGCCCCGGCCCACCGCCCCGGCGCAACCGCCTGGCCTCCCCACCGCCCCACCACCCCGAGCCCCGGCCCGGTCGCCGTCACACCGACGCGGCCGGGCCGTTTCGCTGCGTGCAAAGGACCAAAAGACCAGCCAGACCAACCAGACCAAGGACCAACGACCAAGGACCAACGACCAAGGGGACCAAGGGGACCAAGACCAACCGCGCCACCGCGAACCCCCGTCAGCCCATCTCCCCCACAACCACCAACTCCACCGCCGCCCCGATTGCCCCGAAGGCCCGCTCCAGGTGCCCCGCCAACCCCGGACCGGCCCCCTGCACGGTCCACTCCCGCAGCGCCCAGTGCCACGCCGCGACCATCGTGTCCAGCGACAGATGCAACAGGATCCGCTCCGGCGCGGCCGAACCGAGCCGGCCGGCGATCGTCTCGACGGCGGCGTCCGTCGTGTCCGCGCAGAACCGCAGGCTGTGCGCGTTCAGCGCGGGCGTGGCCTCGGCAATCCGCCGGCTGGCCGCGAACCGGTCCGCCCAGTCCTCCGGCATGCCCGCGAGGGTACTCGTCAGGGCCTCCTGATAGACCGTCAGAAGAAGCCCGGCCAAAGGGCGTTCGGCAAGGTCGACCAAAAATGCGGACCACAGCTCGCGTTCCGGAGCAAGCGCCACGTCCTCCTTGGACGCATACGTACGAAAGAACGTGCGCTTGGACACCTCGACCGCATTCACGATCTCGTCGAGCGTCGTCGCATCGAAGCCCTTTTCGGCGAACAGTGCCAACGCGGCCTGCGCCAACGCCTGCCGCGTGCGCAGCTTCTTGCGTTCCCGGAGCGGCAGTTCGGTGGTCATGCCGCCACCCTACCCCAACCTGCCGATCAGCAGCCAAAGCCACTTGTAAGCAAATGCCACTCAGTGGCATCATGGTTTCTCGGCGTCGGCACAAACCCGCCTGCGCCCGAACCTGCCCGACACCCATGCCCGGAGACCCCATGCGCGCCCTCGTCATCGACCACTCCGCCCCCGGCCATCTCTCCCTCGCCGCCAACGTCCCCGACCCCGAGCCCGCACCGCACGAAGCCCTCATCCGGGTCCAGGCGATCTCGATCAACGCCGGTGAGGTGCACTTCGCCGTGCCGTCCGGCGAATCGGGCACCGTGCCCGGGTGGGACGCGGCCGGTGTCGTCGAGCGGGCCGCCGCCGACGGCTCCGGGCCCGCCGTGGGCACCCCCGTGACCACCCTCGGCGCCGACGGAGCATGGGCCGAGCTGCGCGCGGTGGCCACGAATCAGCTCGGCGTACTGCCCGAGGGGATGCCCGCCGCGCACGCCGCCGCGCTACCCGTCGCGGCCCTGTCCGCACTGCGCGCGCTGCGCCGGATCGGCCCGATCCAGGGTCGGCGCGTCCTGATCACCGGCGCCGGCGGCGGGGTGGGCCGGTTTGCCGTACAACTGGCCGCGCTCGGCGGCGCCGAGGTGGTCGCCGCCACCGGGAACCCGGCCCAGGCCGACGCGTTGCGCGGGCTCGGCGCCACCGAGGTGCTCACGACCGGGCTCCCGTACGCGACCGTGCCGGTGTACGGCGTCCTGGACAACGTCGGTGGCCCGCACCTGACCGGCGCCTTCGACCTCCTCGCGGAGGGTGGGACGCTGATCGCGCTCGGCCACGCGACGGGCGTGGGCGAGGAATTCGCGTTCGGCGCGCTGTTCGGCACGGACGGTCGGCACGACCGCTCGCTGGTCACCTACTACCTGCTCGCCGACCTGGCGGGGGCCGACGCCGACCTCACCTGGCTCGCCGCCCGGACCGCGCGCGGCGACCTCGACCCGCAGATTTCCTGGCAGGGCTCGTGGACCCGGATCGCCGAGGCCGCCGACCTGCTCGCCGACCGCAAACTGGGCGGCAAGGCGGTCCTGGAGGTGACCGAGTAGCGGTCCTGGAGGTGACCGAGTAGAGGTCGGCACCGGGTACTGCCAGGGTGCCGGATTCCATGAGGTCTGCCCTCCAACCGGAAACCACTACATGTCAACGCTACGGACCCGGCCGACCTCCCGTGCGGCGAACCCGAGTTCCGCCCCGCGCCCCACCACGTGCGCGACCGTCGCCGGATCGGCCGGCGTACCCACCAACACCGTCGTCTCGGGCGCCTCCGCCGGCACCAGGAGCGAGACCGCGAACCGCAACATCACCCGCTCCCCGTCCCCGGCCCGCACCTCGACCGTGCGAGCCGTGAACACGCCCACCGCCCGGCACCGCCACCAGGCCGCCAAGTCCGGCCGCGCCGCCCGCAGTTCGGCCATCACGGCAAGCACCCGCGCATCCTCGGGGCGGGTCCGCAGGTGGCGGACCAGGTCCAGCGCCACCGCCTGGCGCCCCGGAAACCTGGCCTCGTACGCCGCGTCGGTCAGCAGCATCGACACCAGATTGCGGCGCTCCGTCGGCACCGCCCCCGGGTCGGGCCAGCTCGCCCGCCACGCGTCGTTCCAGGCCAACACGTCCAGCGCCCGGTCCAGCACCAGCGCCGGACTGGTCGGCCACGCCTCGACCAGCGCCCGCAGCCGGTCGGCCGGCGCCGCACTCGGAGCCACCGGCACATGGAATCCGGCCAGTTCGAGTACATACCGACGTGCGTCGGCGTCCAGGCGCAGGGCCCGGCACACCGATTCGAGCACCTGTCGGGATGTGTCCACCCGGCCCTGCTCCAGCCACGTGTACCAGGCCACCCCGACCCCGGCCAACACGGCGACCTCCTCGCGGCGCAGGCCCGGCGTGCGGCGGCGCGCCGAGCGGGGCAGCCCGACCTCCTCGGGCGCGAGCAGTTCACGATGCGCGCGCAGGAACCCGCCCAGCTCGTGCCGGCGACCCTGCTCGTCCTCGGTGGTGGCCATCCGCCCAGCCTATGACCGCTGCTCACCGTATGAACCGGAGCCTGGCCGGGCCCGGGCCGCGCCGCGAGGGTGGGACACGTACCACCGACCACCCGTACGAAGGAACCGACCACCATGAGCAACGAACCGACCACGGCCGGCCCGGACGGCGACGCCGGCACCGACATCGACACCCGCGCCGACGCCAACCCCGACCCGGACCCCACCGCCGACATCATGTGGCGGCGCGACAACGACTCGTCGACGCTCACCAGGCCGCGCGCCTTCCTCCGCGTCTTCGTCGAACCCGGCGGCCTGGAGGCGGCGGCCAAGTTCTACGAGGACCTCCAGGGTGTCGAGCGCGACATGTGGTTCACCTTCCGTGAGTACGGGCTCGCGCTCGCCGCGGTCGGTGGCTTCCTGCTGATCGAGGGCGAGGCGGCCACGGTGGAGCGCTTCCGCTCCACCACCGGCACCCTGCTCGTCCCCGAACTGGCGCCCTACCTGGAGCGACTGGTCGCGGCCGGGGCCGAGATCACCGACCCGCTGCGCCACGTTCCGACCGGGTCCGGACTCACCGCACGGCACCCGGACGGGACGATCGTGGAGTACGTCGAACACCGCCCGACGCCGGAAGGGCGCTGACGGGACTACCGCTTGGCCACCGCGGCATCGACCTCGACTTCGACATCGACGTCGCCCGCCAACCGCTCGCACTCGGCCCACGCCGCGGCGCTGAGCAGCGGGCGGAAGCCGGTCAGCAGGCCGTGGAGGTCCGCGCCCCAACGGGCGCGGGCCTGCGGGTCGATCCGGAGGATGTCGAGTTCGTTGGCCGCAGTGAGCTCGGCGAAGTCGCGCCGCTCGGCCTCGGTGGGCCGATACGTACGGCCGGTGAACCGGTCCCGGAACGGGCCGTCGACCAGGGTGGGGTGGCTCGCGGCGCGGTCGCAGCCGGCGTAGAAGTACACGATGCGTTCGGCCTCGACGCCGATCCGGCCGGCCAGTTCGGCGCGGCGGTCGAGCGGGAGCAGGGCGCGGGCGAAGCCGTCCGTGCCGTACAACGCGTGACACAGGCCGGCCGTACGCAACTCGGGGCGCGCGCCCCAGGTGTCGAGCAGGGCTTCGACCCGGCTCAGGTGGGCCAGCAGGGTTCCGCCCGGATGTTCGATGCGGTCCGCGCCGAGCATCCGGATGTAGTCGACGATCATGTGCCACCCCTTGCCATGTAGTGGGTCGGCGCCGACTGTCCGGTGGCCGCCCGATGACTTCGGGGTCACGATAGCGCTGACGGACCGTCAGATCCCAGTGGCTCGGCTGTACACATTGGCAGGAATCAGCACGGCGCCGGCCGCATTGCGGATAGCGTCGGAGGTCACCGGGCGCAACCGAACGGCTGACGAACGGCCGACCGGACGGCTGACGAACGGCGACCGGCGACCGGCGACCGGCGACCGGCGACCGAACGAGCAACGAGTACGGAGATCGACATCGTGGGACCGGACGACTTCTGCCTGGTGCTGTTGCGCCGCATGGCCGACTACCAGCCCGACCTGGTCGCGGACGCGGTACGCGAGCTGAAGTGCGATCGGACCCGGATGCGCGAGGTCAACGCACAGTGGCAACGGATGGTCCGCAGCCGGGCGATCGGCGGCCTGGAACGCGCCTACCGCGCCGCGTTGGGCGAACCGACCGGCCGGGCGCCGCGCGATATCGGCGATCTGCGGGCCGAGGCGCAGTGGTGGGAGTTGCCGCTGTGGCCGGATCTGCGCTTCGAGATCCTCACCGGCCCCGACCGCCGGATCTGGCAGGAGTGGTTGGTCCGCGCCGACCCCACCACCGCGCCGCCGGTCGAGACGGTGGCCGAACTGCGCCCGTGGGAGTTCGTGATCGCGGACGTCGCGCGGGCGTTCCCGCGGTTGCGGCACGTGGAGGGGTCCGCGCCCAGCAGGTGGGCGAGCCTGCTCACCGAGGGCGCGGCCGACTACCGTGCGGAGTTCGTCTGGGGCCTCCTGCAGAGTGTCACGCCGCTCGACGCGCGGACGCCGTAGCGGCGGGCGGGCCCGCTCACCCCCCGAACCGCACCCGCAACGACTCCGGTCCGCGCAGCGCCGTACCGAGCAGCCCCCGTACGCGCGTCGGCTCGGCCAGGCGCAGTGCCGGCAGCCTGACCAACAGCACCTTGAGCGCGGCCCGGATCTCCGCGACGGCCAGCCAGGTGCCCAGGCAGACGTGCGGTCCGTCGCCGAAGGCGAGCGTCGGCCGGACCCGCCGGCCGAGGTCGAACACGTCGGGGTCGGGGTAGTGCGCCGGGTCCCGGTTGGCCGCGGTGATCGCGAAGATCAGCGGGGTCTCCGCCGGGATGTCCAGCCCCAGGCCCTGCCAATTTTGCACCGGCGCGGGGCACATCCTGGGCAGCAGGCCCACCGGCGGCTCCCAGCGCAGCGACTCCTCGACCGCCCATTGCAGTTCCTCGTCCGGGTCGGCGAGCACCCGGGCCAGTTGCTCGGGGTGGGTGAGCAGGGCGTACAGGGCGTTGCCCAGGCCGAGGTAGGTGGTGTCGGCGCCGGCCGGGAAGAGCAGGCGCAGGAAGGACAGGATCTCCTCGTCGGTGAGCCGGCGGCCCTCGGCCTCGGTGCCGGCCAGGGTGGACAGCAGATCCTCGCCGGGGTCGACCCGGCGGCGCGCGACGATCGGCGTCACGTACTCGGTGAACTCGCGCGACGCGCGCTCGGCGGCGTCCGGCGCCATCGGGAAGTGGAAGAGGTCGACGGCCCAGCGCCGGAAGCGCTCCTCGTCGTCGACGGGCAGCCCGAGCAGGCGGGTGATCACCTGTACCGGGTAGCCGTGGGTGAACTCGGTGACCAGGTCGGCCTCCCCGTTCGCCTCGAACCGGTCGACGAGTTCGTGGGCGAGCGGTTCCAGGATCGCCTCGACCTGGTCGGTGACGATCGAGCGACGGAAGGCGGGCACCACGAGCTTCCGGTTGATCCGGTGTTCGGCGCCGCGCATGCACTGGATGGTGTGGCCGAGTACGGGTTCGGTGGTGGCCGCGTAGATCGCCGAGGCGGGGAACGACTCCTCGTCCTTGAACGCGGCGGTCACCAGGTCGTGGGTCAGGAACAACACCGCCTTGGTACCCAGGAACGGCACGATCGCGTACGGCTTTCGGGCCCGGGCCGCCGCGAGCACCTCGTGCAGGTTCGGGATGTCGTCGAAGGCGAAGTCGTGGCCCTCGATGTCGAATTGCGCGAGTTCGGCCACGTCCGTGGTTGCCGCCGACGTCTTTCGGGTCATCATCCGCACTCCCGGGTCGGGCCTCGGCGACGAACAGGCGCACAGACGTCCGGACATACGGACGTACAGATGCACAGACCTACATCTGTGACGAATATTCGTCGTCGAGGTGACGTATATTCGCTGACCTTAGGGATGACGCCGAGCCGGAACAAGGGGTGCTCCGTGGTCGCTTCACCGCCCACCGATCGGGTCGTGGCCGTCGTCGAGTTGCTCGCCGCCGCGCCGCGCGGGCTGAGTGTGTCGGAGGTGGCGGCCCGCCTGGAGTTGAACCGGTCCACCGCGACCGCCGTGCTGGCCGCGCTCGAGGCGCCGGGCTGGGTGCTGCGCGGGCCGGACCGGTTGTACACGCTGGGCGCGGGGCTGCTCGCGGTCGCCGACGCGGTGCGGGCGCGCGTACCGGTACCCGCCGGTACGGCCGAGGTGTTGGCGGCGTTGGCCGTGCGGGTGCGGTGCGGGGTGGCGTTGTCCCTGGTCGGGGTGGATCAGGTGGTGTTCCTGGCGGTGGAGCCGGGTCCGGGTCGGGTGCCGGCCGGGATCGAGGTGGGCACCCGGTTGCCGCTGCGACCACCCGCCGGAGCGTCGGTGTTGGCCTGGCGGTCGGCCGCCGAGCGGGCCGCGTGGCTGGCGCACGCGCCCGAGTCGGCCGCGACGCTGGACACCATCCGGGCGCACGGGGTGGCCGCATGGCGACCGCGATCCGACTCGGCTTCGGGCTCTGCTTCGGGCTCTGCTTCGGGTTCGGGCTCGGTCGAGCTGTTGGCGGTACTCCGGGACGTGGTACGCCTGTTGGCCGAGCATCCGGGGCGGGTCGGGTTGCGCGCCCGGGTGTGGGAGCAGTTGGCCGCGATCAGCGCGCACCCGTACACCGAGGCCGAGTTGGCCGCGGATCGGGAGTTGCCGCTGAGCTATCTGGCCGCACCGGTCCGGGACGCGCGGGGTCGGCCGACCCACGAGCTCCAGATCGGCCCGCTGCGCGCCGCCGTGGGCTGGACCGAACGCCACGCGTACATCGCCGAGTTGCGCGCCGCCGCGGACCACCTGTCCGGTATGTCGACCGCTCGGCCGGTTGCTTGACCGGGCCGGCCATCCGGGTTTGGCTGGGTCCATGAAACTGCGCATCGGTGTCGGCCTCGGGCCGCGCGACCCCGCCGACCCCGTCTCGTTCGGCGAACTGGTCGAGTACCTGGAGCGGCTCGGCGTGGACTCGCTGTGGTTGCCCGACCTGATCGGCGGCGATCTGCCCGATCCGCTCGTCGGCATCGGCTACGCGGCCGGACGTACCGAGCGGCTCAAGCTGGGCAGCGGGGTCACCGTGTTGCCCGGCCGCAATCCCGTCGCCGTGGCCAAGGAACTCGCCACGCTGGCCGCGCTCGCGCCGGGCCGGATCCTGCCGGTGTTCGGCGTGCAACACGCGACTGCGCGCGAGCGGCCCCTGTTCCCGATCCCGGGGCCGCGTGGCGAGGTGATGGACGAGACGCTCACCCTGGTGCGGCTGTTGCTCGAAGGCGACGATGTGACGTTCCAGGGCAAGTACTTCGGCTGCGCACACGCCACCGTCCGGCCGCGCCCCGCCCGCGCGTTGGACCTGTGGCTGGGCGGCAGCGGCCCGCGGTCGTTGCGCCGGGTCGGCCGACTGGCCGACGGCTGGCTCGGCGCGGCGCTGACCCCGGACGAGGCGGGCGCGGCGCGGCGCACGATCGAGGCCGCGGCGGCGGAGGCCGGGCGTACCGTGGACGACGACCACTACGGGATGAGCCTGGTGGTCGCGTTCGACGACGCGCCGGGCCACGGGTTCGAGGCGTTGCGCCGGCAGCGTCCCGATCTGGACGTGGCCGAGTTGGTGCCGACCGGCTGGGCCGCCGCGCGGGAGTCGATCGCCCGGTACGCGGATGCCGGGCTGAGCAAGTTCGTGGTCCGACCGGCCGGCCCGCCGCGCTCGTGGACCCAGTTCCTCGACGAGTTCGCCGCCGAACTCCTCCCGCTGCAGACCTGAACGATCCTGCCGCGTCCGGTCCTCGGGAGCCCATTCGCCCGGCCCCGGGGACCGACCGCCGGCTCCGGGCCCGCCCGCACCCCGCGCGTCGACTCAAAGGCGCGGTGCGCGCATGCGGGTCAGTCGGCCGCCCTCGTCGATGCCGCCGTCGACGGTACGGACCGTCAGGGAGCGGTAGATGCCCGGCACGGTGGCCACCCAGAAGCGCTCCCCGAAGATCGTCGCGGGGGCCTGGAGGACGAAGCGGCCCCGGCGGAACTCGACCTGCGGCGGCACACCGTCGTCCGGCAGCACGCCCCACGCCAGCGCCCAGGCCGGCTCGCCGCGGCCGGAGCGCAGCGCGCCGCGCAGCAGCGTCGGGCCGAACATCGCACCGGCCACCGCCACATCGATCAGCCGGTATCCGGTGTAGACCTCCAGCGCCGGGCGGCCCCGCGAGCCCCGGCCCACGCGCATCGTGCAGTCGCTCAACCGCAGGTAGAGCTCTGTGGTCGGCTGCTGCAAAACGTCGCCCATGGCGTGCCCCCGATCCGAACCCCCGACGGGACAGTCCCTCGGGCCCCACCAGGATCGGCCGGCGGGAACCTGCACCGCATCGGCTGTACGAACCGTTTCCACCGACCCGCGTACTCCCCCTGTAGGAGGGAGAAACCGCGCGCTTCTCACCCGAGCGAGCGAGGCGAACCCTCAGGTGGTCCCGGGGACGGCCAGGCCGGTCTCGTAGGCGCAGATCACCGCGTGCACCCGATCGCGCAGCCCGAGCTTGCCGAGAATGCTGCTGACGTGTGTCTTCACCGTGTGTTCGCTGACCACCAGGGCCTCGGCGATCTCCGCGTTGGACATCCCGAGCGCCAGACAGCGCATCGTCTCCCGCTCTCGGACGGTCAACACGGCCAACCGCTCGGAGGGTTCGGTGGGCTGCTCCGTACGCGGCACCCGACGCGTGTAGTCCGCGATCAGCCGCCGGGTCACCGACGGCGCCAGCAGCGCCTCGCCGCTCGCCACCATGCGCACCGCGTGCACCAGGTCGTCCCGGCGCACGTCCTTGAGCAGGAAACCGGCCGCTCCCGCGTAGAGCGCGTCGTAGACGTACTCGTCCACGTCGAACGTGGTCAACATGACGATCCGGCACGCGGGCGCCTCGACGGAGACCACCCGGGCCGCCTCGATGCCGTCCATCCTGGGCATCCGGATGTCCAGGAGCAGTACGTCCGGCCGGTGTGCGCGGACCGCCTCGACCGCCTCGATGCCGTCCCCGGCCTCGGCTACCACCGAGATGTCCGATTGCGCGTCGAGGATCATCGCGAAGCCGCTGCGCACCAGCCCCTGATCGTCGGCCACCACCACCCGGATCGGCGTCACGACGCGCGCACCGCGTCGAGCGGGATGCGCAGCGCGACCTCGAACCCGGGTCCGGTCACCCGGGGCCCGATGGTCACACTGCCCCCGCACGCGGTGGCCCGCTCGCGGATGCCGACCAGCCCGTGCCCGCCGCCCGGCCCCGGTCGCCCGCCCCGGCCGTCGTCGGTGATGGTGATCCTCATCGTGTCCTCGCCCCATTCGAGCCGCACCGTCGCCGTCGTGGCGTGTGCGTGTCTGACCGTGTTGGTCAGCGCCTCCTGGACGACACGGTACGCGGCGATCTCGGCGTCCGAACGCAGCGGTCGGCGCTCGCCGACGCTCTCGTAGACCACCCGCAGATCGGTCCGGCCCACCTCGGCGACCAGGTCGGCGATATTGGCCACGGTGGGCTGCGGCGCCCGGGTACCGGTCTCGTCGGCCTCCTTGAGCGTGCCCAGGATCCGCCGCAGTTGCACCATCGCGTCGCGTCCCGCGTCGGCGATCGCGTCGAACGCGGCCTCGGCGCGGGCCGGATCGCTGCGCACCACGACCGGCCCGGCCTCGGCCTGGACGGTCATCAGGCTCACCGCGTGCGCCAGGATGTCGTGCATGTCCCGGGCGATCCTGGCCCGTTCGCGTGCGGCGGCGCGGGCCGCCTCGGCGGCGGCCCGGCGGATCTCCAAGTCGCGTTCGTACTCGAGGCGCCGGGTGCGCTCCTCGATCCCGGCGATATAGGCCGTGCGATGCCGGGTGGCCAGGCCGAAGGCCGCCGCGGCGGTCAACGCCAGGATGTCGAACGTGGCCTGCTGCGGCGCCTGATGCTTGGCGTACTCCACCGTCAGCGTGATCGGCAGCGCGAGTGCCGCCAGGGTCAGCCGCTGCCGGCGTGGGCCGTGCGCGAAGACCGTGTAGATCGCGATGGTCATGCCGAACTGGAACTGTTGGCCGGGCCGATGGTGCAGCGCGGCGGACACCGAGAACACCGCGATCACGGACGAGACCAGGAACGGCGCGCGGCGCCGCCAGATCAGCGGGATCGCGGTGCCGCTCAACAGGAAGAAGCTCAGCCGATACGGCGACTTCCAGGCGACCAGGAACGGCAGCGACACCAAGCACCACACCGACAGTGCGATCAGCACGTCCACGAGTTGCGGATTGGTGCGCCGCATCAGCACGAGGGTGTGTTTGGCCCGACCTCGGACATGGTGATCGGCGCTGTGCTCGGCGAGGTGGTGGGACATGCTGCCTACTCCAGGGTGACGGGTACCGACAGTGTCGCGGTTGTGCGCCCCGCGCCGCCTCGCTCGCGCGAGGGATTCGGGCCGGCCCCGGGGTGTCGGCCGCGCGACGAGCCGGTTAACGGCGCGAATCGCTCCGCCGGCGGCGAACGCGCGCCTCGATGGCGATTCGGGTGGCGTCGCGTCTGGTACGACTGATCCATGGCTACCGGCAACCGCTTCGTCCCCGACCCCGACCGTCCGACCCGGACGGCGCGGCACGGCCGGTCGACCCTCGCCGGCTCGGCTCGGGCGGGGGCACAGCCGTGCGGCCACTGAAGCGGGGCCAGGTGTGGACGATCCCCACCGTCGGCCGCGAACGCACCTTCATGATCGTGCAGAACGACCACGTCGCCGCGCTGCATCCCGGCGCGGCGCTGTGCGCACTCGTGGACACCATCGGGGACCGGCGCGAGTCGCTGGTCACGGTCCGGATCACCACACCGGTCAACGGTGTGGTGCTGGCCCCCGACCTGTACACCTCCCGGCACCGCCGGTTCGAACAGGGCACCTATCTCGGCGACGTGACCCCGGAGGAGATGGAGCAGGTCGACGTGGCCCTGCGCGCGGTCCTGGGCCTGTGAGCACGGCCGCGACCGCGGTCGCGATCGCGGCCGGAAACTCCCGCCCGGCTACCTCGGCAGCGTGATCCGAAACGTCGTGCGCCCCGGCTCCGACTCCACCGTCACCGTGCCGTCGTGCCGCTGGACGATGATCCGGTAGGAGATGTCGAGCCCGAGCCCGGTGCCCTCGCCGAGGGCCTTCGTGGTGAAGAACGGCTCGAAGATGCGGTCCTGGAGGTCCGGCGGGATGCCCGGACCGCTGTCCTCGATCTCGATCACCACCGACGCGGCATCGGCGTGCGCCCGCAGGGTCAACGTGCCCTTGCCGCCCATCGCGTCGGCGGCGTTGTCGATCAGGTTGGTCCACACCTGGTTCAGCTCGGCCGGATACGCCTGGATCCTCGGCAGATCCGGGGCGTACTCGCGCTCGACCCGAATGTCCCGCAGCGGACCGGCCAGCATCGCCACCGTGCTGTCCAGGCCCTTGCGCAGGTCGGTCTCCTGGTAGGGGGCCCGGTCCATCTGGGTGTACTGCCCGGCGGCGGCCAGCAGTTCGGTGATCCGGCCGAGCGCGTCGGCGACCTCGTCGAGCAGCGCCTCGCCCTCCAGGTTGGCGGCCAGCCAGGTCAGCCCGGGCCGCGCGGCCGGGCCGAGCGCGGTGCCCGCGTCCCGGGCCCAGTCCTGGTACAGCCCCACGTTGACGAACGACGGCGCCGTCTCGTACGCATCCGGCAGCGCCAAGTCCTCGAAGACCTCGGCCACTTCGTCGGTACGGTCGGCGAACTCCAGCGGGCGCAACCGGGGCGGCTCGCCGGCGCGCCGCGCCAACACCTCGGCCTGCAACCGGTCCAGCGCCGCCAACGCCTCGGCGCTCGCCTGCGCCCGGGCCAACTCCGTACGGGCCGAGCGCAGTTCGCCGAGTCGGGTGCGCAGGCTCGCGGCGGCCCGCTCGGCCGCCGCCGCCGGGTTGCCCAGCTCGTGGGTAAGCCCCGCGGTGAGCGTGCCGAGCGCGACCATCCGTTCCCGCTGGCCCACCGCCGAGCCGTTGCGGCGCGCGCCCAGGAACATCCCGGCGACCAGGTGCGCGGCCATCGGGAACCATTCGGTGAAGGCCTGCGCGAGTTCGGCCGCGGGCAGTACGAAGAAGGTCGAGTCGACGTGCGTACGCGCGGTGTTGCCGTACGCGTGCACCGCCGGGTTCGCGCCGTCCTCGCCGTCGAGCGCGAGTGCGGCGCCGACGTAGGCGCCGCGCATCGACGAGCGGTGCACCTCCAACTCGCCGCCGCGCACCGTGCGGTTCATCGTGACCTCGCCGGTGAGCAGCACGAAGAAACACTCGCCGGGGTCGCCCTCGTGGTAGAGCGTGGTGTTCGCCGGAAACGCCACGACCCTGCCGTGCGCGCACAGCCAGTTCAGGTGTTCGTCGGGGAGCTTTTCGAACAGGAAGAGCGTGCGCAGTTCCTCGGGCGGCAACACGTCGCAGACACTCATCGTGAGCCCTCCTTCGCCGGGGTCCGGGTGTCCGTCGGCGTCGCGGTGTCCGCCGGGGTCCGGGTGTCCAGGGTGTCCAGGTAGCGGTGCACGAGCATCACCGTCATCGCGCCCTCGCCGACCGCCGAGGCGACCCGCTTGACCGAGGCCGCGCGCGAGTCGCCCGCGGCGAACACGCCCGGTACGGCCGTCTCCTGGACGAACGGCGGGCGCTGCCAGCCGTCGAGTTCGCCGTCGCAGTCGTCGAGCAGTTCGCCGCCGGTGAGGATGTAGCCGTCCCGGTCCCGGCGCACCCCGCTGCCGTCCAGCCACGCGGTGCGCGGGCTGGCGCCGATGAAGACGAACAGCCAGGACGCGGGGACCGTCTCCTCCTTGCCGGAGTCGCGGTCGCGCAGCGTGAGTTCGCGCAGTCGGCCGGTGCCGTGCGCGCGGGTGATCTCGGTGCGCACTCGCACCTCGACGTTGGGGATCTGGGCCAACTGCTCGATCAGGTAGTGCGACATGGACGCCTCCAGACCGGCCCCGCGCACCAGGATGATCACCCGGCGGGCGTAGCGGGCGAAGAACACCGCGGCCTGACCGGCCGAGTTGGCCGCGCCGACGATGTAGACGTCCTGGTCGCGGGTGTCCGGGCCGGTGGTCAGCGCGGCACCGTAGTAGACGCCCCGGTCGGTCAGTTCGGCCAGGCCCGGTGCGTCCAGGGTGCGGTAGGACACCCCGGTGGCGAGCACCACCGCGTGTCCCCGGGCGACGATGTCGCCGTCGCAGGAGACGGTCCGCACGTCGCCGTCCACGCCCAGGCCGGTCACATCGCGCGTACTGACCATCTCCGCGCCGAACTTGAGCGCCTGGCGGCGGGCCCGGCCGATGAACTGCGAGCCGGAGATGCCGTCCGGGAAGCCGAGGTAGTTCTCGATCCGCGAACTCTGCCCGGCCTGCCCGCCGGTGGCCTGCCGCTCGACGAGCAGCGTGCGCAGCCCCTCGCTGGCCGCGTACACCGCCGCGCCGAGCCCGGCCGGGCCGCCGCCGACGATCACCACGTCGTACAGGTCGTCCGACGCGGTCACCGACAGCCCGACGTACTCGGCCAGTTCGCCCTTGGACGGGGCCTTGAGCACGGTCGAGTCCGGCGCGATCACCACGGGCACGTCCGCCTCGGTGGTCCCGGTCTCGCGCAGCAGCCGGCGCGCCTCCGCCTGGGTCACGTCGTACCAGCGGTAGGGCACGCCGTTGTTGGCCAGGAAGTCGCGCAGTTCGAAGGAGGGCGCGGAAAAGCGCGCGCCGATCACCGTGGCCCAGCTCTCGTCCGGCACCGGCGCGGTCTCCCACGCGGTGATCAGCGAGTCCAGGACCGGGTAGAGCCGTTCCTCCGGTGGATCCCAGGGCTTGAGCAGGTAGTGGTCGATGTCCACGTCGTTGATCGCCCGGATCGCCGCGCCGGTGTCCGCGTAGGCGGTCAGCAGCACCCGTTTCGCGCGCGGGTACAGGTGCGCGGCCTGTTCCAGGAACGCGACGCCGTCCATCTGCGGCATCCGCTGGTCGGCGATCAGCACCGCGACCTGCTCGCCCCGCTCGTGCAGCTCGGCCAGCGCCTCCAGCGCCTGGGCGCCGGATTCGGCGCGCACGATGCGGTGCCGGTCGCCGTACTGCCGCCGCAGGTCACGGGCCACGGCGCGGGACACGGCCGGATCGTCGTCGACGGTGAGCAGGACGGGCTTGTCCACGGATTTCCTCACGCAGGGTTGGGCCAACAAAAGGGGACGACTGCCCGAAACCGGCCTCGACCACGCACCGGACAGCACGTCCGCCACGTTATCCGGTCGCCCCGCGCGGAGATCGTGGAGATCGCGGCCGCGACATGCAGAGGATTCTTTGCAGAGAGTTCTTTGCAGAGAAGTCTCTGTCTATTACAGTCGACCCATGACCGACGACCCCGCCCCGCGGCAGATAGACGCCCGGGGCCTGCGTGCCCTGGCCCACCCGCTACGCATGCAACTGCTCGAACTGCTCAAACTCGACGGACCGGCGACCGCCACCCATCTCGCCGCCCGGGTCGGCGAGAGCACCGGGACGGTGAGCTGGCATCTGCGCCACCTCGCCGAGCACGCCTTCATCGAGGACGTGCCCGAGCGCGGTACCAAGCGCGAGCGGTGGTGGCGGGCGGTGGTCAAGCCGCGCGCCCTGCACACCGCCGAGTTCCGCGCGGACCCGCAATCGCGCGGCGCGCTGGACGTCTACCTGACCGAGTCGTGGCGGCAGCAGGCCGCGCGCGTGGTCGAATCGTTCGCCGACGCCGACACGATGGGCCCCGAGTGGGTACGCGCCCGCAACGTCGCCGACTGGAGCGGCATTCGGCTGACCGCCGGGCAACTGGCCGAGCTCAACACCCGCGTGCTGGACCTGATCCGCGAGTACGAGCAACTGCCCGAGGAACCGGGCTCGGCCACCATCGTGCTCCAGTTCCAGTCCTTCCCGCGCCGACCGGAAGAGGATTCGCCGTGAGCGGCCTGCTGCGCCGGCATCGCGACTTCCGACTGTTGTGGTGCGGCGAGACGGCGGGCAAGTTCGGCGCGTCGGTCACCGGCGTGGCGATGCCGCTGATCGCCATCTCGACGCTGGACGCGAGCACCTTCGAGATCGGCCTGCTCGGCGCGGCGGCCTGGTTGCCGTGGCTGCTGATCGGCTTGCCGGTCGGCGTATGGGTGGACCGAATAGCCCGCCGCCCGATCATGCTCGCCGCCGCCGGGTCCTCGTGCGTACTGTTCCTGGCGGTACCGCTGGCGCACTGGGCGGGCCTGCTCAGCATCGGCCTGCTCCTGGCGATCACCCTGGCCACCGGGGTGTCCGCGGTGTTCTTCCAGACCGCGTACACCGCCTACCTGCCGAGCCTGGTGGCCCCCGCCGACCGGGCCGAGGGCAACAGCAAGCTGCACGGCAGCGCGTCCGCCGCGCAGATCGCCGGGGTCGGCGCGGGCGGCCTGATCGCGCAGGTCGCCGGCGCGGTGAACGGCATGTTCGTCAACGCGGGCACCTTCCTGAGCTCGTTCCTGTGCCTGCTCGGCATCCGCCACCGGGAGCCGGCGGCCAGGGCCGACCCCGAACGCCACGCCGAGCGTTCGCTGATCGGCGAGATCAACGAAGGTCTCCGACTGGTCGCCCGGGACCCATGGTTGCGCGCGTTCGCGCTGTTCGGCGGCACGGCCAATCTCGGGCTGATCGGCCTGCAATCGATGCAACTCGTCCTCCTGGTCCGCGAGATCGGAGTGGGCAAGGGCGTGGTCGGCAGCCTGATCGCGGCCGGCGCGCTGGGCGGGGTGGCGGGCGCGTTCGTCTCCCGGCGGGTCTCCGCCCGAATCGGCACGGCGCGGGCGTTCCTGGTCTTCGAGCCCGGCGTGACGCTCTTCGTGCTGCTGATCCCACTGACCACCGGCGGCGCGGGCCTGATCCTGTTCGTGCTCGGCTCGTTCGCCATGTCGGCGGGGGTGGTGGCGTCCAATGTGATCAAGGCGAGCTTCCAACAGCAGTACTGCCCACCGCGGTTGCTCGGCCGGATCACGGCGAGCTCACAGTTCGTCAACTACGGCACCATCCCGCTCGGCGCGGTCCTGGCCGGCACCCTGGGGTCCACGATCGGGGTACGCCCCACCCTGTGGGTGATGGCCGCCATCATCCCGGCCTCCACGCTCCTCCTGCTCCTGTCCCCCATCCGCCACTGCCGCGACCTGCCGACCGCGCCCACGGCGCAGGACGTGGTCGAGACCGGGGTCGAGGCGGCGCCGACCCCGAGCGCGGTGCCGCGCCGATGACCGGCTCTCCCCGAGGGCCCGCCGAGCTCCCCCGCCGCCGACCGAATCCTCGCGCCTTACCGGCAGGTGATCGGACGGCAACACGGGCGTAACGCCGACCCGTCAACCTCGCCACATGGCTACTCGTACCGGCACCTTCGCACCGCTCGTCGGGCTCACCGTCGGGGTCACCGCCGTCCGCCGGCGGGACGAACTCGTCGCCCTGCTCGTGGAGCGGGGGGCGAAGGTCGTGGGCGCGCCGACGATGAGCATCGTGCCGCTGCGCGAGGACCCGGTCCTGCGCCGGGCCACGGAGCGCTGCCTGGTCGAACCGCTCGACTACGTGGTGGCCACCACCGGCGCGGGGTGGCGCGGTTGGCTGACCGCGGCCGAGGCGTGGGGACATTCCGCGGCGGTACGGCGCGCGTGCGCGGCGGCGACGGTGCTCGGCCGGGGGCCCGAGGCGGCCGACGCGGTCCGGGCGACCGGCCTGCGGGAGCGGTACTCGCCGGATTCGGCGGCCGACGACGAGTTGTTGCACTGGTTGTCGACCCACGATCTGCGCGGACGCCGGATCGCGGTCCAGCAACACGGCGCACCCCTGCCGGGCTTCGCCGCCGCGCTGCGCGAACGCGGCGCCGAGGTCCTCGAGTTGCCGGTGTATCGGTGGGGCCCGCCGGAGGATCCGGCCGCCGTCCGCCGGCTGATCGAACAGGTGGTCCGGCGCGAGATGCACGCGCTCACCTTCACCAGCGCGCCGGCGGTCGGCGCGTTCCTGGCGCTCGCGGCCGAGTCGGACCGACGCGAGCCGGTACTGGCCGCGTTGCGCGCCGAGGTGCTGCCGGTGTGCCTCGGCGCGGCCTGCGCGAAGCCGCTGCTCGACGAGGGTGTGCCGGCGGTCTGGCCGGCGCACGGGCGACTGGGCTCGCTGGTGCGGATGGTCGCCGAGACGCTGCCGGCGCGGGTGCGGCGGGAGTTGCACACCGGTACCGACCGGCTGGTGCTCCAGGGCAACGCGGTACTGGTGCACGGCGGGGTGATCGCGCTGCCCCCGGTGCCGGCCGCGGTATTGCGCGCGCTGGCCGAGAAGCCCGGGTGGGTGCTGAGCCGCGCCGAACTGCTGCGCCGGGTCTGGCCCGGCACCGCCGCCGACGAACACGCGGTCGAGGCCGCGGTGGCCCGACTGCGCAGCGCCCTGGGACCGCACCGGGGCCTGGTCAAGACCGTCACCAAGCGCGGATATCGGTTGGCCGTGAGCACCTGAAGCACGCACCGCCGGACCCGAGCGGGGTCGTCTCCGCGCCGCCGTCGGATCCGCCGATGCGCGGCGGCTTCCAGGCGGCTTCGGTGGTCGGCGGGGTCCGTGCCGCCCGGCTGTGCGATGGTCGTTCCGGCGGAAGCGTCGTCTCCGCGCCGCTCCGTATTCATACGATCATCGGACGTTGATGGGCAACGGCTTGGGGGCACGGCGGTGCGGGTCGAGGATTTGTTGGGCATGCCCGAGCTGCGCCTGGCCCTGCTGGCGGGCACGGAGGGGCTCGGCCGCGAGGTATGCCGGGTGGTCGCGGCCGATCCGATCGACCCGGACGGGGCCCTGACCGGCGGCGAACTCGTGGTGGCCACCGGCGACCCGA
The DNA here is from genome assembly GCF_049739465.1 of Embleya sp. AB8. Classification (NCBI taxonomy): domain Bacteria; kingdom Bacillati; phylum Actinomycetota; class Actinomycetes; order Kitasatosporales; family Streptomycetaceae; genus Embleya; species Embleya sp. AB8. The sequence goes on from NZ_JBMHHY010000003.1 coordinate 323,555, forward strand.
ACGAAGCCGGCCCGGATGGCGCGAACTTCGTCCGCTCCCTCACGGCGGGCGGCGCGACGGCCCTGGTGATCGCGCCCCGGGCGGTCGAGACGCCCCCGCGAATACGCAGCGCACCAAGACCGCCCGAGGCCGCGCCCACCACCCCCGACCCGGTCCCGGACGCCGTGCCCTACGCCCTGGTCGACGCATGCACCCGAGCCGGCCTCCCGCTCCTCCTGGCCCCGCCCTCGGTCTCACCCATCCGAATCACCGAGGTGATCGCAGGCCGCATCGCCACCGAACACGAACCGGCCACCGGACACCTGCCGACCCGCCAACGCCGCCTGATCGCCGCCTTGGCCGAGGGCGCGGACACCCAGGCCCTGCTCGACCTCCTGGCCCACGAACTGGGCACCCGGTGCCGGGTGATCACCCCCGCCGGGGGCGTACTCGCGGCCGCGAACCCGGCGGACGCGTCGGCGGCCGAGGCACATCGCCCGGGTCCGGGGCACGACACGGATCGCGGAACGCGCACGGCGCCCGCCGAGGCGGACCCGCGACACCCGGCGCCCGGCGGAACAAACGGGCCCGGTTCGAAGCCGAGTTCGGGCGATGCGACGCGAACGATCCGGCCGGTACCCGATTGCGTGCGCCTCGCGCGGGACGCGCTTGCCGCCGAGCGGTTGCCGGCGTTGATCGGTGGGGACACCGTGTTCGCGCTGGGGCGGGGAGCGGCCTTCGCGGGCTACCTGGTCTGTGGCGGGGATCGGCGAGCCGACCGGGCATTGGCGCAGTGCGCGGATCTCCTGCTGCTCGGCGGCGCCCGACACGCCGAGCGGTCGGCCGTACAGCGGGCCCACGCGTGGGAGTTGGTCGAGCTGATCGAGGCGGACGCGGCGCCGGCGGCGATCCGGGCCCGGCTCGGCGCGGCCGGCATCGGACCGGACGCCGCGCCGATCGTGATCTGTGCGGCGGGCGACGGGGCGGACGCGTGGACCGAGCGGCTGGTCGTGGACCTGATCGAGCAGACGTTGGCGGCGGAGCCGGCGGCCCGCTGGGTGGTGGCGTGCGGCAAGGCCGAGGTGGTCGTCCTGGGCGCCGGCGGCTCGGGCGCAGGCGCCGCGGCGCGGATCGCCGAGGCGCTGGCGCGGACCGCCCGCTGGTGGGAGCAACTGCTGGGCCCGGAGCGGGTAGCGATCGGCATCGCGGGCACGTCCCCCACGTGGGTGACGGCATTGGCCGAGGCCAGGGGCGCGCGGGACCTCGCATGGACGCGCCCCGGCCGGCTCACGGTGGCCGAGAGCCCGGAGATCGACGCCTACCCGGCGCTGTTGACCGCCGTACCCGCGCCCGTCCGCGCCGCGTTCGCCGACCGCGTCCTGGGCGGTCTACGCGCCTACGACGCCGAACACGGCACCGACCTGGTCGGCACCCTCGCCGCTTTCCTGGCCGCCAACGGGGCCTGGCAGCGCTGTGCCGGGATGCTCGGCGTACATGTCAGCGCGCTGCACCAACGGATGGGCCGGGTCCGGGATCTGACCGGCCGTGATCTGTTCTCGGCGCGGGATCGGGTGGATCTGCTGCTGGCCCTGGAGACGGACCCGAGCGGCTGAGCCGCACTCGGATCCGGGCCCGGGTCGCACCGATCCGACCTCGACGGCTACTTGGCGCCGCTGTCCTGGAGGTCGGCGAGCGAGGCAGCCCAGCGGAAATACTTGTTGCGGCCCAGGTCGCCGATGGTCTTGATCTTCAGCGACGCAAGGTGCTCCGCGTGCGCGTCGGTGATCCCGGCCAGTCCGGCCACCGGCGCGGCCAGCACCTCGCTCAGGGTCTTGTTCTCGTAGGCCTTGTCGAGCAGCTTGTCGAGATCGGCGGTCACGGGCATGGCGACTCCCTGCGAATTCGAGACGACGGCGGATGTCCGCGGCGGTTCGCCCCCATATTCCGCCGGGATTGTCAGCAAATCCGACATTTGCTGCGCCTCGCGTGTCGCCCCCCGCGCACGGCCGGCGGCCGGTTCCCCGCCCCGTCCGTCGGCCGCTCCCCCGGCCCGTCGGCCCGCGCGTCGGTGGGCGATCTTCCGCTGTCGATGCCACTGCTCCAGGGCGGCCAGCGCGGCCAGGATCAGTACCGCACACAGCAGCGGCGTCGGCACCGGATGCGGCAATGGCCAGACCCCACCGGACATTTCGGCTGCGGCCCACATGGGCTGTCCCTCCCCCGTACGTACTTCAAGGTCTTGCGGCGTGCTTCGGATGGGCCGGGTCAGGAACGCCGGATCACGATGTCGCCGGAGAGCGTGCGAGCGCGCACCTCGACCGTGTCATCGGTGGGCTCCGGGCCATCGGCCGAGGTCAACGAGTTGCGTACCTTGCCGGCCAGCGAGTTCAGGTCCAGCCAGGCCGCCGTGCCCTCGCGGATCCCCACCTCGAGTTCGCCGGACGCGGTCTCCAGGCGGACCGCGCCGTGCACCACCTCGCCGATCCGGACGCTGCCGGAGATCGTCTTGGCGCCGACGGTGGTCAGCGCCCGGTCCACGGCGATGTCGCCGATTGTGGTGTTCAGCCGCAGGTCGCCGCTGACCGCGCCGAGCGAGATGCCGCCCGTGGTGTTGCGGACCACCGCCGTGCCGTCGATCTTGCCGATCCGGATCTCGCCGGCCGCGGTGCTGACGTCGGTGTGGCCGACCGAGTGGGCCACCGAGACGTCGCCCGCGGTCGAGTTCAGCTTCAACGCGCCGGTCCGGTCGAGCCGGATGTCGCCCGCCGCGACGGTGAAGGCGACCTCGCCGACCCGGCCCTCGGCGTGGACGTCCGCCGCCGCTGCCTTGCCCTCGACCCGGGAACCGGTCGGCAACTCGACCGTCACGTCCACCGACGCGGTTCGGCCGAAGAACGAACGGGCCTTGCTCCTGGGCGCCTTCACCGCCAGCCGGCCCGACGCGTAGTGCACCGTGGTCAGTTCGGCGGCCTGTACGTCCGCGTTGTGCGTCGGATCACTGGGCCGCACGGTGACGACGGTGTCGGTACGGTCGCCGGCGCTGATCCGCAGTACGCCGACCACGAGGTCGATGGTGGCGAAGATCGGCTTGGGCGTATCGAAGGTGGGCATGACATCCCGTCCTGACGTGGGTGGTGGACGCGCTCTGCGAATCGAGAGGACCAGATCGATCGGGCCGATCGCGTCGATCGGATCGATCGGATCGGATCGATCGGATCGGATCGATCGGATCGGATCGATCGGATCGGATCGGATCGATCGGGCCGGGATCTACCGCACCCAGCCGGTATATCGTTGCGCGCCCCGCGAGGTGGCACGCCGCTCGCGTACCCGCTCCTCGGGTTCGAGCGCCGCGCCCACCACCCGGACCAGCCAGGCGTTGACCGAAAGCCCCTCACGCCCGGCGGCCCGCTCGATCCTCGGCTTCACGTGCTCGGACAGACGCAACGTGATCCGCGCGGTGCCACCCTCGTCGGCCTCGGGCGAGGGCGCGGCCGGCGGCGGGCCGGCCGGCGTGCTCGACTCCGCGAACGATGCCGACGTCGGCGGCGGCGACACCACGAAGTCCGGTTCCAGGCCCCGCAACCGAACATCGACCGACCCCGGCGCCAACTCGCGGCTGATCTCCTCCGCCGCGGCGGACAGCGCGCTCAGCAGGGCGAACCGCGACGCCGACGCCAACGGCGCGATCAACCGCTCGGCAAGCGCCTGCGCGTCGTCGCCGTTCGCCTCGGCGGCGCCCGCGAGCTCACGACAAAGCTTGTCGACATACGGCGAGAGGTCCATGACGTCATCATGACGCCACGATGACGTCATGGCAAGCGTCACCGACCCCATGCGTGACGTCATTCGGCCTCGAACGGTGGGTCGGATGACCGAGTCGAAAGACCGAGTCGCAAGACCGAGACGTGAAACCGAGTCGCAAGACCGAGACGTGAAACCGAGACGTGAAACCGAGACGTGAGACCGAGACATTGAGACCGACTCACTTAGCCAGGTCACGTAGCCGAGTCACCCAGCCGCGCCACGCAACTGGGCCGCGCAACCGGGTGAGCCGGCCGGGTCACGCAACCGACTCACCCTGCCGATTCACCCTGCCAGGTCGCCCACCCAGGTCACCCGGCCAAGTCGCCCAGCCGGCCGAGTCACCCACCCGGACCAGGCACGTCACCCCGCCAACCGAACCCGCATCCGCCCCCGAAGCGCGCCAACCACCGCCGCCACCTCGTCGATTCGCAACAGTCGGCCGACCCCCACGAACGCGACCGCCATCACCACCCCACCCAATCCGAGCTGGACGGCCGCCAACGCCGACCCCTCCCCCACCGCGCCCAACGGCCGACTCGCCGCGACCCCCGCCGCACCGGCCACCGCGCCGGCCGCGATCAGTCGCCCGTAGGTGCGGGCCGTACTGCGGCCCGTGGCCCCGCGCAGCCGGCGCCGCAACCGCCGCGCCGTGACCGCGAGCCCGATCGTGTAGGCCAGGGTGTACGCCAGCGCCATGCCGACCACCGCCCACGCGGCGGGCAACAACAGATACGCCGCGCCGGACAGCCCCGCATTCGCCCCGGCGATCCACACCGCGGCCAGGAACGGCGTACGCGTGTCCTCCATCGCGTAAAACCCGCGCAGCAGCACATATTGCGCGGAGAACGGGATCAGCCCGAGCGAGAAGCCGGCCAACACCCGGGCCATCACCGTCACATCCGCACTGCCCGTCTCGCCGTGCCGGAACATCAGCTCGGTCAGTTGCGGCCCGAAGCACAACAGTCCGAACGCCGCCGGCACGATCGCCACCCCCGACAGCCGTAGGCTGCGCGAGAGTTGCTCACGCAACTCCTCGGGGCGATGGTCGGCGACGGCCCGGCACATCCGCGGGAACAGCGCGGTCATCAGCGACACGGTGATCACCGATTGCGGCAGGATCCACAACGTCTGCGCGTTCCCGTAGGGCGTATATCCGGCACCGCCCGCCGCCCCGGCTCGCTCCGCCGCACTCCCGGCGGCCACCGTCAGGTTGACCACGACGGTGTAGCCGATCTGGTTGACCAGCGCGAACAGCAGTGTCCAGCGGGCCAGTCGGGCATCCTGGCGCAGCCCGCTCCCCCGCCAGTCGAACCTGAGCCGCACCCGCAGCCCACTCGCCCGCAGGTACGGGAACAGGCAGGCCGCCTGGACCACGATGCCCAGCGTCGTACCGATCCCGAGCAGCCGGATCTGCGCGGCGGACAACCCCTGCGCGCCCGCATCGTGCGTACAGCCGATGAACAGGGCGAACGTGGCGATCACCACCACGTTGTTGAGCACCGGCGTCCACATCATCGAGCCGAACCGGCCCCGCGCGTTGAGGATCTGACCGACCACGGTGAACACGCCGTAGAAGAAGATCTGCGGCAGGCAGTACCGAGCAAACGTCACCGCCGAGGCATAACCCCGCCCCGCCTCCCCGTCGGCCAGCTGACCACCCGTCAGCCGGATCAACTGGGGCGCGGCGAGCCAGGCGAGCACCGTGACCACGCCCAGTACCAATACGGTCAGCGTGAGCAACCGGTTGGCGTACGCCTCGCCTTCGCCCTCGTCCCGCATCGCGCGAATCATCCGTGGTACGAACACCGCGTTCAACGCACCACCCGCAAGCAGCGTGAACAACATGTTGGGAATCGTGTTGGCCACGTTGTAGGCATCGGCGGCCCCGGCGGTGCCGAGCGCGGCCACGATGAGCACGGTACGAAGCATCCCGGTGACGCGAGACAACACGGTTCCGGCCGCCATCACCAGCCCGGCCCGAGCCGCGCCACCGCCGGTGCCGGTGCCGGTGCCGGTGCCCCCACCGCCCCCGTCACCGGAGCCCGGCCTGCGACGATGGCGACCGCCGCCGAGCGGCGCGGGCGGATCCACCGCCGCGCCGACCCCCGGCGCCCGGGTCGACGGCCCGCCGTCGATCACCCCGAGCAGCAACGTCTCGGCGTTCGGATCACTGCCGCCCGGGTATCGCTCGGCCATCGTTCCCCCACCCCCACAAGTCCCGGGCCCGCCCCGACGACACTGTTGGCCCGTGCTCGGACGGTAGCCATTCGCACGATAGAACGCAACCGTATCGTCGTGTCGCAGTACGATCGGCGCATGCCCGCCGAAGCGAAGCCCTCGACCCGTCGACCCCCCGCCGGGGCCGCCGTCCTGCGCGAGGACGTCACCTCGGCGATCCGCGGCGCGGTATTCGAGGAACTCGCCTCGGTCGGCTACGGCCGGATGTCCATCGAGGCGGTCGCCCGCCGGGCCGGGGTCGGCAAGACCGCGGTCTATCGGCGCTGGCCGGCCAAGCTGGACATGGTGGTCGACCTGATCCTCGCGGTCGCCGTACAGGACCTGCCCGCCCCGGACACCGGATCGTTGCGCGGCGACCTGCGCCTACTGCTGACCGAGGCCGCCCGCGCACTGCGCCACCCACTGGCCGCGCAGATCATCCCCGACCTGCTGGCCGAGGCGGCCCGCAATCCGGAGATCACCGGCAAGCTGGACTCGGTACTACATGGCACTCAGCGCCGAATCGGCACCGCCGTCCTCCGAGCCGCCACCGAACGCGGCGAACTCCCCCCGAACCTGGATGTCGAACTCGCCCTCGACCTGATCGTCGGCCCCCTGTACTGGCGCCTGGCCGTCACCCGCGCACCCCTCACCGACAACCACCTCGACCGCCTCACCGCCGCCACCACGGCAGCCCTACTCGGCGCCGCACCCCCATCGGCCACCCCGAACTGACCCGTCTTGTCGTCTTGTTGTCGGGCGGCCCCGCCGCTCTCCACTCTCCACGCGTCGATCACGCGGGGCGGCGGCGGTCGTGGGCGCTGACACGCCGGGGCGCGGCCGAGGTCGGCTGTCGGGGGGCCGCGTGGGATTCGCGGTCGGGGGGGTGGTTGGCGGGTTGGCGTCGTGGTGTTGGGCTGGTGCCGTGGTGGCCCTGGGTCCGTTCGGCGGGGCCGGGTCGTGGCGGCTGCCCGCGTCTCGTCGTTGCTCGTCCCCTCCGGGGCCGGGGTCTTTGCTTGGTGCTTCGCATCCGTTGTTGCCCGTCCACTACGTGGCCGTCACTGCCCTGGTCGGCTTTGCTGGCTCGTGGTCGGGGGCGGTCGGCCGCTTGGCGTCGTGATGTGGGGCTGCTGCCGTGCTTGGCCCCGGGTCCGTTCGGCGGGGCCGACTCGTGACGGTGGCCACCGCCTCGTCGTTGCACGTCCCCTCCGGGGCCGGGGTCTTTGCTTGGTGCTCCGCATCCGTTGTTGCCCGTCCACTACGTGGCCGTTACTGCCCTCGTTGGCTTCCTCTGACTCGTGGTCGGGGGCCGTTGTCCCTTGGGCGTCGGGGGGTTCGGCCGCTGCGCAGGCGTTCGGGCCTCGCTGGGGTTGGGTCGCGGGTCTTGCGGTGTGCCTGTGGAGCGCAGTCTCGGGGTCTTGGGTCGGGTGTGTGTCCGGTGCTTGGGTTTCCGGCGTGGTGCGCGGCCTTTTCTGCCTTGTCGTGCCTCGGTTTCGGCTCGGGGAGCACGAAACCCGCACTCGTCGGCCCGTGCGGGCCCGGGTGCCGGGTAAAACCGCAGGTCACGCTTCGTCTCGAGCCTTGGGAGTCTCGTCGGGATCCGGTTTCGGTCCCGAGGAGAGAGCGGGAGCCGTGACGGGCTGTGAAACGCGCCATGGCCACCGGCCGCCGAGGCCGCCAAGCGGCCGACCGCCCCCGACCACGAACCAGCAAAGCCGACCAGGGCGGTAACGGCCACGTAGTGGACGGGCAACAACGGATGCGAAGCACCAAGCAAGACCCCGGCCCCGGAGGGGACGAGCAACGACGAGACGGCGGCCACCCACCGCGACCCGGCCCCGCCGAACGGACCCGGGACCAAGCACGGCAGCAGCCCCACACCACGACGCCAAGCGAACAACCGCCCCCGACCGCGAGCCAGGGAAGCCGACCCGGGTGGTAACGGCCACGTAGTGGACGGGCAACAACGGATGCGAAGCACCAAGCAAGACCCCGGCCCCGGAGGGGACGTGCAACGACGAGACGGTGGCAGCCGCCACGACCCGGCCCGCCGAACGGACCCGGGGCCAACTGCGCACCAGCCCCACACCACGAGGCCAAGCGGCCGACCGCCCCCGACCGCGAGCCAGGGAAGCCGTCCAGGGTGGTAACGGCCACGTAGTGGACGGGCAACAACGGATGCGAAGCACCAAGCAAAGACCCCGGCCCCGGAGGGGACGTGCAACGACGAGACGCGGGCAGCCGCCACGACCCGGCCCCGCCGAACGGACCCGGGGCCACCACGGCACCAGCCCAACCCCACGACGCCCAAGCGGCCGACCGCCCCCGGCCACGAGCCAGGGAAGCCGTCCAGGGCAGTGACGGCCACGTAGTGGACGGGCAACAACGGATGCGAAGCACCAAGCAAAAAACCCGGCCCCGGAGGGGACGAGCAACGACGAGACGGCGGCCACCCCCACGACCTAGCCCCGCCGAACGGACCCAGGGCCACCCCCACACCAGCCCAACCCCACGACGCCCAACCCGCCAACCACCCCCGCCCGACCCTCCAGCCCCGGTCCGACGCAGCCCAACCCCCCTCGCCCCGCCCGCGATTCACGCCCCCACCCCGGCCGCACCCCGGCGCGTCAGCGCCCACGACCCCCGCCGCCCCAAGTGATCGACGCACGACGCGCAAAGCGCAAAGCACGAAGCACGAAGCACGAAGCACGGAGAGCAAAGCGCGAGGCGCGAAGCGCGAAGACCGGCGAACCGCAGAACAAGACGCCCAGGCACCGCCTTTTCTCTCCCCCGCCCCCCTCCTCCGAGAAAAAATGCGCTGTCTCGGGAGCCGGCGGCGAAGTCGCCCAATAGGCTGCCGCCCGTGAGTGAGAACGAGCTTGGTGCGTACCTCCGCGACCGCCGCGGGGCGGTCAAGCCCGCCGATGTCGGGCTGCCCGACGGTGTCCGGCGCCGCACCCCGGGTCTGCGGCGATCCGAGTTGGCGACCCTGGCGGGGGTCAGCGTCGAGTACCTCGCCCGTCTCGAGCAGGGCCGCGACCGGAACCCCTCCGGTCAGGTCCTCGCCGCCCTCGCCGACGCGCTCCGGCTGACCGCGACCGAGCGTGCCCACGTCCGCCAACTGGCCAGGGCCGCCGTCGGCGAGATGTTCCCGGACCCGGCCGGCGAGCCGCCCGCGCGGGCCATCCGGCCCACCGTGCGCGCGCTCCTGGATCGGCTCGAACCGGCTCCGGCGCTGCTGGTCAACCGGCTCGGCGACGTGCTCGCGTTCACCAACGGCTACGAGCGGCTGGCCCGCCCGCTGGGCATCCTGGACCCGGACGAACCCAACCTCGCGCGCTACGTGTTCACCGATCCCCGCGCCCGCGCGGCCTATCCCGACTGGGAGCGCATAGCCGACGCGCACGCCGCGATCCTGCGCATGGCCGCGTCGTTCGCCGATCCCTACGTCCGCAACTTCCTCGACGGCCTGGCCGTCACCGCGGGCACCGCGTTCACCGACCGGCTGGCCGCCCCCGCGACCCCGCCGCGCCGGGTCGGCGTGGAGCGCCTGGCCCATCCCGAGGCGGGCGAACTGCGCCTGGAACGCGAGATCCTGGACCTCGCCGACGTCGACCAGACGCTGCTCGTCTACCTCCCGTGCGACGAACCCACGTCCGCCGCCCTGGACCACCTCACCGGCCGCCACCCGGGCGCCCTGCGCGCGGTCTGACCCGGCGGCGCAGCGCGGTCACAGCCGCCGAGTCGCCCGACCTCACGTACCGGACGTACCGGACGTACCGGGCCGGTGCCCCGACACGTACACCTCGTCGCCGGTGTGCAGCAGGTCCCAGTACGCCTTCGCGTCCGCCGGCCGCATGTTGACGCATCCATGTGATCCGGGCGGCGAGGAGATCGCCCCGTCGATCGCATGGAACGCGATGCCGCCGTCGAAGAACTGGCTGTACGGCATCGGCACGTCGTAGAGCGTCGAAACGTGGTTCTGCGCGCGGTAGTACACCTTGAACAGGCCGATGCGCGTCTCGAATCCGGCCCGCCCCGAACGGATGGCGACCGGTCCGTAGATCCGCTTCGCACCGTCCTGGATCCAGGTCAGCTGCCGATCCAGATCCACACACGCGATCCGACCCACGTCGGTCGGACACCCGCTGCCCCCACGTTGCAGCGTGGCGTACGTGACCGGCCCCGCGTACCCGGCCGCCGGCCGGATCCCGTGCTCGGCCTGGTAGGCGCGGATCGCCCGGCAGTCGGCCGGCGACTGCCGACCGTCCACGGCCAGCCCCAACGCCCGTTCGACCTGCCGCTGATAGGGCCCGGTCGGGGCCGTGCACGCCGCCGGCGCGGCGGCGTCCGCCGGGGCCGCGAGCACCACGCTCAGCGGCACCGCGACCACGGCGGCGGCCAGCACCGCCCCCGCTCGCCGGCACACACGTATGAACACACTCATCGCCTCTCCCTCCACGGCACCCACACCCTCGCGCGGCCTGCTCATCCGTCCTGCACCGGCGGGTGCGCGCACGTCCACGCCCCGTCACGTCACCGTCAGTCTGCCCCGCCGACCCACCACCGCACCCTCCCGACTCCGAAATGGACTGCGACACAAAGCAGTTCGCCCAGGTCGCGGGTCCTCCGTCCACGCTTCACTGCGCCCCCGCCTCACCCCGTCCCCGCATCGGCCGCCCGCACCAAGACCAGCGCCGCCAACGCCGCGATCACCGACAACCCACCCGCCGCCTCCAGCGCCACCGCGTACCCGTGCACCAACTCGCGCCGCGAGCCGCCGCCTTCCGGCCCGGTGACCGACGCGGCCAGCGTGACCAGCCCGGCCAAACCGATCGAACCACCGATCTGCCGCGAGCTGTTGATCAACCCGCCCGCCATCCCGGCCTCGTGCGCGGCCACTCCGGACGTCGCGGCCGTCCCCAACGGCACGAAGCACAGCCCGGCCCCGATGCTCGCCACCAACGACGGCCCCAGGATCGAGCGCAGGAACGTGCCGTCGACCTCGAACGTAAGCCCGAACCACCCGAACCCGACCGCCACCAACGCCCCACCAAGGGCAAGCAGCCGGCCGAGTCCCAGCCGGGCCACCGTCCTGGTCGCCACCACCGAACCGACCACGATCCCGAGCGAGAACGGCACGAACGCCGCACCGGCGGCGGCCGGCCCATAGCCGAGCACCTGTTGCAGATACAACGACGTGAAGTAGAACGCCGCGAACTGCCCGGAAAACAGCAGCATCATGAACAGATTCGCCCCGACCACCGGCCGATGGGCCAGCAACCCCATCCGCAACAGCGGTGCCGGGACGCGCAGTTCGACCAGTACAAAGGCGGCGAGCAGCACGACCGCAACAACCAGCGTCCCGATCGTCATCATCGACGTCCAGCCCTGCCGCTCGGCCCGCACCACCCCCAGGACCAGCGTGGTCGCCCCCGCGGTGACCAGCAGCGCCCCTCCCGGATCCAACCGGCGCGCCCCACCCGCGGCGGGCCGATCCGGCGTCAACCGCCGCGCCACGATCAGCGCGAACGCCACGATCGGCACATTGATCAGCATCACCGCCTGCCAGCCCACCGACTCGGTGAGCAGCCCGCCGATCAGCACCCCGAACGCCCCACCGGCCGCCGCCGTCGCGCCCCACAACCCGAGCGCCTTCGAACGCGCGGGCCCGGCCGGGAAGTTCACCGTGATCAGTGCGAAGGCCACCGGCGCGAGCGCGGCGGCGCCCACCCCCTGCACCGCACGAGCGGCCATCAGCGCGCCGGGCGAGGACGCGAAGCCGCCCGCCAGACCGGCCAGGCCGAACACCGTCAGCCCGGCGAGCAACGTGCGGCGCCGGCCGACCAGATCACCGAGCCGCCCGCCGAGCATCATCAGCCCGCCGAAGGTGAGCGCGTACGCGTTCACCACCCACGGCAACCCCTCCGCGCCGAACCCCAGATCATCGCGGATGTCCGGCAGCGCGACATTGACCACGGACATGTCCAGCGCGACGGTGAACTGCACGGTCAACACCACGACCAGCAACAACCGGGTCGCCACCGGCGAGTCCGAAGCCAAACCCGAATCCGAACCCGAAGCCGAAGCCGAGCCCGAAGCAAAAGCCGAGCCCGACGCCGCACCCGCACCCGCACCCGCACCCGCACCCGCACCCGCACCCGCACCCGCACCCGCGATCGTCGCCCTCACTCCTGCCCCACCGCACGCTCGACGCGCCGCTCCAGCCGAGTTCCGGAACGCAACGCGATGGACATCAACTCGGTCGGCACCACCGATTCGAGCCGATGCCAACGCCCGCACGGCACCACGAAGGCCGCACCGGGCCCGAGTTCCACCGGCGGCTCCGCACCGACGCCGTCCTCGGCGCGCAGCACGATCCGCAGGCCGCCCGTCCATACGCACACCACCTCGTCCGAGGCCGGGTGCATCTCCCAGTGGTCGGCGTGCAGATCGGCATCGGTCTCGACCCGGAAGGCCCCCACCTGCCACCCCTCGGAATCACCGGTCATCCGGCGTTCCCCGACACCTATCCGACCGCCTTCGGCCAGCCAAATCGCACGTTCGAACAGATCGACACGAGTCATCGAAGGAATCCCCTCAGTGCAGCGGAATCCGGGCGTGTTCGAGCACCCCGGAGCAACGTTGGCGTACTCTGTACGTGAACAACGCCCATCGAACACGTACGCCGTACGTACGTCAAGAAGCAACGAGAAGCAACGAGAAGCGAAAAGAAGCAAAAGGAGAGCCACCGTGCCCGCGCCCCGAAAGTTCAGCCGCGAACAATTGCGCACAGCGGCCCTGACCCTGGTCGACGCGCACGGCCTGGCCGCGTTGACCATGCGCAGCCTCGCGGCGGCGCTGGGCACCGGGGCGATGACGATCTACAACTACGTGGACGGCCGCGAGGGCCTGGAGGGCCTGCTCGTCGAGGCGGTGATGGCGGACGCCCTGCCCGCTGCCGACCCGACCGCCGCGCTCGCCGACTGGCGCGCCGACATCCGCCGCCTCGCCGAGGCGAACTGGCGCGCCGTCCGCGCCCATCCCGACGTCATCCCGCTGATCCTCACCCGCCGGATCGACGACGAGGCGACCCTGGCCCACGGCGAGGCCCTGCTCCGCGCCCTGGCCCGCAGCGGCCGACGCGGCCCCGATCTGCTGTACGCCTTCCGCACGGTGACCGCCTTCGTCACCGGCTTCGCCCAGGCCGAACTCGCCGGGCCGCAGTCGATCGCCCCCGCCGACGACGTCCAGGCGATCACCGCCCGAGCCCGCACCCTCCCCGCCGCCCGCTTCCCGTACCTGATCGAAATCGCCACGGCCGCCGCCGAGAGCACGCCGGACACCGAGTTCCACGCCGGCCTGGACCTCCTGCTCACCGCCCTGGAACAACACCCCATCCCCGGAGGCCCAACCCGACCCGCCAGCGAGGGCGAGGACCAGAGCAGAGGCGGGGGCGGAGGGCGATCAGCACGCCCATAGGCAATCCCCAGCCGCGAGAGAGCCCTGCGTCCGGAGCGGCCCGGACCGGGTGCTCGCGGGCGAGACCGAGCCCCCTATCCCCCGGACAGGTACGACCGCTCCATTTGCCGGGAATTGTCGGCCGGGGTCGCTCGTTGTACGGGGCAGTCGGTGAACGGGTGTCCCCGGGCCCAACCATTGCCGCTGCGAATTACCGTTCGGCTGGAGTCGCGGCGTGCCCACCGCCGAGAGGTGATCCCGCTCACCGACCCGAGAGCGACGGCGCCGCCTCCTCCCCCCGAGGGCGGCGCCGTCTTCGCGTCCCCGGGCCGTACACCGACTCGTGAGCGACGCCATATCCGCGCCCCGCCGCCGCACTGCAACCGCCGGGTATGGGCTTGTCGTCCGTTTCCCCGAAGGCCACCGCTGCCGGTGAACGATCGGCAGCCGGCACTTGTCCGGCCCGTTCCGGCCACCCGGTACGGTGTCGAGCCAATCTGCGATATCGCGGGTTCGGTCCGACGACAGCACTCTCGGGGGTCGTTTTGAATTCCGTTCCGGAGCGCGGCGGTCGCCGCCGGCGCACGTCCGCGGCGTCGGCGCAGCCGGCCGACTCCGAGGCGGTACCGACCGGTTCCGCATCGGCCGGCGGGCCCGAGCCCGACGGCGCCACCGGTGCCGGTGCCGACGCGGAGAGCGCGAGCAGCCCGGGCAGGCGGGCCGCCCGCAAAGGCAAGTCCACCGGTCACGGCAAGCCGCGACGCTTCCGCAAGCTCAAGATCACCGCGATCGTGTTGTCGCTGGCGCTGGTCGCGCTCGGCATCACCGGCTTCGTGATCTACCAGAAGCTCAACGGGAACATAAAACACAGCAAGCTCAACACCAGCGACGTGGATGTGCCCAAGGAGGCGCCGGACGCGTTCGGGCGCACCCCGCTGAACATCCTGATGATCGGCTCGGACGGCCGGGACAGCCCGGCCGACTGCAAGCTCGGCGGGGCGTGCGGCGACGGCGGCCCGCCGCGCGCGGACGTGCAGATGTTGCTGCACGTGTCGGCGGACCGCAGCAACGCGTCGCTGATCAGCATCCCGCGCGACACCCGGGTGCAGGTCCCGAGTTGCACCGACCCCAAGACCAAGCAGAAGTTCAACGCGATCAACACCACGATCAACGAGGCCCTCGGTCGGGGCGGACCCGGCTGCGTGGTGGGCGCGTGGCAGGCGCTCACCAAGATCCACATCGATCACTTCATGATGGTGACCTTCTCCGGTGTGGTCTCGATGGCCGACGCGGTCGGCGGGGTCGAGGTCTGCGTGCAGTCGAACATCCAGGACGAACAGATCGAGTACATCGACGGCGTCCGGCACGAGATCGGCTCGCACCTCAAGCTGACCGCGGGCAAGCACACCATCCAGGGTGAGGACGCCCTCAAGTGGCTGCGTACCCGGCACGCGTTCGAGGACGGCGGCGACATCGGCCGTACCCACGCGCAGCACATGTACCTGAACTCGATGGTGCGCACGCTCAAATCGAACAGTACGATCACCAACCCGATCAAACTGTTCAAGATCGCCGAGGCGGCGACCAACGCGCTGACCGTGGACGACGGTCTCAACGGCATCCCGAAGCTGACCTCGCTGGCGACCACGCTGAACAAGGTGAGCACCAACCGGATCACCTCGACCACGATGCCGACCGTTCCCGACCCGCAGGCGCCGAACGAGCACCTGGTGCCCGCCGCGTCCGCCGAGACGTTGTTCAAGATGGTCCGGTCCGATGTGGCCTTCGACAAGAACGGCCCGCCCCCGGGCACCGAGACCACCCCGCCGGCCCCGGCCGAGCAACCACCCGCGCCGACCCTGGACAAGAGCGCGGTCCGGATCACCGTGGTCAACGGCACCACCCGGACCAGCCTGCCCGGCACGGTCACCGACGGGCTGATCGCCCAGGGCTTCACCAAGACCACCAAGGATCCGAACCCGATCAAGCGGCAGACCACCACGCTGATCTTCCCGCCCGCCGACAAGGACCAGGCTCAGGCGGTCGCCGACGCACTCGGGCTGCCCGCGAGCGCGCTGTCCCCGCTGTCCACCGCGACCCACGTCACGCTGCAGATCGGCAGCGACTGGAGTTCCGGCGCGACCTTCAAGGGCGAGGGCGGCAAGGGCACGAGTACACCCCCGTCCACCCCGCCGTCGCCCCCGCCGGCGGGCGAACTCCCCAAGGACTCCGCCGCGTTGAACGCGTCCGAGGACGGCGCGTGCATGAAGGTCTACACCGAGGCGAAGGACCGGAACGGGAAGCCGATCTACACCTGGTAGCAGCGGTGGCCGGCCAGGCCGAGCCGGGCCGGCGACAGGGGCAACTCCCTGTGTCGCCGGCCGGCCAGCCAGCCGCCCGTACGGTCGGGCCGGTCCGTACGGGCGCCCGACCGACCCGATCGGCCCGACGGACCCGACCAGCGCAACGGCGCAACGGCGCAACCCGACCTGATCCGCGCCGGCGCCGGCGCCCGCACGCGCACCCGCACCCGCACCCCGCCAAGCCCGTTGTCGAGCACCCCGAACACGCCCGCAAATAAAGCAGATTCGCCCGGATATGTACCGACGCCCGGTCGGCCCGCCGTCGGAAAGACGGTAAATAGACGGTAAGGTGGCCGTACCGAAGACACACTGTCCGTCGGCTTCCGAGTCGATGCCGTCCTCGGTGGGCGACGACGCCGGCCAGGCCGGCGAGGTCCGAAGGCAGGTGCGCCGAATGCCCGTGCCCGCCTTTCGTCCGCCGACCAGCGCACAGCGCCACCACCCGTCGCGGGCCGCACCGCCGCGTCGAGCCCCGGGACCCCGCGGTCCGTTTCGCATACCGCGCCCGGCCGGTTCGAGGCCGTGCCACGCCCCGGTTCGGGTGCCCAGCCGACCGCCGCCGAACTCCCCGGTCTCCCCGGACGATTCGAAACAGGTGCCCTCGATGACCACCCGCCCCCACCATCCTCGCCCCACCACCCATGCCGTTCCCGCCGGCCCGCCCACCGTCGCGCAGGCCATGCGACCCGTCGAGTTGCGGATCCGCGCGACGGTCATGGTCGACAAGGCGATCGACCTGGTCCGGGTGGCCGACGCGGAGCAGGTGATCGTGCACGCCGAGGACGGCCGCTGCCTGGGCATCGTGCGCCGCGCGCAGTTCGCGCCCTACCTGACCCGCTCCTGGTACACCGCGCGCACCCCGATCGGGAACATCTCGCACGACCGCGGCCCGTTCGCCCGCCCGGAACTGCCCGCCGCCGAGGCGCTCGCCACGATGCGCGCGCGTGGTCTGCGGGTATGGGCCGTGACCGACGAGGCCGGCCGAGCCGTCGGCGTGCTGACCCCGGAGGCGCTGCGCGCCGTACTCGCCGGCGAGCCGAGCCCGCTGGGCGCGGTCGCGTAACGCCTCGACGCGCGGTAGGCAAGACGCCGAACTACGCCAAACCACTCCGAACTACGCCGAGGCCGGCGGATAGTCCACGTAGCCGCGCGCGCCGCCGCCGTAGATGTCCACCACCGGCGGCGGGGCCAGTTCGCGGCCGTGGGCGATGCGCGCGGGCAGATCCGGGTTGCTGATGAACAACCGGCCGAACGCCACCACGTCGGCCAGTTCGCCGGCGACCAGCCGTTCGGCGGTCGCCGGGTCGACCGGACTCGGGCCGTTGTGGTTGGCGATCAGTGTGCCGGACCAGCGCGGGCGCAGGTCGGCGAGTGCGGCGTAGTCCCCACGTTCGAGGATGTGCAGGTAGGCCAGCCCGAGCGGGTCCAGCGCGTCCACCAGGGCCCGGTAGGTGTCGCGCGCGTCGGTCTCGGCTATCTGGTTCTCCGGGTTGTCCGGCGAGATGCGCAGCGCCACCCGCTCTGCGCCGATCTCGGCGATCACCGCGTCCACCACCTCGAGGGTGAACCGCAGCCGGTTCTCCCGCGAGCCGCCGTAGCGGTCGGTGCGCAGATTGGTGTTCTCGGCGTGGAACTGCTTGAACAGGTAGCCGTTGGCACCGTGCAGTTCGATCCCGTCGAACCCGGCGTCGATCGCCCGGCGCGCGGCGCCCGCGAACGCGCCGACCAGCTCGCGAATCTCGGCGATGCTCAGCGCCCGCGGCGTGACATGCGGCAACAGCCCTTCGCTGGTGTAGATCGGCGCCTCGGTGATCGGCACCGCCGAGGGCGCGGTCGGCGTCTCGCCGCCCAGGGTGACCGGGTGCGTCATCCGGCCCGCGTGCCACAGCTGGGCGAAGATCCGGCCGCCGGCCGCATGTACCGCCGAGGTGATCTCCCGCCAACGCGCGGCCTGTTCGTCCGTCTGCAGGCCCGGAATCCCCGGACCGGACTTGCCGAGCGGGTGCACCGAGATGCCCTCGGTGATCAGCAGCCCGGCGCCGGCGCGCTGCGTGTAGTAATCGGCGGCATGCTCGCTCGGCACGCCGGTGGTGTCGTCGGCGCGGCCCCGGGTCATCGGGGCCATCGCGATCCGGTTGGGCAGGTTCAGCACACCGCGGCGGTACGGGGTCAGCAGCGGGTTCACGGTGGTGGTGGTAAAGGTGGTCAACGTATCTTCCGTTTCCTGCGATGGGTCGGGTCGGGTCGGGTCGGGTCGAGTCGGTGCGGCCGGTTCCGTTCCGGGCGCGCTGCCGTGGCTTCAGCGGGCGAGTGCGGTGACCTCGACCTCGATCAGCCAGTCCGGCTGGGCCAGTGAGGAGACCTCGACGAGGGTGTCCGCGGGATACGGCAGGGACAGGAACTCCTCGCGCAGCTCGATCAGCTTGTCCAGGTCCTCGGCCATGTTGCGGACGTAGATGCCGACCTTGACCACGTCGGCGAACGTCGCGCCCGCCGCCGCCAGTACGCGCTCCACGTTGCGGAAGGCCTGTCGGCCCTGGGCCAGGAAGCCGCCGTCGACGGTGCGCCCGCTCTCGTCGAAGCCGGCCTGACCGGACACGAAGATCAGCCCGCCGGCTCGGATCGCCTGGGAGATCCGGTACGACTCGTACCAGTCCGGCGTGGTCGCGATCCGCTCGATGCGGGTGGCGGCGTCGGTGACATCGGTGGTGGCCATGGTGCGCTCCTCGTTCAAAGTTCGAAATTCGAATCGGATCCTTGAGGATCCGTAGAAGTTGCATGCACATGCATTGTTTGCTTGCGCATGCATAATCTGGCACTACATGTAATCTGTTGTCAACAGCGACCTCCGCCCGGCCCACCCCGGCCCACGACGAGGGGCCGATCGAACCGGCGAAGAAGGACGGGGCGATGGACGCGAAGCTTTGGGAACAGGTCGTCGTACTGCACGCCCGCGTCGAGCACGACCTCGGCAGGACGCTGCAGCGGCGACACGGGATAGGCCTGTCCGAGTACCGCGCGCTGTCCCGCCTCGCGGTCGCGCCCGACGGCGAGCTGCGGATGCAGGAGTTGGCCGATTCGATCGGCCTCAACCAGAGCTCGGTCAGCCGCCTCGCGGTCCGCCTGGAAACCGACGGGCTCACCCGACGCGACCTGTGTCCCAAGGACCGCCGAGGGGTGTACAGCGTGATCACCGACGCGGGCCGCACCCGACTGGCCGAGGCCGACACCACCTACGCCGAGGCCCTCACCGCCGCACTGACCAGGGCGGCGGCCGATCCACAACTCGCGGAGGTGGCGACGGCACTGGGCGCCATGCCGCCGGTCGCGGTGAGCTGACCCGGACAGCCAAACCTATCGAACTAGAAACGCCCGTCTGTCATACGAACGTTTACGATACGCTGGTTGCCCCCTCACCCCGAAGGTGACGCGATGAACCCGGCGTACGGCCCAAACGAGCAGCGGAGCAACCCGGACGACGCTCCCGTGATCCAACGCGGGCTGCCGGCGGGCTCGCACCGGCGGGCGGCGGAGCTGTACTGGGAGGCTTTCGGCCGCAAGCTGGGCCCCGGGCTTGGTCCCGCCGAGGCCGGGATCACGTTCCTCGCCGAGCACCTGCACCCCGACCGCGCGATCGTCGCGCTCCGCAACGGCGTACTGGTCGGCCTGGCCGGCTACCGCGACGACGGACGCGGCCTCACCGGCGGCACGGTACGCGATGTACTGCGCGCGTACGGCGGCGTGCGCGCGCTGCACCGGGTCGCCCTGTTGGCCCTGTTCGAACGCCGGCCCGCACGCGGCGAGTTCCTCATGGACGGCATCGCCGTCGCCGCCGACCAACGCGGCACCGGCATCGGCGGCCTGCTCCTGGCGGAGATCGCCACACTGGCCCACGAACGCGGCTACCGCCGAATCCGCCTGGACGTGATCGACACCAACCCACGCGCCCGCGCCCTCTACGAACGACACGGCTTCACCGCCACAAAGACCGAACACGCCCCCTTCCTGCGCACCCTGATGGGCTTCAGCGCAACCACGACAATGACGCGCCGACTCCCGGGCTGAGACCCACCCAGCCCGTCGGGCGTTTGGCGACACCCGCGAACCAAGCCCACGATCCGGGGCCGACCAACCAATCCGGCCCGTCCGGCGCTTGACGACACCCCGGAACCAAGCCCACGATCCCGAACCGACCGACCCAATCAGCCCGTCCGGCGCTTGAGGACACCCGAGAACGCAACCCCCGGCACCCAAGCCCAACCAACCAACCAACCAACCCAGCCCATCCGGCGTTTGAGGACACACACCACCCGCCCACCCGAAGCGTGAAACCATCGACGCGGCAAGGATCCGCACGTCGAGGGAGCAATTCGTGGAGGTCGACCGGTTCGCCGTCGTACTGGCGGAACGTATGGGCCACCCCCGCCGCAACGAACGCAGGTCCCGCGGCGAACGTCTCTTCGACGCCCTCCGCGACCTCGTCGAAGCCGGTGACCTGCTCGCCGAGACCAAACTCCCCTCCGAGCGCGCCCTCGCCGAAGCCCTGGGGCTCAGCAGAGGCACCGTGGCGTCCGCCTACCTCTCCCTGACCCGAATCGGCCTGGTCGAACGCCGCCACGGCAGCGGCTCGTACGTACGTCCCGCCGGCCGCCCCACCTTCGCCCGCTGGCTGCGAGAGGGCACCATCGTGGTCGACCTGGCCAAATCGGTCGTACCCGACACCACTCTCCTGCCGCACACCTCGCTGCGCGTCGAGGACCTGCTCGACTCCCGCCCCTCCGACGGCTACGCCCCCGCCGGGGACCCACGGCTGCGCGACCTGATCGCCGCCCACCAACTGCCCGCCGGATTCGGCGCCGACGACATCGTGATCAGCTCGGGCGCGCAGCAGGCGATCCACCTGGTCGCCGACGCGCTGCTCGGACCCGGCGACCGGATCCTGGTCGAGTCGACCACCTACCCCGGGATGCTCGCCGCCGCGTACCGCTTCGGCGCCGAGGCGATCCCGGTACCCGGCGACCGGCACGGCTTCGATCCGGACGCCCTGCGCTCGGCGATCCGCCGACACCGGCCCGCGTACGTCTTTTCCCTCCCGGTACACAACCCGACCGGCGCGGTGGTCTCCTCCCGGCGCACCCGAGCGGTCGCCGAAGTCGCGGTCGCGGAGGGCACGTTGCTCGTGGAGGATCGTTCACTCGTCGAGCTGACCGACGGCCCGGTCGCCTCGGCCGCCGCGCACGCCCCCGAACTCACCATCTGCCTGGGCTCGTTGTCCAAGAGCACGTGGGGCGGCCTGCGCCTGGGCTGGGTCGCCGCGCCGGCCCGGGTACACGCCCTCCTGATCGAGGCCAAACAGCGTACCGACCTGGCCTGTTCGACGTTGGACCAACAACTCGCGATCCACCTGCTGCGCGACGCCGACCGCCCGGCCCGGGTCCGCGAATGGGTCGCCACGCTGGCCCGCCGCCGTGACCACTTCGCCGCCGAACTCGCCGAGCACCTGCCCGAATGGGAGTGGATCCCGCCGCGCGGCGGCCTGTCGTTGTGGGCCCGGCTGCCCGGCGTCGACGGCGAGGAGTTCGTCGCCACCGCACTGCGACACGGCGTCGCGGTATCCCCGGGCGCGGTCTTCGCCCCGATCTCCGGCGCCGCCGCCGACCACGTACGCCTCAGCTACGCGTGGCCCGAACCGGTGCTCTCCCAGGCGGTGGGCCTGCTCGCGGCGGCCTGGCGCGAAGCCCGTCAGGCCGGATCGGTCCCCTCGGCGTCGCCGGGGGTGACCAGCGCGCACTCATAGGCCAGCACCACCGCCTGGACCCGATCACGCACCCGCAACTTGCCCAGGATCCGGGTGACATGCGTCTTGACCGTCTCCCGGCTGAGCTGGAGCGTCTCGGCGAGTTCGGCGTTGCTGAGACCACGGGCGAGCAGCCGAAGCACCTCCAGTTCCCTGGGGGTCAGCGTGGCCAGCTCACGATGCGCATGCGGGCGCGCGGCGTCGCGGCGGGCGAATCGGGCGACCAGGCGGCGGGTGATGGTCGGCGCGAGGAGTGCGTCCCCGGAGCTGACCAGGCGTACGGACGCGACCAGTTGCTCGGGCGTGAGGTCCTTGAGCAGGAACCCGCTGGCCCCGGCGGTGAGCGCGGCGTAGACGTAGTGGTCCAGGTCGAACGTGGTGAGGATGACCACCCGGCAGGGCCGCCCGTCGAGCGCGGTGGGACCGTCGGCGACGATCCGCCGGGTGGCCTCCAGACCGTCGAGGCCGGGCATCCGGATGTCCATCAACACCACGTCGGGCCGCGATCGGCGCACCGCCGACACGGCCTCGTCCCCATCCGCGGCCTCCCCCACCACGTCGATCCCATGTGCCCCCAAAATCAGCCCGAACCCGGACCGAACCAAACTCTGATCATCGGCAACCACAACCCGCAGGCCCGACACCGCACCACCACTCCCCTTCCGCAACCATCCCGCGCAGCCACCCAAGGTGGCCGCAAGGCCGGACCAGCCCGCCCCGAAGCCTGCGATCCCGCAGCCATCGAGCCGAACGCAACGGGTGGAGCGGGCGAGCAAACCCTCCCAAGCCAAGTGCAACGCAACCGCAACTCACTCTGCGTCCAAGGGGATCCGGGCGAACACCCGGTAGCCCCCGGTCAGTCGCGGGCCCGCACGCAGTTCGCCGCCGTACATGCCGACCCGCTCGCCCAACCCGAGCAGCCCACGTCCCAGCCCGGATCGGTCGGCAAAGCCGGAATCCGCCGCGCCGTTGCCGTCGTCGACCACCTCCACGGTCACCTCCCTCGCGCCATAGGCCAACACGATCCCGATCGCGGCGTCCCCGGCGTATCTCAGCGCGTTGGTCAGCGCCTCCTGGACCACGCGGTACACCGCCAGGTCCACTCCCGCGGATACCGGGCGGGGGTCGCCCTCGATCACCACCTCCACCGCGCGCCCGGTGTCCCGTACCCGGCCCACCAGTTCGGGCAGCCGATCGACCCCCGGCTGCGGCTCGAGCGGCGCGACCGACCCCGACCCGCCGTCGTCGCCGAGCGGCCCGAGCCACCCCTCGACTCCAGACCCAAGCCCGAAACCAACGCCAACGCCAACACCCACCTCAACCCCGGCCCCACCCACTACCCCCGACGGCAAATCCCCCTCCGGTACCGCCAACACCCCCAGCAACTGCCGCAGTTCCGCCATCGCCTCCCGTCCACCCGCCTCCACCACGCGCAACGCCGTCTCGGCGGCGTCCGGGTTCGTCCGCAGCACCGTGCGCGCCGCGCCGGACTGGATCACCATCACGCTCACCGTGTGACTGACCACGTCGTGGAACTCCCGGGCGATCCGGGCACGTTCCTCGGCCACCGCGAGCCGTGCGGCGGTGTCGCGTTCCCGCTCGGCCCGCACCGCGCGTTCGTGCATCTCGCCGGCCCGGTTGCGCCAACTCGCCACCCGGCGACCGAACAGCCAGACCAGCGCCATGATCGTGAAGACCAGCAGCTGGTCCCCCTCGAACCGGACCGCCAACGCGACCGCAGCCGCCGCGAGCACCGCGATTCCGGAGACCGTGCCACGGTGGTACACCGCCACCGCATACGCACCGATCAACAGCCACACGACGCCGGTCCCGGTCCGGTTGACCGCATCGGCGCCCACCGAGGTGGTACAGGCCACGAGCACCTGCGCCGCAAGCATCGGCACCGGCGCGCGCAACCGCAGGAGCAGCGGCAACACCAGCACCGCCCCACCGGCGAGTTGCCCACGCCCGCCGTCGTTCAGGTCGATCCACAGGGCCGCCCCGATCGCCAACGGCGCGAGCAGCAGGTCGACCCCGAACGGTCCCGGTCGACGCAGGAATTCGGCCAACCGGCGCCCCCACCACGCCGCCCGCACTGCGCTGCTCGTCCCGGCCCCACCGCTCATCCCGGCATTGTCGCCCGCCGGCGAGGCCGGCCACATCCTTCGTGCGGCCCGTCCGCCGTCCCCCGAGCGAGCTACCCGCCACCGGGTCCCCCAGACGAGCCAACCAAGATGCCCCGAGCTGTGGACGACCGCCCCCGCCGCCCGCTCCTAGCGTCCGGGGCATGACGAATGTGGTGCGGCTGAACGCCGTGACGAAGCGCTACGGCGGGACCGGTCCCGCCGCCCTGCACGAGGTGTCCCTGGACGTCGGCGAGGGCGAGGCGGTGGCCGTGATGGGGCCGTCCGGCAGTGGCAAGTCCACCCTCCTGAACCTGATCGCCGGCCTGGACCGGCCGGGTTCGGGCACGGTCACGGTCGCCGGCACCGCCCTCGGCGATCTGTCCGAGACCGGCCTGGCCCGATTCCGCCGGGTGCACATCGGAATGGTGTTCCAGTTCTTCAACCTGCTCGACGACCTGACCGCGCTCGACAACGTGCTGTTGCCCGCCCAACTCGACCGGGTCCCGGCCGGGCGGGCGCGCAAGCGCGCGGGCGAACTGCTGGGCCTGCTGGGCATCGACGCGAAGGCCGACGCCTACCCGGCCCGACTGTCCGGGGGTGAGCGGCAGCGGGTCGCGATCGCCCGCGCGCTGATGAACCGGCCACCGGTGCTGCTCGCCGACGAGCCGACCGGCGCGGTGGACAGCGCGACCGGGCGCAAGGTAATGGACCTGTTCGGCGAGTTGAACCGGGACGGGCAGACCCTGATCGTGGTCACCCACGACCCGGCGGCCGCCGCGCGCTGCGCGACCCGCGTCCTGTACCTGTCCGACGGCGATCTGGCCCCGGCGCCGGCCGCCGCCCGCACCGCCCCCGGTAACGACCGGAGCGCCCGATGAGCGCCGTCCGCGCCATCGCCTGGCGGGCGATCACCCGACGCCGCCCGCAGACCGTGGTGATCCTCGTCGTCGCCCTCCTCTCCACCGCGACCGCCGTGCTCGGCCTGGGACTGTCGGCCGCCTCGCACGGCCCCTTCGATCGTGCCTTCGCCCGGTTGCACGGTGCGCATGCCGCCGTGACCACCGATCCGGACCGGGCCGGGGACGAGCGCCTCCGCGCGACCGAAGCGCTCGGCCGAGTCGCCGCGTTCGCGGGCCCGTTCCCGCAGGTACGGATCGTGACGCGGGAAGCCAACGGCCACGGCGCCGTATTCGCGGTGGTCGGCCGGGCCGATCCGGGCGGGCCGGTGGATCGTGTGGTGGTGAACTCGGGGCGCTGGGTGCGCGCGTCGGGCGAGATCGTACTCACCCAGACCTCCGGGCACACGCTCGGCGACGTGCTGAACGTCGGCGGCACCCGGTTGACCATCGTCGGCTTCGCGGGGTCGGTGACCGAGACCGCCCGGGGCTGGGTCACCCCCGAACAGGCGCTCGGGTTCGGCCCGGACGCCGATCCGCCCACTCGCCAGGTGCTCTACCGCTTCAAGGGCGGGAGCAGCGACGCCCAGGTGCGCGACGACGTGGCCGAGGTGACCCGGGCACTGCCGCCGGGGACCGTCCTCGCCGCCCCCTCCTACCTGCGGGCGCGGGATCGAGCGGCCGGCGACTCGGCGCTGTTCGTCCCGTTCGTCCTGGCCTTCGCCGCGCTCGGGTTGGCCATGTCCGTGCTGATCGTGTCCAACGTGGTCGGCGCGGCCGTGGTGGCCGGGTTCCGGACGATCGGCATTCACAGGACGCTCGGCTTCACGCCCGCCCAGGTGTGCGCGGTCTACGTCGCCCAGGCGGTGCTGCCCGCGCTGGTCGGTGCACTGGTCGGCCTGGGCGCCGGGCACGAGTTGGCGTCGGCGCTCCTGCCGAGCGCGGATCGGGCGTTCGGGGTGCCGTCGACCAGCCGAGTGCCGCTGTGGGTGGACGCGGCGGCCTTCGTCGGCACGATGGCCGTGGTCGGCGTTGCCGCGTTCCTGCCGGCGCTGCGCGCCGCGCGGCTGTCCGCGATCACCGCGATGGGTACGGGACGCGCGCCACGGGCCGGACACGGGTATCGGGTCGGCCGGTGGCTCGGCCGTACCCGCCTCCCCCGTCCCGCGTCCCTCGGCCTGGCCGGGTCGTTCGCCCGGCCTGCCCGGACCGCGCTGACCCTGGGCGCGGTGCTGGTCGGCGCGGTGAGCGTGACCTTCGCGGTCGGCCTCGGCAGCACCCTGTCCCGCGCGGAGCACGCCCTCAACCGCGCCGACGCGGTACCGGTCACCGTCGATCTGCGGCAGGACGCCGGCGGGGGCAAGTCGCCCGTGAGGGGCGGGACGATCGACAAGTCCGGCGCCGGGATCCCCCCGGTCGACCCCGCCCCGGTCGCCGCGGCGCTCCGCGCGGACCCCGGCACTCGCCGGTTCGCCGCGCTGACCCGGGTGTCGGCGGCGGTGCCGGGGCGGGCGGAGGGGGTCGATGTCGACGCCTATGCCGGCGATGCGTCCTGGGTCGGCTATCCCGTGGTGAGCGGCCGTTGGTTCCGCAGTCCCGGCGAGGCGGTGTTGCCGCATGCGCTGCTGCGCTCGACCGGGACCTCGGTCGGCGGGACGTTGGCCCTGGACGTCGGCGGTCGGCGGATCGCGGTGCGGGTGGTCGGTGAGGTGTTCGCCGATCGGGAGAACACCGTGCTGACCGACGTCGGCACGCTCGGAGAGGTGCGGCCCGCGCCGGCGACCACGATGTTCGAGGTGCAGGTGACGTCCGGTACCGATCCGGGGGCCTACGCAAGGCACCTGAACACGAATCGGGCGCTCGGCCTGGCCCCGCACTCGGCGTCCACCACCGCCCGTTCGGATGACGTGGTCGTGGTGATGCTGAGCCTGGTCGCCACCTTCACCGTGCTGCTCGCGGTGGTCGCCGCGCTGGGCGTGCTGAACACGGTGGTGCTGGATACGCGCGAGCGGGCCCATTCGATCGGCGTCCTGCGCACGGTGGGCATGACGCCGCGGCAGACCGCGGCGATGGTGCTCACGTCGATGGCCGGAGTCGGCGTGGTGGGCGGGGTGTTGGGCATCCCGGCGGGCGTGGCGCTGCATCACGCGGTGGCGCCGGCGATGGCGCGCACCGCCGACCTGCGGCTGCCGGATTCGATGATCGCGGTGTACGACGTGCCCTGGTACGCGGGCCTGCTCGCGGCGAGCGTGGCGCTGACCGTGCTCGGCGCGGCGGCTCCGGCGATCTGGGCCGCCCGGGCCCGGTTCGCCACCGTACTGCGCGCGGAGTGAGGGCTCGCGGCGACGACCCACGGGGGTGACCAACCTGCGGACGGCCCTAGTGGATTGCTACCGGCGCGGCTAATGTGCCACCCATCAAGTGGCTTATCGAGATATCGGTCAACAAGCCACTTGATCAAGGTCGATCGCTCCCTCGGGAAGGCGGCCGACCCGGCGAGCACGCACGAGCGCACCAGGGCGGGAGCAGCGATGGCATTGACCGAGGCGGACTGGATCTGGATGGGCGGCACGCTGGTGCCGTGGGCCGACGCGAAGGTGCACGTCCTGAGCAACGGGCTGCACTACGGGACGGGCGTCCTGGAGGGCACCCGGGCACACGAGACCCCGCGCGGCCCGGCGGTGTTCCGGCTCGACGACCACCTGCGCAGGCTGCACGACAGCGCGCGCATCCTGGGCTTCGAGATCCCGTACGACCTGGCCGCGCTGCGCACCGCGACGGTGGAGCTGATCGCCGCCAACGGGCACAGCGCGTGCTATCTGCGCCATCTCGCCCATGTGGGCTACGGCGAGATGGGGCCGGCCTTCCGGCCCGGGATGCCGATCGAGGTGAGCATCGCGGGCTGGGAGTGGCACGCCTATCTCGGCGACGGCACGAGCGAGCAGGGCATCCGACTGGCCACCAGTTCATGGCGGCGCAACGACCCCAACGCACTGCCGCCCGCGGCCAAGGCCACCGCCGGCTATCTCAACGGCGCGCTGGCCAAGACCGCGGCGCTGCAGGCCGGTTACCACGAGGCGCTGCTGCTCAACGCGGCCGGCTACGTCAGCGAGTGCACCGCGGCCAACATCTTCGCGGTGCGCGACGGCGTCCTGTACACCCCGCCCGCCGAGGCCGGCGCGCTGCGTGGGATCACCCAGGACACCGTGCTCACCCTCGCCGCCGACCTGGGGGTGGAGGTGCGGGTCGGCAATCTGCTCCGCTCGGACCTGTACACCGCCCAGGAGGTGCTGGTCTGCGGGACCGCCGCGGGCATCGTCCCGGTCGCCTCGCTGGACGACCGCGAGTTGGGCACCGGGCCGCTCACCCGCAAGCTCCAGGCGGCATACGCCGGAGCGGTCACCGGAACGGACCAGCGGTACGCACACTGGCTCACCTTCGTGCACCCGTAGCGGCGGGCCGAACGGGCCACGGCGACGGCCCTCGGCTACCACGAATGGCGGCAATTACCCATACTATTGCGCCGTTCCGGATATCTGCGCCCATGTCCTGCTTACGCACACCGCATGGGAGATGACAATGCGTATCCGTACCCCGCTGATCGCCGTCGCCGGCGCCGCTCTCTTCGCCTTCGTCGGCGCCGGTACCGCCCAGGCGCACGAACACGAACACGGCCGTGAACACGGCCGCGGCCACCACCACGGCGTCGTGGCGGCCCACCGCTCCGTCTCCGGCGTGGTGATCAAGGACGACTGTGGACGCGAGAAGCTGGTCGCGTTCCACGTCTCGGAGTCGTTCGCCGCCATCCGCTGACCCACGGCCGCCGATCCACCCGACCGGCGGCACCGCGGCCCGCACACCCCTCGGGGCGTGCGGGCCGCTTTTCTGTGTACGGTGCCCAACGGGCCGGCGACGGCCGCGCGCGGCGGCAGGCCCGGGACCTCGACGTTGACTTCAAGTCGACTTGAAGTCCTACGGTGTGCCCAGGCCGCCCGCGACGACGTCGACGGGCCCGCGTTCGGCACCTTCGACCGCACTCGGGGAGATCCGCCATGCACACCTCATCGACCGCCGCCGGGATGCTCGCGCACCGCCGACCGGCCACTCCGGAGAATCCCATCGACCGCCCCCGGCTCGGGCACTACCGTCGAATACCGGACCCGCCCCGGCGACGCGTCCTCGACGCGCGGCTCGGGCCGACGCCCCGCACGAAGCCCGCCCCGAGAGCGTGTACGGCGGCCGACCCGGGTCGGCCGTACACCCGCGACCCGAAGAGGACCTCGTGCTGATCCGACTGCTGCGCGACCATCTGCGCCCCTACGCCAAGCCGATCGGCCTGGTGGTGCTGCTGCAACTGGTGCAGACGCTGGCCACCCTCTATCTGCCCACCCTCAACGCCGACATCATCAACAACGGCGTCGTCGAAGGCGACACCGGCTACATCGTGCGGGTCGGCGGCGTGATGATCGGGGTCACCCTGATCCAGATCGGCTGCGCCGCGTTCGCCGTCTACTTCGGCGCCCGGATCGCGATGGGCGTAGGCCGCGACATCCGCGCCGCCGTGTTCAACCGGGTGCAGACCTTCTCCGCGCGCGAGGTCGGCCAGTTCGGCGCCCCGTCGCTGATCACCCGCACCACCAACGACGTACAGCAGATCCAGGTGCTGGCCCTGCTCGGGCTCACCATCATGGTGTCCGCGCCGATCATGTGCTTCGGCGGCATCCTGATGGCGGTCAACCAGGACGTCCCGATGTCCCTGCTGTTCCTGCTCATCGTGCCCGCGCTGATCCTGGCGGTGGGCTGGATCGTGCGCGCGATGCCGCCGCTGTTCCGGATCCTCCAGGACCGGATCGACAACGTGAACCGGATCATGCGCGAACAGATCACCGGGATCCGGGTGATCCGCGCGTTCGGCCGGGACGGCCACGAACAGGCCCGCTACGCCGATGCCAACGCCGAGATCCGCGACGTGTCGCTGTCCCTCGGCCGACTGCTGGCCTGCATGTACCCGTCGGTGCTGCTGGTGTGGGAGACCTCGGCGATCGTGATCGTGTGGATCGGCGGCCACCGGATCGGCGACCGGTCGATGGACATCGGCGCGCTGGTCGCGTTCCTGAGCTATCTGATGCAGATCCTGACCTCGGTGATGGTGGCCACCTTCATGACCATGATGATTCCGCGCGCGGCGGTCTGCGCGGACCGGATCACCGAGGTACTCGACACCGAGACCAGCCTGACCGTGGCCCAGGCACCGGTGACCGCGCTGCACGCGCACGGCCGGCTGGAGCTGCGCGACGTGAGCTTTTGCTACCCGGGCGCGGAGGAGCCGGTGTTGCGCGGCATCGAGCTGATCGCCCGACCCGGCGAGACCACCGCGGTGATCGGCAGCACCGGTGCGGGCAAGACCACACTGCTCAGCCTGATCCCCCGGCTCCTGGACGTGACCGACGGCGCGGTCCTGGTCGGCGGCGTGGACACCCGCGAACTCGAACCGGCGTTGTTGTCCCGCACGGTGGGCCTGGTTCCGCAGAAGCCCTACCTGTTCTCCGGCACGGTCGCCTCCAACCTGCGCTACGGCAATCCGGACGCCACCGACGAGGAGCTGTGGCGGGCCCTGGAGATCGCCCAGGCCCGGGAGTTCGTCGAGGCACTGCCCGAGCGGCTGGCCGCGCCGATCGCCCAGGGCGGCGGCAACGTCTCCGGCGGCCAACGGCAACGCCTGGCGATCGCCCGGCTGTTGGTGGTCAAACCGGAGATCTACCTGTTCGACGACTCGTTCTCCGCGCTCGACTACTCCACCGACGCGGCGCTGCGCGCGGCGCTGGTCGCGGAGACCGCCGAGGCGACGGTGGTGATCGTGGCCCAGCGGGTGGCCACCATCCGGCACGCGGACCGGATCGTGGTCCTGGACGAGGGCCGGGTGGTCGGCACCGGCACGCATACCGAGCTGATGGCCGGCAACGACACGTACCGCGAGATCGTGCTGTCCCAGCTCACCGAGGAGGAGGCAGCGTGACCACCACCGAAGAGAGCACCCACTCGGACGACTCGACCGAGGCCGCCGTCCCGGCCCGCCGCCCCGGCCCGCCGCCCGGCAGTGGGCCCGCCGCGCGCCTGATGGGCGGCGCCTCGACGGAGAAGTCGATGCACTTCAAGGCCTCGGGACTGCGGCTGCTCGGCATGATGGCGCCCGAGCGCAAACGGCTGTACGCACTCCTGCTGTGTGGCATCGCCGGCGTCGGGCTGGCCGTACTCACCCCGCGGTTGCTCGGCAAGGCCACCGACGCGATCTTCACCGGCGTCCGCGGCCACGAGGGCATCGACTTCGGCCAGGTCCGGACCATCCTGATCACCACCTTCGTGGTGGTCCTCGGTTCGGTGTTGTTCTCCTTCGTCCAGGGCCGGTTGACCGCGACCATCGTCCAGAGCACCACCTACCGGCTGCGCGAACAGGCCGAGACCAAGCTGTCCCGACTGCCGTTGAACTACTTCGACAAGCAGCCGCGCGGCGAGGTGCTCTCGCGCACCACCAACGACATCGACAACATCGCGCAGACCCTGCAGCAGGCGATGGGCCAGATCGTCCGCTCGGTGCTGACCATAGTCGGCGTGCTGGTGATGATGTTCTGGATCTCGCCGCTGCTCGCCCTGGTCGCGCTGATCAGCGTGCCGACCTCGATCGTGGTCACCATGGCGATCGGCAAGCGCGCCCAGCCGCAGTTCATCAAGCAGTGGTCGAACACCGGCAAGCTCAACGCGCACATCGAGGAGATGTACACCGGACACGCGCTGGTCAAGGTGTTCGGCCGGCAGAAGGAGTCGGCCGAGACCTTCGACAAGCACAACGACGCGTTGTACGCGGCCGGTTTCAAGGCCCAGTTCATCTCCGGGCTGATCCAGCCCGCGATGGCCTTCGTGGGCAACCTCAACTACGTGCTGATCGCGGTGATCGGCGGCCTGCGGGTGTCCTCCGGCGCGATGACGCTCGGCGACATCCAGGCCTTCGTCCAGTACTCCTACGAGTTCAACGGGCCGGTCACCCAGGTCGCCGCGATGTCCAACCTGCTCCAGTCCGGCGTCGCCTCGGCCGAGCGGGTCTTCGCGCTGCTCGACGCCAAGGAGCAGTCCCCCGACCCGCAGCCGCCGGTGCGCCTGGAGAAGGTCACCGGGCATGTCGCCTTCGAGGGCGTCTCGTTCCGGTACGACCCGGCCAAGCCGCTGATCGAGGACCTGCACCTGGAGGTACACCCCGGCCAGACGGTGGCCATCGTCGGCCCGACCGGCGCGGGCAAGACCACGCTGGTCAACCTGCTGATGCGGTTCTACGAGGTGACCGGCGGCCGGATCACCGTGGACGGCGTGGACATCGCCGGGATGGCCCGGGAGGACCTGCGCGCGCCGATCGGCATGGTGCTCCAGGACACCTGGCTGATCGGCGGCACGATCGCGGACAACATCGCCTACGGCGTCGGCGACGTCTCCCGCGAGCGGGTGGTCGCGGCGGCCAGGGCCACCCACGCGGACCGTTTCGTGCGCACCCTGCCGGACGGCTACGACACGGTGCTCGACGACGAGGCGGGCAACCTGAGCGCGGGCGAGAAGCAACTGCTCACCATCGCCCGGGCGTTCCTGACCGAGCCGCAGATCCTGGTGCTCGACGAGGCGACCAGTTCGGTGGACACCCGTACCGAGGTGCTGATCCAAAAGGCGATGAACTCGCTGCGCCGGGGCCGGACCAGCTTCGTGATCGCCCACCGGTTGTCCACGATCCGCGACGCGGACGTGATCCTGGTGATGGAGTCCGGCTCGATCGTCGAACAGGGCACCCACGACTCGCTGTTGGCGGCGAATGGGGCCTATGCCCGGTTGTACGCCTCGCAGTTCGCCCAGCCGGTGGCGGAGATCATCTAGCCGGGGCGGCGTCCGGTGTCCCGGGGCCGGCCGGCCTCGGGACACCCGGTCCGGGTGGGTCCGGATCAGGCCGTCGGCCGGGGCCCCGGCTCGGCGGCGCCGGCCGCGCCGCGGTTGGCGGACAACACCAGGCCGACCAGGAGTTGGCCGACGGCGGTGACCACCAGGGCGGCCATCGGCACCGTCCACCCACCGGTGGCGCCGTGCATCAGGCCGAGCGCGAACGGGCCGGTCGCGGCCACCGCGTAGCCGAGGGACTGGGCCAGCGTGGACAACGCGGTCGTCTCGGCGGCGCCGCTGCCACTGCCGCCGATCACCGAGAGCACCAGCGGGAAGGAACAAAAGCCCACCCCGACCGTCGCGGCCCACAACACGGGCAGCGCGACCGGCGCCAGGAGCAGCCCGGTGAACCCGATCAGCATGCTCGCCGAGACCAGGACGAAGGCCGGCCGCAACCGCCCGGTGGCCCGGACGAAGGCGAGCAGCCCGAAGGTCGCCGGGATGCCCGCGCCCTGGGTGATGGCCAACATCGCGCCCGCGCCGCCTCGGCTCATCCCCTGGTCCGAGAGCAGCGTCGGCAACCAGCCCACCAGCGCGTAGCAGTTCAGCGCCTGGAGCGCGAAATAGGCGGTGACGAGCCGGCCGAATCGGGTGCGCGCCATCGTCCACGGCGATACGTACGTCGTGCCGCCCTGCTTCGGGGTCAGCGCGTGCGGCGCCCGCACCAGCGACCACACCAGCAGCGCCAGCACGGCCGGCAGCGCGAACACGGCCAGCCCGAACGAGGGCGAGTCGAGCCCGTCCGCGACCGGTACGGCCACCGCCGCGGCGAGCGTCGCGCCCAGCGCCATCACCGTTGTGTAGACGCCCGTCAACATCGACACGCGGTGCGGGTAGTGCGCGCGTAGCAGCGCGGGGAGCAGTACGTTGCCCACCGCGAGCCCGGACATGCCGAGCACGGTGCCGGTGAGCAGCGCCCAGGTCGCCGGCACCGCCCGCACCCCGAGCCCGGCGGCCAGCGCGAACAGCGCGACCAGCACCGCCCGTTCGGTACCGAACCGGCGGGCCAGCGGCGACGCGGTCAGGCCCGCGCCGGCAAAGCACAGGGTCGGCAGGGTGGGCAGCAGCGAGGCGGTCACCGACCCGAAGCCGAGCGCGCCGCGCAGCGCCTCGAGCAGGGCCGCCGCGCTGCTGATCCCCAGCCGCAGGTTGAACGCGATCAGCACGATGCCCACGCCGGCCAGCCACCCGGCACGCCGACGACCGGCCGAATCGATACTCGGCGCCGGACGTGTGCCGGCGGTGGCTATGGAAGTCATGGCTCAAAGGTAAGACGTCTGACGATTGATGTCCAGGCGGCGTGCAGCGGCGTGCAAACGGCGTGCAGGCGATGCCCGGACGACGACCGAACGACGACCGGACTCGGACACTGCCCGCGTGACGCTCGGTGACATCCGATCATCGGACGTATCCCGGATGTATCCTGAAAACCCCCTCAGGTTCGATGTCCCAGGTCAGGAGCCCGCGCCATGAGCAGCCTCGAATCGGTGCGCCGGCCGGCGCTGTCCGCCGAGGTGATCGCCCGACTGCGCGAGCGGATCACCTCCGGCGACTGGCCGGTGGGCACCCGCATCCCGCCCGAGCCGGAGCTGATGAGCCAACTCCAGGTGGCCCGCGGCACGGTACGCGAGGCGGTCCGCGCGCTCGCCCACGCGGGTCTCCTGGACGTGCGCCAGGGCGACGGCACCTACGTCCGCGCGATCAGCGAGTTGTCCGGCGCGGTCGAGCGGCTCTACGGCGGCAGCGACCTCGGCCACGTGCTCGAAGTCCGCCAGGCGCTCGACCTCCAGGCCGCCCGGCTGGCCGCGATCCGGGCCGAGGAGGCCGACCTGGCCACCCTCGACGACGCGCTGCGCCGGCGCCGAACGGCCTGGGACGAGCGGGACTTCGACGCGTGGATCGCGGCCGACTGGGAGTTCCACCTGGGCGTCGCCGACGCGGCGCACAATCCCCTGCTGGCCGAGCTGTACCGCAATCTGTCCGGCCCGGTCCGCGACTCGGTGGCCGACTCCTGGACCGACCCGACCTACCAGGGCGCCAACCCGGCCGGCCACGAGGACCTCCTGCGCGCGCTGCGCGACCGCGACCCGGGCGAGGCCGCCCGCCAGGCCGACGCCAACCTGACCGACACACACGACTGGCACGCGGTCCGGGCCCGGAGCTGAGCCCGGGCGGCATACGATCCGCACCGGTGTCGGACCCGGCCCGTAGGCTCGACGGTCATGATCCTCGAAGACCGGTCCCTGGCCACCGTGCAGCGCTCGATGGGCGATCCGACGATCAGC
This sequence comes from Embleya sp. AB8, assembly GCF_049739465.1. Lineage (NCBI taxonomy): Bacteria > Bacillati > Actinomycetota > Actinomycetes > Kitasatosporales > Streptomycetaceae > Embleya > Embleya sp. AB8. The sequence continues at coordinate 358,457 of NZ_JBMHHY010000003.1, forward strand.
TATCCGCTGTGGCCGCCGCTGGTTCTCGGGTGTCCGGCAACCGGCACCGACGAGATCGCCTATCCGGTCGAGGTGGACTACGCGTACGACCGGGTGCAGCCGGAGTTGTTCGCACCGACGACCGGGCCACGAGCCGGACTCGACCGCTGGGCACCGCTGTTGCCGCCGCTGCGCGCGCCCGGGCTCGGCGAGGGCGGCACGCCGCTGGTCGACCTCGGCGACGGGGTCTACGTCAAGGACGAGTCGCGCAACCCGACCTGGAGCCACAAGGACCGGATCAACCGCTGTACGGTCTCCGCCGCCGTCGTGCTCGGCGCGCCCGGCGTCGTGGTGTCCTCGTCCGGCAACCACGGCGCGTCGGCGGCGGCCTACGCGGCCCGGGCCGGGCTGCCCGCCATCGTGTTGGCCTCGGCCGGCGCACCGCCGGCGGTCGACTCGTTCCTGCACGCCTACGGCGCGACGGTGCTGACCGTGCCGGCCGAGGCGCGCTGGGGCCTGATGCGCGAGATCGTGGACCGGCTCGGCTTCCATCCGTTGAGCAATCTCACCGCCACGCACACCGGGCACCCGTTCGGCCCGGAGGGCTACAAGACCATCGCGTACGAGATCCACGCCGAACTCGGAGTCCCGGCAGCGGTGTTCGTCCCGACCGGCTATGGCGAACTGCTCTTCGGCGTAGGGAAGGGCTTCGCCGAACTGCGCCGCCTGGGGCTGACCGACCGGGTCCCTCGGCTGTTCTCCTGCGAGCCCGCGGCGGGCGGCCCGCTGGCCGCCGCGATGCGCACCGGGCTACCGGCCGCGCAGGTCCCGGTCGGCCCGACCGCGGCGTATGCGATCGACTGCGCCGTGGGCGGCTACCGCGGCGTGCACGCGCTGCGCGCGAGCAACGGCCGCGCGCTGCTCGTCAGCGACGCCGAACTGGCGGCGGCCCGCGCGGAGTTGGCCGGCCAGGGGATGTGGACGGAGACCTCCGCCGCAGCCGGCCTCGCGGGCCTGCGCGCCGAGGGCCCGAGCGCCGACGGCCCGGTTGTCTGCATCGCCACCTCCAGCGGCTTCAAGGACCTCGACACCGGCAGCCGGCCGGCGGACCCGATCGACCCGACCTGGCCGGCGATCGAACGCCGACTGCGCGCGGCCGGCATCAGCACGTAGTCGCCGCCCGGCCCGGGCCGCCACGGGAGTCGGCTCAGGCGTTGGCCGGCAGGTCGCTGCCCGCGCCCCGGCGGCGAATCGCCACCAGGTCGTGTCGGGCGTCCGGCAGGGTCTGCTCGTCGGCGCCCTCGATCACAAAGCCCGCGTCGGCGATCATCTGCCGGTCGTCCGCACCCGGTTGGCCCTCGCTGGTCAGGTAGTCGCCCAGGAACATCGAGTTGGCCAGGTGCAGCGCGAGCGGCTGGAGGCTGCGCAGGTGGATCTCCCGACCACCGGCCAACCGGACCTCGACGTCGGGGAAGACGAAGCGGAACAGCGCCAGGATGCGCAGGCAACGCTCCGGCGTCAGCTCCCAGTTGTCCGCGAGCGGCGTGCCCTTGAACGGGATCAGGAAGTTCACCGGAACCGAGTCCGGGTCCAACTCCCGCAAGGCGAAGGCCAGATCGACGATGTCCTGATCCGACTCGCCCATCCCGAAGATCGCCCCCGAACACGGCGAAAGCCCGGCCGAACCCGCGCGTTGGAGGGTGTCCGTCCGGTCGGTGAAGGTATGCGTCGAGCAGATGTCGGCGTAACGCGCCTCGCTCGTGTTGAGGTTGTGGCTGTAGGCGTGCGCCCCGGCCGCGGCGAGCCGTTCGGCCTGCCCGTCGGAGAGCAGCCCCAGGCAGACGCAGATCTCGACGTCCGGGCTGCCCTCCTGCACCGCGGCGATCGTGTCCTCGATCCGGGTGATGTCCCGGCTGCCCGGGCCACGCCCGCTCGCCACCAGACACACCCGCTTCGCCCCGGCCCGAACCGCCTGATCGGCGGTCTTGGCCGCCTCCTCCGGCGTGATCCACGAGTACTTGAGAATCTCCGCCGCCGACCCGAGCCGCTGTGAGCAGTAGGAGCAATCCTCCGGGCAGAGCCCACTCTTCATGTTGATGATGGTGTTCAGCTTCACCCGCCGGCCGAAGAAGTGCCGCCGTACCCGACCACCGGCCGCCACCACGTCGAGCAGTTCCCCGGCACCACCCAGGATCGCCGACAACTCGTCCCCGGAAGGCACTTCGCACCGCAACGCCTTCGCCACCAGGCCATCCAAATCCAAGTTCATACTCGGCAGCCTCGCCGATCTTCGCGCGTCACCCCCATGCGGCAACCAGACAAGATCGAACCCGCTCCTTTGTCTCGACCCTGGTAAACCGTGCGGCCACCTGCCCGTTACAGCCTGCTATGGCCCGTTATGAAGCCTGTGGTGACAGCTGTTGTGGCGCCGGTTGTGGCGATCACGAACACATACGTACGCGGCAACGCCCTCAGACTGTCGACACCCGCTCGCCGGAGCGCAGGACCGCGAACACGTGGTCGACCGTGGCGTCCTTCTCGCCGACCGGGGCCACGTAGTCGATCGCCGCGCGCGCCGCCGCCTCGCCCAGGGTCCGGGTGATCACCCAGGCGCCGAGGTACTGCGAGGCCAGGCAGCCGCCCGCGGTGGCGATGTTGCCGGCGGCGTGGAACGGGGCGTCCAACACCTCGACGCCCGCCGCCTCGACCCATGGCCGACTGGTCGCGTCCGTACACGCCGGCAGGTCCGTGAGCAGGCCGAGGCGGGCCAGGACCAGCGCGCCGGAGCACTGTGCGCCGACGAGTTGCCGGGTGGGGTCGAGCGGCAGGGCCGCGAGCAGGGCGTCGTCGGCGACCACGTCGCGGGTCTTGATGCCGCTGCCGATCAACACGACATCGGCTTCGGGGATGAAGTCGAGGCCGCGTTGCCCGGTGATCTCGACGCCGTTCATCGAGGTGACGGTGGGGTGGGGCGTGGTGATGTACGCCGTGAGCCCGTCGCGCCGGCAGCGGTTGATGATCGCCGCGGCGACGAAGCTGTCGAGTTCGTTGAAGCCGTCGAAGGTGACCACGGCAACCTGGGTCATCGGACGATCCCCGTTCGGTGAGTGGCTGGTTGGTTGGTTGGTTGGCTTTTTCGGTGCCGCTACGGGTTTCTCGGCGCCGCTACAGCGTGCCCATACGGTGGGTGACGGCGATCTCGATCGCCACGCGCTCCGGGTTGACGCGCGGTTCGCGGTAGCGCTCGGTGTAGCGCCGGACCGCCTCGGCGATCGCCTCCGGGTCCCGGTTGATCGTGGCGATGCCTTCGAGCGTGGACCAGCGGCGGCCGACGACCTGGGAGACCGCGACGCGGGCGCCCGGGCCGGCCGCGAGGATGTTGCGGACCTTCTTGCTCATCCCGTGCGCGATGACCCGGGCGATCCCGGCCTCTTCGTCGTAGGTGGCGCCCACCGGGACCAGGTGCGGCGTGCCGTCGGGGCGGTGGGTGACCAGGAGACACAGGTGTCGTTCCCGCCAGAAGGCCAGGAGGTCCGGGGTGGTGCTCGGCGGTACGTGCAGCGTCATCGGGTCGGGTCTTTCGCGATCGGGCCGGCCGGGGTCGGGCGAACCGGGCCGGCCCACCGCTCAGCAGTATGCCGCCCGCCGCGGCCGGGCCCGGGGCCGGCTCGGCCCGGGTCGGTGCGACTCGGCTCGCCCCGGCTCAGTCCCGTCGGTAGACCTCGGTCAGCGCGAGCGCCTGTGCCTGGGTCAGCGCGCGCCCGGGCCCGGGGTCGGTGCCCTGGGCGATCGCCCACGCGAGGTCCACCGCGCTCAGGATCGCGGTACGGAAGAGCAGCCCACCGGCGCTGATCCGGCCTACGCCCAGCTCCGCGAGGCGCGCACAGGTCGGGCCGGTGGGGGTGAAGAGGATGTTCAGCGGCGCGTCGGTGGCCGCCACCAGGGTCTCGATGGTGGCCTCGTGTTGAAGCCCGGGGACGAATACGCCGTCGGCGCCGGCCGCCCGATACGCCCGGATCCGCTCGGTCGTCTCGGCGAGCGAGGCCGCCGCGCCCGCCGTCAGGTAGGTATCCGCGCGCGCGTTGACGAACAACGTCGGCGCGGCCTCCTTGAGCGCGGCCACGAGTGCGGCGTGCCGCTCCACCGTACGCAGTGTCCCGTCGGCGCGCCCGTCCTCGAAGTTGACGCCGGCCACGCCGGCCCGCACCAGTTCGACGCCCAACGCGGCGATGTCCTCCGGGCGTTCGCCGAAGCCGCCCTCGATGTCCACGCTCACCGGCACCGGCAGTCGGGCAATGCCCGCGCCCAGCCGCAGCGTCTCGTCCCGGGTGCCGCCGACCCCATCCGGCTTGCCCGCCGAAACCGCGACCCCGAGGCTCGTCGTGGCCACCGCCGAAAACCCACGCTCGACCAGCGCCGAGGCGGACGCGTGATCCCATGCATTGGGCAGGAAGAGCGGCGCCCCGGGACGATGGAGATCCCGAAACTCGGCGAAGCGCGCGGCTTGCCGGGCAGCGCCGGGGTGGGACGGGCCGGCGTCGGCGTGGCCGGGGTCGGGGTGGCTGGGCTGGGAACGGCTCGCGCTGGTCATCGGGCGTGCTCCTCCGGCTCGCGTCGGACGGTTGATCGGGCCCGATCGCCTCTGCTCCGACATGAGCGAACAATGCCGGCTGAGCCCGACGCCCGCAGCCACCGGCAGGCCGTGCCGAGGCGATGGGCGCCGCCCGGACCATCGGGCCCCTGCCGAGCCGCCGCCGGCCGCTGCGGTAGCGTCCCGGCGAGAAGGTTGGAGGCCCGATGCTGCTGCACGAAATCCTGGTCGCCGCGGCTCGGGAAGTACCCGACCGTACGGCGTTGATCGTCCCCGCCACCCAACCCCACGCGCACCCCGCAACACCCGCGCCCGCACACACCTCGTGGACGTTCGCCGAGTTGGCCGCCCACGCCCGCGCGCTGGCCGCCTTCGTGGCCGCCCGCACCTCCCCCGGTGGCCGAGTCGGCATCCTCGCGCACAACCGGGCCGAGTATGTCGCCGCCTACTACGGCGTCCCCTGGGCCGGTCGCGTACTGGTGCCGCTCAACCCTCGGCTGCACCCGCGCGAGTGGGCCGATCAGCTGGCCCGCTCCGACGCCGAACTGCTGCTCGGAGACGCCGACTTGACCGCCGAACTCGGCTGGACCGGCGGCCCGACCATCGACCCGGCCGAGGCGATCACCACCCCCGCGCCCGACTTCGTCGCCGCCACCGACGAAACGGCGCCGACCTGGCTGCTGTTCACCTCCGGCACCACGGGCCGTCCCAAGGGCGTCCGGCTCACCCACCGCAGCCTGAGCGCGTCGATGCGCACATCGCTCGCGTGCCGTCCGGTCGACCCCGACACGGTCGTGCTGACCCCCTTCCCGCTCGCCCACGTGGCCGGCTACCAGGTACTCGCCCACCACCTGGCCCGCCGCCCGGCAGTCGTCCTGCACCGCTACCGGCCCGCCGAACTGGCCTCCATCGTCCGTGAGTTCGCGGTAACCAGCCTGTCCCTCGCGCCGACCATGATCGACGCCCTCCTCGATCACGTCCACGAGGGCGACGGGTTGCGTGAGCGGATCCGCTCGATCAGCTACGGCGCCTCGCCGATCACCCCCGAACTGATCCGCAGAGTGCACGAGTTGCTCGGCTGCGACCTGGGCCAGGGCTACGGGATGACCGAACTGTCCGGCAACGCGGTATTCCTGACCGCCGCCGACCACCGCCCCGAGCTGTACGCCGCCGCCGGCCGCCCCGGCCCCGGCGTCGAGATCCGCATCGTCGACGACGCGGGCCGGCCGCTGCCGATCGGCGCCACCGGCGAGATCTCGGTCCGGTCCGAGCAGGTCGCGGACGGCTACTGGCGGCTGGACACCGGCGAGTTCGCGGACGGCTGGTTCCGTACCGGCGACCTGGGCCGCCTCGACCCGGCGGGCTACCTGTACGTCCTGGACCGCAAGAAGGACGTGATCATCACCGGCGGGGAGAACGTCAGCGCCCGCGAGGTGGAGGCGGTCCTGCGCGAACACCCGGACGTCCGCGACGTCGCGGTGGTCGGCGAGCCGGACGCCCGGTGGGGTGAGCGGGTGGTCGCCGTGGTGGTGCCGGCACCGGGCCGAGCCGTCGACCCGGATGCCCTGGTGACGCTGTGCCGTTCGCGGTTGGCCGGCTTCAAGATCCCACGCCGGGTGCTGCTCACCGACGCCCTGCCGGTCACCGGCACCGGCAAGGTCAACAAGCCGGCACTACGCGAACAGGTGGCTGCTTGTTGAGCGGCTTCGCCGCTCTCCGCGCTTCGCGCGTCGATCACTTGGGGCAACCCAACTCGTGGGCGCTGACGCGCCGAACCGCAACCACCGTCGGCGACTTGGGGAAGGCCCGCCCCGAATCCGCAGCCAATCCACCAACTCCCGGCCGGCCACCCCGGGGGCCGCGGGGCCAGACCAGGTCGCCCCGCCGCCTCTGGAACCGCAGGCATCGAGGTGAACGCAACGGGTGGAGCGGGCGGGTACACAACCCAAGCCAAGTGCAACGCAACCGCAGCCCACCCCGAGAGCTACGAGCACGCCTCGCCCCCCGACCCCGCCGGCCGAATCTCGTACGCGCAATGCGGCGCCCCCGCCACCATGTGGCTCACCCGCCGCACCGTCGTATCCGGCAACGCCTCCCGCAGAAAGGCCAATTCGGAAGAGCACGCCGTGCCACACCGCACCGCCACGTCGAAGATCGCGCAGTTCTGCTCGACGATCAACCACCCCGCGCCGTCGGCCAGCGGTTCCGCCGCGGCCAGGTATCCGTCCTCGTCCAGGATCGCGGCTATCGCGGCGACCCGATCGGCCAGCCCGGCCGCCGTGGTCCGGGCCCGCGCCCGCTCCAGGCGGCGCTCCCGCCGACGGTCGAACAGCCGGTCCACAAAGCCGGGTTCCTCGGCCTGCGCGGTCTCCAGGAGGTCTCCGACCAGGTCGCCGTAGCGTCGCGGGAACAGGTTCGAGCCGGCCGCGGTCAATCGGTAGACGTGCTTGGGCCGCCCCGGCCCGAGCCGTACCTGCCGGTGGGTCACATAGCCCTCGGCGACCAGCCCGGCCAGTTGCTGGCGCATGCCGCTCGCGGTCATCCCGACCGCGTCGGCCAGTTCCTCCGCACGTAGTTCGCCCGCGCCCTTGAGGTGCCGCAATATCTCGCGCCGGGTCTCGGGCAACAGTGCGAACGCGTCCTGCTCGGTCACCCGCTCGCCTCTCTCCTCTGCCCCGAGTGTCTGCCCCGAGTGTCTGCCCCGAGTGTCTGCCCCATGTGCGTACCCCGAGTGCGTACCCCGAGTGTGCCCACCCACATATCGGTCGGGGCCGCACGGGAAACCCCGCGCGGCCCCGCCCGACACGTCGTTCCTCAGGCGCCCTTGGCGGCCGCGAGGCGCGTGGCGACGTCGTTCCAGTTGAAGACGTTCCACACGGCCTTGAAGAAGTCGGCCTTGACGTTCTTGTACTGCAGGTAGAAGGCGTGCTCCCAGGCGTCGATCGCCAGCAGCGGCACGGTGCCCTGCGGGATGTTGCCCTGGTGGTCGTAGACCTGGGTGACCACGATGCGCTGCGAGAGCGGCTCCCACGCGGCGACGGACCAGCCCGAGCCCTGCACGGTCATCGCGGTCTGCGTCATGTGCGCGCGGAACTGCTCGAAGCCGCCGAAGTCGACGCCGATCTGCTCGGCGAGGTCACCGGTGGGCTCGCCGTTGCCGGTCGGGCCCAGGTTGGTCCAGAACAGGCTGTGCAGCACGTGACCGGAGACGTGGAAGGCCAGGTCCTTCTCCAGCTTGGAGATGGTGCCGTAGGCCTCCTTGTCGCGGGCGTCCGCGAGCTGCTCGAGCGCCGTGTTGGCACCGGCCACATACGCCGCGTGGTGCTTGTCGTGGTGCAGCTCCATGATCGCGCCGCTGATGTGCGGCTCCAGGGCGGCGTAGTCGTAGGTCAGGTCGGGGAGCGTGTAGACCGTGTCGGCCACGGGAGTTCCTCCTGCGCAGTGGTTGCGGTGACGAGTCGACCCTATGCTTCTCGAAGGATCCCGGGCAAGTTAGGCAAGACTTAACTGTCCCAACCGGAAGCCCCGGATCCACCTGGGCACACGAAGGAGTTGACGATGCATCAGCAAGCCGCCGAAACCTTGGACGAAGCATTCGAGCGCCTGCACCGCACCGGTTCCGAGTTCGACGACCAACTGTCCAACCACGGGCCGATGGCCGTCGAGGCGCTCGTGCACTCGGGCCAGTGGGAAGCCGTGCCCGCTTGGCTCGACCTTTACACCCGCAGACTCGAACCGGCGCGGCGACCCACCGAACGGATCGCCCGCGACGCGTGGCACGAGGCGCTCGGCGACCGGGCCCGGGACGGCGACTGGATCGTGCTGTTCACCGACGAGATCGCCGAACGGCCGTGGCGCGAGCTGCTCGCGCTGTGGTGGCCGCGTCTGCTCCCGGGGTTGCCCGGCGGCGCCACACACGGGGTGATCCGGGTCGGCCACGCGGTCCGCGCGCTGCTCGACGCCGGCGAGAGTCCGGTCCGGCTCGCCGAGTTCGTGCACGCGATGGCCTACTTCGCGTCGAGCAACCAGGCGCTGCCCGAACTGCCTAGGCTCGCGGGGGGCCGCACGCCGTTCGAGGCGCTGGACGCCGTACCGCCGCTCCCGGTCGACGAGAAGGACCACATCAGCCGGCGACTGACCTTCCTGGCCGGCTGGGAGCCATGGCTGAGCGCCACCCTGTCCGTACAGCCGGCCGACACCCCCGAGCAGGCCCGCGACCTGCTCGCCGACGTCGTACACGCGGCCACCCTGCGCTACCTGCGCCGAGGACACGGCAACGCGGTGATGAACGTACACGGGGTGACCGCGCCCAACGCGGTGCTGCGCGTACTGCCCGCGCTGCCGGCCGAGCAGTGGATCCCGTCCTACCTGACCGCCTGGGCCACCGGCAGCGCGGTATTCGCGGTCTACATGGCCCGCGAGGACGCGCCCGGGGCACCCGCACCGGCCGCCGATCCGACCGAGGCATTGCACCGCGCCCGGGAGCATGCCGACGAGCATGTGATCAAGCTCGCGGACAGCGCGGCGGACGTATATGCCCGGTCCGGCGACCCGCGTGCCCTGTCGGCCGGCCTGTTCGCGGCCGAGCGCATCCCACCGCTCCGGGACTGACCGAACGGGCGGGCGAGCAGACGGGCAGGCGAGCGGGATGGGCGGCCGCGACACGCCCTCGTTCGAGGGAGATTCCCCCACTCGGCCTATCGAGTTGCGTTCGCTGGACCCGTACCGACCTCCCGCCCGCCGCCCGCGCGGGCCCCGACGAACGGACACCCGATGCGCCTGACCACACTCCTGGCCGCCACCGGCGCCACGACCGCCGCCGTCCTGCTCGCCCTCGGCTCGGCCGCCCCCGCGCTCGCCGCCGGCCGCGCGGACACGCTCGGCAGCGACACCAGCCGAGTCGGCGACATCACCGAGGCGGACATCGTCAAGGAGCTGCGCCCCGCCGTGATCGGCATCCACCAGGGCATCTCCGGCGGCTTCGTCGAGGTCCCGCCGCCGAACGTGTCGGTGCCGAACGTACCCGTGCCCAATGTCCAGGCACCGCACGTCCGGGCCCCGCAGCCGCCGCCCCTGCCCACCCGGTAATCGCCCGAGGAGCCCATGTCGAGAATGGGTCCATGATCGAACCGAACGGGCCCCGCCCGACCCGCCGATGGTGAGCGTACGACCGGTCACCCCGGCCGGTCTGGTGGACGAAATCGTGGACGCGATCACCGACCGCGCGGCCGACGTGCCGTGGACCCGGGTCGCCGTCGACGGCGCGGACGCGGCCGACCCGGGCGCGCTCGCCGACGCGCTGGTGGCGCCGCTGCGCCTGCGCGGGCGTCCCGTACTGCGGGTCCGGGCACACGACTTCCTGCGTCCCGCGTCGGTGCGCCTGGAGTACGGGCACACCGACGCGGAGTCCTACCTGTGGGGCTGGTTGGACGACGCCGGGCTGCGCCGCGAGGTACTGGAGCCGCTGGGCGCGGGCGGCAGCGGCCGGGTGCTGCCCAGCCTGTGGGACGCGGCCCGGGACCGGGCCACCCGCGCCGCGTACACCACGCTGCCCGAGGGCGGGGTGCTGCTCCTGGACGGGCCGCTCCTGCTCGGCAAGGGGCTGCCCCTGGAACTGACCGTCCACCTGTGGTTGTCCCCGGGAGCGCTGCGCCGCCGCACGCCCGCCGACCTGGAGTGGACGCTGGCGGCGCTGACCCGCTACGCGGAGGAGATCGTGCCCACGACCGAGGCGGACCTCGTGGTGCGCTACGACCATCCCGCGCATCCGGCGCTGGTCCGACGGCAACACCGCTGACCCGCGGCTCAGTTGAAGGTGTCCGGGTCCGGGCCGATCCGCCCGCCCCGGTCCAGGCGGGTGATCGCGTCGAGTTGGGCCGGGGTCAGCTCGAAGTCGAACACCTCGAAGTTCTCCCGGATCCGGGCGGGCGTGACCGATTTGGGGATCACCACGTTGCCCAGCTGCAGATGCCAGCGCAGCACCACCTGGGCGGCCGATTTGCCGTGCGCCCGGGCCGTGTCGGTGATCACCGGGTCGTCGAGCAGTGCCCCGCCCTGGCCCAGCGGGCTCCAGGCCTCGGTGGCGATCGAGTGCGCCCGGTCGTAGGCCCGGACCCGGCCCTGCTGGAGGTAGGGGTGCAACTCGACCTGGTTGACCGCGGGCACCACGGCGGTGTGTTCGAGCAGTCGGGTCAGGTGGTCGGGCTGGAAGTTGGACACCCCGATCGCCCGTACCCGGCCGTCCGCGAGCAACTTCTCGAACGCCCGCCAGGTGTCCAGGTAGCGGTCCCGGTTGGGGGTCGGCCAGTGGATCAGGTAGAGGTCCAGGTAGTCCAGGCCGAGCTTGGCCACACTCTCGTCGAACGCGGCCAGGGTCGCGTCGTAGCCCTGTGCGGTGTTCCAGAGTTTGGTGGTCACGAAGAGTTCCGCGCGCGGTAGACCCGAGCCGGCCAGGGCCCGGCCGACGCCGGCCTCGTTGGCGTAGGCGGCCGCGGTGTCGATGTTGCGGTAGCCCGTCTCCAGGGCGGTGGCCACGGCCGCGGTGGCCGCGTCGTTCTCGACCTGGAAGACCCCGAAGCCGAGCTGCGGGATGGTGACGCCGTTGTTCAGGGTGATGTCGGGTACCGGGGTGGCACTCATCAGACGGATGTCCTTCGTTGCGGAGGGCGAGCGGGGCAAAGCGGTGCGCGGGCACACGGATCGCCGAGCGGGAGTCGCGGGACCCCGACTCAACCGGAGAGTCGGGTGGACGGCTCGGCCGCTCGGTCCGGTGTGCCGGAGTCACCCTGCCCGCTCTGCCCGCCGGCGGCGTCGCCCACACCCGGGGTGTGCCGCGCGACCACCCGCGACCGGGTCGACGCACGTCGTTCCAGGCCGTGCGACACCAGTGCCAGGGCCAGCGCGCCCAGGGCCAGCCCGGCGCCGACCCAGTTCGCCGACTCGTAGCCGTGACCCGCGTCGATCACCAGTCCGCCCAGCCAGGCCGCGATCGCGTTGCCGAGGTTGAACGCGCCGATGTTGACCGCCGCCGCCAGGGTGGGCGCCTCGGCCGCGTGGTCCAACACCCGCTTCTGCAGCGGCGGCACGGTGGCGAAGCCGAGCGCCCCGATCAGGAACAGGGTGATCACCGAACCGGTCTTGTCGTGCGCGGTCACGGTGAACAGCGCCAATACACCGGCGAGCGCGAGCAGTGAGCCGAACAGCAGGTACATCGGGAAGCGGTCGGCCAATCGGCCGCCGGCACTGTTCCCGGTCATCATGCCCAGGCCGAACGCCACGAGCAGCCAGGTCACCGAGCCCTCGGAGTAGCCCGCGACGTCGGTCATCATCGGCTTGACGTAGGTGAGCGCCGCGAACACGCCACCGAAGCCGAGCACCGTCATGCCCATCGCGAGCAGCACCTGAACGTTGCCGAACACCGCGAGTTCGTGCCGTAGGTGCACGCCCTCGGGTTTGGGCTGCTCGGGCACCAGCCGGGCGATGCCCACCGCGCCGATCACGCCCAGCGCGGCCACCAGGAGGAAGGTCAGCCGCCAGCTCACCGACTGGCCGAGCAGCGTGCCCAGCGGCACGCCCACCACGTTGGCCAGGGTCAGCCCGACGAAGATCGTGGACAGCGCCGCCGCCTTCTTCTCCGGCGCGACCAGGTCGGCGGCGACCACCGAGCCGATCCCGAAGAACGCGCCGTGGGTGAAGGACGCGACCACCCGCCCGAGCATGATCACGCCGAACGCGGGGGCCAGCGCGGTCAGCACGTTGCCGAGCACGAACAGCCCCATCAGCAGGATCAACATCCGCTTGCGGGAGATCTTGGTGCCCAGGACGGTCAGCAGCGGGGCACCGACCAACACGCCGATCGCATATCCGCTGACCAGGAGTCCGGCGGTGGTGATCGAGACCTCGAAGGTGTCGGCGACCTCGGGCAGCAGGCCGAGGATGACGAACTCGGTGGTCCCGATACCGAAGGCGCCGATGGCGAGGGCCAGCAGGGCGAGAGGCACGAGGTCCCCCTTTCGGATGAGTTTCAACAGAGCACGGAGATTGCACGAACGACCAACAGGCGTCGACAATATTTGCAGACGCTGATCAATGCAAACGCGGGCTATCGCGGTTCGGGGGTATCCTGGCCGCATGGGACAACAGAGGCAGGCCATCGAACCGGCCCTCGCACAGGGCTGGTGCGCCCTGGCGGCGCTGCACAATCGGCTCGAGGCGCACATCGAACGCGCGCTCCAGAGCGAACACGACCTGAGCGTGCGCGAGTTCGCGGTCCTGGATGTGCTCGATCGGCAGGACGGCTACCACCTGCGGATGAACGAACTCTCCGAGGCGGTGGTACTGAGCCAGAGCGCGACCACGCGCCTGGTCACCCGCCTGGAGGAGCGCGGCCTGCTCTCGCGCTACCTGTGCGACACCGACCGTCGGGGCATCTACACCGAGGTCACCTCGGCGGGCTGCACGCTCCTGACCGCCGCGCGCCCCACCCACGACCGGGCCCTGCGCGAGTCCCTCGCCGACGCCGAGCAGTACCCCGAACTGGCGCCGCTGGTGCTGGCCGTGAAGTCGGTGAAGTCGCCGGCGCGGTAGATCCGCACGGGCCCGCGCGAACGGCGAACGCCGGACGGGCACCACGGCCTGTCCGGCGCCCGGATCACCGGTACCGCCCGGTATTTCCCGCTACTTCGCTAGGCGAGGATGCTCGTCGGGCTCCCCGTCGCCAGCGCCACGCCCAACGCGGTCAGCCGCCCCGTTCCCGGCGCACGGCGAAAGCCGGTGATCGTGTCGCCGCGCTGGTTCGCGACGTACAACACGTCCCCCACCAACGCCAGGTCCCGCGGCCAGGCCCCGCCCGTCGGCACCTCCTCGACCAGGGTCAGCTCCGGACCGTCCACGGCGAGCACCGACACGGTGTCCGGCCCGCGGTTGGCCACGTAGACGAAGCGCCCGTCCGCCGCCGCGACGATCCCCGACGGCGCGCCCTCGCCGCCGGAGAGTACGAACGGCTTGCCCGCGACGGTCAGCGCCCCGGTCGCCGGGTCGGCCCGCAGCGGGGTGACGGTGGTGTTCAACTCGCCCGCCAGCCAGGCCAGATCCTTGGGCCCGTAGGCGATGTGTCGCGGTCCGGTGCCGGCCGGCAGGGTCACCTTCGGCCCCTCGGCGATGGTCCCCGCCTCGGCGTCGAAGCTCAGGTGGTACACGGTGTCCGAGCCCAGGTCGCACACCACCAGCCACTCGCCGCCGGCCGCGAAGGTCACCTGATGAGCGTGCGCGGACGCCTGCCGGTCGGGCACCGGTCCGGATCCGGTCAGCCGTACGTGTGTCGCGGCCTCGCCCAGCGTGCCGTCGTCGGCGATCGGGTGCACGGTCACACTGCCGCCGCCGTAGTTGGCCACCACCACGAACCGCCCGGTGGGATCGGCCGCCAGGTGGCACGGCCCCGCGCCGAGCGTGGACACCTCGCCCAGCGGCACGAGCCGTTCGTCCTGCACCGAGTACGCGCCGACCGCGCCCTCGCCGCCCCGCTCGCTCACCGCGTACAGGAAACGACCCGAGGGGTGTCGGGCCAGATACGACGGCGAGATCGCCGGGATCGCCGCGGACGGCGTACCGAACAGCCCGCTCTCCGGGTCCTGTCGGCAAACCGTGATGCCGGTGCCGTGCCCCTCCATGTCGGGGGTGTACGAACCCACGTACACCAGCGGTCCGCGTCGGTCGGAAGCATTTGGTGAGGTCACACGGTTCTCCTGTGGTCTGGCCGATGCCGGCCGACGATCGATCGACTCATGATCCGGCTGATCCATCGGCCGAGCCGACGGCGCCGCCCACGCAGATCATCGCGGATCCAGGCCACCGCCGCGGCCGATGCCATGCTCCTCCCCGACCGCACCGCCCGCACACCCCGGCGCCGACCGGGTCGATCCCCCCGCGGACCGCGTGGCCCAACACCTCGGCGCCCAACAACGATTCCACCGCGTCCAGTTGGGCGACGCCATGCGCGGCCGCCGCGTCCACCCCGGCGCCGGCCGCGCTCCGGCGGCCGATGTCGCGCAGCACGACCTGCCGGATTCCGGCGAGCCGGCCGGCGATCAGCGCGGGCACCGGGTCGGTCGGCGCCGCGCCCGCCTCCTCGGCCAGGGTGTACGGCGGCGGATCGGTTGCGTCGCCCGGTCCGGCGGCGCTGTCCGGAATCCTGCCGCCTATGCGCCGGCCCCGGGCCGGCGCATAGGCCCCGGCCGCGCCGGCGCCCACCCATACCGCGCCGCAGTCGCGCGCGCCACCGCAGCGATGGCTGCCGGCGGTCGAGCGGGCTCTGACTGCGCCGAACGGGTGAAAAGACCGGCCGAACCGGTGCGAATTCCTCCGGGATCTTCGCGTGCGCGCCGTTCGTTGATCGATTATCGAGTGATCTCTCGGTATGACGGCGATCTGGGAACGGAGCACGGCGCGATGAGCGGCTTCCTCGACAAGGCCAAGAAGATGGCCGAGGACACGATGAACACCGGCAAGCAGAAGGTCGAGGAGGTCCAGGTGGGCCGGGACGCGAGCGCGCTGCTCAAGCAGCTGGGCGCGGCCTACTGGAAGGAGCAGCGCGGGGGCGGCTCGCACGAGGAGGTCACCCGGGTGTTGGGTCTGCTCGACGAGCACGTGGCCAAGCACGGCGACGCGGCCCTGCGCGGCTGAGCCAAGCACTCCGGGTGGTCCACCCGAGGGGGCCGGGTCCACGACCCCGCCCCCTACCTCTCGACACGTCGTCGCGCCCGGCCGACACGTGTCAGGTGCGTGCCCGGCGCCGGCTCAGGCGGCGCTGTCCTCCCGGACGGCCGCCGTGGCGCCGGCGAGGTCGCGTTGCGGGCCCGCCGGCGCGGGGTCCCCGAACGCCGCGGAGCTTGCCTCCTCGGCGCGGCGCCGCCGACGCCGGCGGATGAGGGTGACGATGCCGGCCACCACGCCGATCGCCACGATCGCGGCTCCTATCCAACCCGGCACGCTCGCCGCCGACGGGTAGGCGCTGCCCGCGAGCCGGCCCAGCATGATCGAGCCCGGCACCCACACCAGGACGCCGACCGCGTTCCACGGCGCGAACCGCCGATACGGCATGCCCGCCGCGCCGGCCAGGCGCGGCAGCAGGGTGCGGGCGAAGGCGACCCAGCGACCCAGCATCACGGTCACGCCGCCGGCGCCGCGACCGCGCGTGAACATCTCCTCCGCGCGTTCCCATCTGGGTTCGCCGACCTTGCGGCCCAGGCGCCCGGTTCTTATCCGTTCGCTGCGATGCCTGCCGGAAAGGTAGCCGAGGGTGTCCCCGACGACGGCGGCCGAGGTCGCGATGATCAGCACCGGCACCAGGGCCAGGTGTCCGGTGGAGGTGAGCAGTCCGCCGAGCAGGAGCACCGGTTCGGCGGGCATGAAGACGCCCAGGAGCAGTCCCGTCTCGATGACGGCGACCAGTGCGATCACGACATAGGCGTATAGCGGCGGGAGATCACCCAGCCGGTCCACCCACTCGTGCACGGCATCCACGTGGAACCTCCCCGTTAGGCCGCTTGCCATGTGGCTTGACAAGCATCCGCCTTCAATGGTGTCAACGGATCCTGCGCGCGGCCGAATTCCCGTCTACTCCCCAGGCGGTACGAACGTGGCCCGGGTCATCCGCCGCGGCCTCGCCCGGAGCCCCCGGGAGGGGGCCGGACGGATGGCCCCTAGGGGTCGCCTTTACGTTGGACGCCATGAACGACATCCGCATCCGGCCGGCGGGCCGAGACGACATCGCCGCCATCGTCGGCCTCCTGGTGGACGACACCCTGGGCTCGGGTCGGGACTCGATCGAGGACCTGACCCCCTACCTGGCCGCCTTCGACCGGGTGGCGGCCGACCCGAACCAGGAGCTCGTGGTGATGACCCGGCCGGATCGGGCGACCGGCGAGGCGAAGGTGATCGGCACGCTTCAGTTGACCATCATCCCCGGCCTGTCCCAGCGCGGTACCACCAGGGCTCTGGTCGAGGCGGTGCGCATCGACAGTGCCGAGCGCGGCGGCGGCCTGGGCACGGAGCTGATGCGTTGGACCATCGACCGGGCCCGCGAACGGGGCGCGACGATGGTGCAACTGACCTCCAACTCCACCCGGGAAAGCGCCCATCGTTTCTACCGCAACCTGGGCTTCACCGATTCGCACGTGGGATTCAAACTCGCCCTGTGACCGGGATCGGCCGGCCCCGGCCGACGAGCCTCGCCGACCCGGTCGGCGCTCGGGGACAACCCCGAGGCCGTCCCCGGGGTCAATCCCGATCGCCGAGCTCGACTCGGACGCCCACCGTCCCGTCGACCCCACGACGCAGCCGACTGCCGAGCAGGGTCAGCCGCCCGGTCAGGCCGAATTTGCGCCGGATCAGGGCGCGGCAGTGCTCCGTGCCGGCCGCGTCCAGGAGTTCGGCGTGGCCCGGCACCGCGTCGCCTCGGGCGTTGCCGCGCGCGTCGCACTCGGCGACGGTGACCCGGCCGCTGTTGCGGATCCGTTTGACCTTGCCGGAGTCGCGCACCGTCCACAGCGCGAGCGCGTCGCCGTCGCGGACGACCCATACCGGGGTGGGTACCGCGCGCCCGTCCCGGCGGAACGTGGTCAACAGGACGTACTTCCCGGCCGCGAGTCGATCCAGGTCCGCGGGCGGGCGGGGTGAAGTCATGCGCGTGAGTCTAGGGCGCTCGCACGGCGCGGATGCGGCGCACACGAAGCGGTCGCCAAGATCGTCCGCGGCCCGGACCTGCCTGCGCCGCCACCTCGGATGGGACGATGATCCGATGTCGCGCACATCGGAGGAAACCCACGTCCAGGTCCGGCCCGCCGGCGAGGCGGACGGGGCCGGCCTCGCCGAGATCGACCACCTCACCTGGTCGCCCGTCGTCACCCCCGCCCCGCGTTGGGCGGCGGACAAACAGTTCTTCCGGGACGCCGACCACGTGCGCGACACCCTCGTCGCGCACGAGGGTGGGCTCGTCGTCGGCTACGTACACCTGGAGCGCTCGACGTTGTGCCCGGCGTCGGGCCACGTCCAGATGGTCAGCGGGCTCGCGGTGCACCCCGACCACCAGGGCCGGCGGATCGGCCGGCTGTTGCTGCGCGCGGCCGAGGCCGAGGCGCGCCGCCGCGGGGCCCGGCGGATCACCCTGCGCGTGCTCGGCGGCAACACCTGCGCCCGAGCCCTGTACGTGTCCTGCGGGTATCGCATCGAGGGGGTCCTGGAGGGCGAGTTCCTGCTCGGAGGGCGCTATGTCGACGACGTGCTGATGGCGCTCGACCTGACCGATTAGGACTTGACCCCGGGCTTCGCCGCCGCGTAGCCGACCGCCTCGGCCACCGGGACGTCGCCGCCGACCGCCTCCAGGATCTTGCCGATCGTGCCGGGTCGGGCGACCAGTTCGGCCAGGATCGCGGCCACGTCGTCGCGCCGGATCGCGCCCCGGCCCTCGCTCTCGGAGAGCGCGATCAGCCCGGTGCCGGGGCCGTCGGTGAGCCGGCCCGGGCGCAGGATGGTCAGGTCGAGGGCGCCGCGCGAGCGCAGGTCCTCGTCGGCCTCGCCCTTGGCCTTGAGGTAGAGCGCGAAGTCCGGGTCGGTGTCGGCGGGCGGGTGGGTCGAGGCGCCGATCGAGGACACGATCACATAGCGCCGTACGCCGGCGTCCTCGGCCGCGTCGGCCAGCAGTACCGCGCCGCCGTAGTCGACGGTCATGGTGCGCTCGCGGGTGCTGTCCGGCCCCGCGCCGGCCGCGAACACCACCGCGTCGGCGCCGGTCAGGTGCTCGACGAGCTCCTCGACCGGGGCCCGCTCCAGGTCGCAGACGACCGGTTCGGCACCCGCCGCGATCAGTTCGTTCGCATGGTCCGGGTTGCGAATGAGCCCGACCACCGTGTGTCCGCGTTCGGCGAGCAACCGCTCCAGCCGAAGTGCGATCTTTCCGTGTCCACCCGCGATGACAATGCGCATGTATTACACCGTAAAGTCACGAACCGGTACATATCCCCGCACGCCCACGCGACACGATCAGGTTCCACTGATCGGGCGCGCCCGGACCCGGTCACCGGCACCCGATCCGCGCGTCGGCCGCCCCTACAGTCGGGTGTCATGACCATCCCACCGGGCCCGACGATCACCACCGACCTCACCCACACCCGCGACCTGCTCTTCGCGTACTTCAACGCCACCGCGAACGAAACCGGCCACCCGGGCTGGGCCACGCCCGACCTGCTGCCCGCCTGGGCCGTCGCCGACCACCTGGACCCGGCCGGTTACTACGGCCACCCCGGCGCCTACTTCACCGCCCTGCTGGACGGCCGCCCCGCCGGCGGCGTGGGCGTACACCTGCTCGACGCGTCCACCGTCGAGGTCAAGCGGCTGTACGTGCTCCCGCACGCCCGGGGCCACGGCATCGCCCGCGCGTTGATGACCCGCCTGCACGCGCACGCCCGCACGATCGGCGCCACCCGCAGCGTGCTCGACTGCCTCCCGCAGCGCACCGGTGCGATCAACCTGTACAAGGCGCTGGGCTACCGCGACATCCCGCCCTACGGCAACGACCACGGCCCGACCCCGCTCGACTGCTTCGAACTGTCCCTCGACACACCGTGACCCACCCGCCGCACGCGTCCCGAACCCCGGCGAAGTCGCCCACCGTCCCCCATTTGCCGTAACCTGCCACATCGCTTCTCCGCACGATCGGGCGGATTTCGCCCTTTGCCCTCCCTCGCGACCCGCAGCCGTTCTATCGTCGCCCCGTTCGGTGTCACCCGTACGGAAGGGGCCGGTCGTGACCCGAGGAGGCATCGGTGCGGCGCGCGTCGGCAAAGCGCTGGGGCTCGTCCCCCGGCAGGTCCGCCTCGCCGCCCGTACAGGACTGCTCGCCCAACACCAGGACGGCACCTTCGACGCCGACGCGGTCGCCCGCGCCGCCGCCGATCCCGGCCCCTTCCTCACCGCGCTCAGTCGCGAGGAACCGCTCACCGCCACCGAGGCCGCACAGCGCCTGGGCATCAGCCGGGAGCGCTTTCGCCGGGTCGCGCCGGCCGCCGGGCTGCCCGTCGTGGACCGGGTACGGGTCACCCGATACGGCCGTGACCTGGAGGTGCGCTACTACCGCACCGCCGACGTGGACACCCTGCACCCGCACATCGTCGCCGACCGCGAACTGCGCGAGGCGGCCCGTACGGTGGCCCGCTCGCTGGCCGCCACCAAGGCCGCCGCCACGCGCGCGCACAACCGCGAACGCGCGCACAACGCCCGCCACTACCTGGCCACGCTGGCCCCGGACCGGCAGGCGGACCCCGCCGACGTGATCGCGTTCGCCTGCGCCCTTGCCCGGCTGCACGGCACGGCGCCCGCTCGGCTGCGCCGCTTCATGGCCGACCCCCGGGTACGCGACATCGCCGAAATCGCCGAGCAGTGCCGCTACAAACCAGCCGAAATCGCGGACCTCCTGGCCGCCGCCACCCCGCGCGCGATCGCCGCCCTGCGTGCCCTGGCCCGGCCGCACCGGGTGTGGGCCACGCTCGGCGTGCCCGCCGAGGACATCGCCCACCGGGTGCCCTCCATCGACCACCACATCAGCGCCGCCCTGCTGGACGAGCTGGCCGCCGACCCGCCGCGCTGGCTCCTCGAGCTGCACGCCGACCGCGAACTGGAGCACGCCACCGCGGCGGTCACCCGCTGGCTCGACCGCGAATGGCACGCCCAACAACGCCGCGCCGAGGCGGTCTGCCGCGCCGCGGAGGCGGTGATCGACCACCTGACCGACGACGCGGTCGCCGAACTCTTCGGCCTCCCGGTGGAGTTGATCGTGTCGCTGCGCCCCCGCAGCAACAAATGGACGACGGCGTACGTGGAAGAACTCCTGCACACCCGCCCCCTGTGGCTGCGCAGCCGATCCCTGGCCCAGGAGGAGGTGGTCCGCCGCGAATCCGCCCGAGCCCGCCGCGAATCGGCCCGCACCCAGCGCCGGCTGAACTGGCGCCGCACCTGGGCGAGAGCCCTGTCCATCCCGTTGGAAGCGGTCCCCGACACGGTCGAACGCCCAACCCCGAAGGCCCTGCAAACAGCCCGCACCCACCCCCCACACTGGGCCCGCCCGCACTGACCACCCGGCCGCCGCGGGGCCGGATCAAATCCTCCCCGACGCCGGCGGAACCGCAGCCTTCGTCGCTGACGTAACGGGTGGGCCGGGTGGGCCGGGTGGGCCGGGTGGGCAAGAGTCCCCTCACTCAGGCGCAAGCCCAAGGGCCGTACGCGCCTCGCCCACCAGTTTGTGCGACCCCAGCACCACCACCAGGCCGCCGACCCCGGCGAGTTCGCCCGCCCGCCCGAGCGCGGAGACCACGTCCGGCTCGACATACGCCGCCCCGCCCGTGCGCAGCGCCGACAGGCGGTCCGGATCCGCCGCGTCCGCCGAGTCGCTCCGGGTCGACACCACCGGCCAATCCCTCGGCAGCTCGGCCAACATCCGCGCCGCGGGCTTCTCCCGCATGACGCCGAAGACGACCACCGCCGGCACCCGGTCCGCCGTCCGCACCTGCCGGGCGATCTCCGGCACCACCGTCGCCAAGCCCTGTACGTTCGTCGCCCCGTCCAACAACACCCGCCCCGACCAATCGCGCACGCGCGCGCCCGCGACCAGTTCCAGCCGCCCCGGCCACCGGGTCGACGCCACCCCCGCCCGCAACTGCCCGTCCGCATAGGCCGGCACGTGCCCCCGCTGGACCAACGCGTCCACCCCGGCCACGGCCAGCGCCAGGTTGTCGTACTGGTGCGCCCCCGGCAGCGCGCACACGAGATCCCGATGCACCCCCAGCGGCGTCCGCACATCCAGCCGACCGCCGTCCGTCGGCTCGACCCGGATCTCGCGCCCCAGCCGCCACACGGTCAGCCCCGCGTGCCCGGCCAACACCTCGTCCGCCGCCGCTGCGGCCTCCGCCGACAACCGGCCGAGCAGTACGTGGTCGCCGTCCCGCGCCGCCCCGACCTTGGCCCGAGCGATCTCCGCCTCGGTGCCGCCCAGCCGCTCGGTGTGGTCCAGGCCGACCCCGGTGACCACCTTGACGTCCAGCCCGAGCGAGCGCACCACCGTGTTCCGCCCGCCGATATTGGCCTCCGCCGCCACCAATCGCACCCCCGCCCGCCGAAAGTGCGCCACCGCGGCAGCCGCGTGCAGCGACGACCCGTTGAAGGTCGCCCCGGTCGCCTCGATCGCCCCGATCGCGGGCACCACCTCCTCGAACGCGGCCACGTACTCCGCCTCCGACACCGGCACCCCACCGATCCGGATCCGCTCCCGGGGCTCCTGGAGATGCGGACTGGGCATGCTGCCCACCCGCAACCCCATCCCGGTCAGCGCGGCGACGGCGAACGCGCACGTGGACCCCTTGCCATTGGTCCCCACCACCTGCATGCCGCGCAGCGCCCGTTCCGGATGACCCAGTTCGGCCAGCAATGCCGGGAAGTCCCGCCCACTGGCCCGCCGCCGGTGAAACTCACCGACCAACTCCACGCATTCGCGATAGTCCATGACCGCCGATCCTGTCACCGGCCGCCGACCGTCGACCACCCTGTGTCGCCCCGCCCGCCGCTACTCCCCGGTCATCAGTTCGGCCGCGACGACCGCCCCCAACTCGGTGCACGCCGCCAGGCCCGCGCGCGTGAGCGGTCCGGCGACCGCCACCGGCGGCCGGACCCGACGCCACTGCATCCCCGTCGCCACCGACTCGACCGAGCGCACCGCGCCGGTGGTGTCGCTGCCCCCGTGCACGTAGAGCCCGTACGGGCGCCGCGCGGTCTCGTCCCGGCACAGGTAGTAGGCCGAGTCGAAGAAGTGCTTCAGGCCGCCGGACATGTAGCCCAGGTTCGCCGGCGTGCCCAGCACGTACCCGTCCGCCTCCAGCACCTCCACCGGCGAGCAGGTCAGCGCGGCACGCACCCGCACCTCGACGCCCTCGATCTCCGGGTCCCGGGCGCCGGCGAGGGTCGCCTCCAGCATCTCGGCGAGCGTGGGCGAGGGCGTGTGATGCACGACGAGCAGGATGGCCATGGCCTCACGCTGCCAGAACCGGCCCGCGCCCGAAACGCCCCGCCCGCGCGGACGGCCCTGCCGAGTCCCCCGCGCGAGTGGACTATCCCGAAAAAGATGGCGATTCCACCCGTTTGATGCTTTGACTCGGTTGCACCATTTGTGACGATAAGAGCACTTTAGGTAATACGCCGATAGGCCAACCGGCCGGCACCTCGGGGAGAACCACGGACATGCGACTCACCCACATGCGACTGCTGCCCTACCCCCGCACCAAGCCCCCCACCACCCGCCCGCCCGACGCCGACCACGTCCCCGCACCCCTGCCCGCCCCGGCCGCCGCCGCCCCCGCGCTGCCGTCCCTCGTCTCGGTCGTCCGTCGCACGCTGGCCCCCGCCCGACACGCGCCGACCGTGCAGTCCCGCACCTTCCACATCGTCTACGCGCTCACCACGCTCCCCCTGGTGATCGCCCTCCACGCCGCCCTCTGGGCGCTGTCCACCCCCGGGCGCCTCGGCGCCACCGTCCTGATCCTCTACGGCCTCGGCCGCGCCGGGATCCTCACCCCGCACACCCCGCACTGAGTGCACCGTCCGAAGGAGCACCCATGGTTCTGTCCATCTCCGGCGTCCTGTTGCTCGGCGTCATCGCCTACGTCTTCTTCCGCAAGGACGGGTTGCGCATCCCGCACGCCCTGGTCTGCGCACTCTTCGGCTTCTACCTGGCAGGCAGCTCGATCGCCCCGCACATCACCGCGAGCGGCAACAGCATCGCCAACCTGCTCAGCGGTCTCAACTTCTGAGCACCGAGCGCGTCCCCCACCTTCCACGCCCACCTCCAGGCCCCGGCTCGCAGCCCGAACCGGGGCCTCCCGCCTACCCGTACCAACCCCCTCACGGAGACCGCATGTCCCCCGGCCCCAAATCCCTCGCCGCCATCGCCCAGCGCGCCAAGGACGGCATCGGCACCACCCGCACGCGCGCCCGGAGCATCCACCGCACCACGCGCGACACCTTCTCGCCGGTGTTCACCCTCGGCCGCGGCCTGAACCGACAGCTCGCCTGGGCCCGCGCGTGGTGGAAGAACGCCTCCGCGGACAAGCGCAAGGCCGGTGCCGCCGCCGTCGCCGCAGCTTTGTTGGCCCTCTACTTCCTGCCCTACGCCCCGCTGCTCGCGCTGCTTGCCGTGCTGGCCTCGGC
The DNA here is from genome assembly GCF_049739465.1 of Embleya sp. AB8. Classification (NCBI taxonomy): domain Bacteria; kingdom Bacillati; phylum Actinomycetota; class Actinomycetes; order Kitasatosporales; family Streptomycetaceae; genus Embleya; species Embleya sp. AB8. The sequence goes on from NZ_JBMHHY010000003.1 coordinate 382,272, forward strand.
CGCCTGGCTCGGCCACGAGGACAAGCCGCCCGCGCCCGACCCCGGTCCCGACCCCACCGACCTCAGGCTGCAGGCCGTCTACAACGGCCTGGTGCCCCACCTCGCCGACGACCACGACCCGGCCCGGCTGTTCCACCCCGGCGGCGCCTACCAGAACGCGTTCCGGCACTGGGAGTTCGACGGCGACCGGATCACCCGGCTCGAACTCGGCTACAGCCCCTACTTCACCGACGACGACCCCGCCGCGCGCGCCCGGATCGAACGTGTGCTCCAGGCCAAGGCCGGTCCCGGTCGCGAATACCGCTACGACTGGGAGACCGAGCACAACCAGCTCGTGGTCGCCGCACTGCCCCCGCTGCCGCCCGCCGTGCCGGCCCAGCAGTTCGTCACCGCGCCGTGCGAGATCCTGCTCGGCATCACCGACCCCGGCAGCACCAACCGGCGCATCCCGATCCGGGTCGACGGCGTCACCCGGGAACTGCCGCCGGTGATCTGGCGGACCGGAAACCGCAGTACCGACCCGCACCTGCTCGCGGTCGCCGCCCCCGGCGCGGGCAAGTCCAATCTGCTGCGCACGATCGCCCTCCAGGCCGCCCGCGACGGCGACATCGTGGTCATCGACGGGAGTGGTTCCGGGGACTACGCGTGCCTGGCCGGCCGACGCAACATCCTGCGCATCGAGACCGGCTACCAGGGTGCGCTGGAGACGCTGACCTGGCTGCGGCACGAGACCGAACGCCGGATCGCCGCCGTCACCCACGCCAAGCAGTACGGCGCACCGGTCCCGGACAACGCCCGCCGTCCCCTGTGGGTGATCCTCGACGAGATCACCGAGCTCTCCGACCTCGCCACCGGCCAGGGCGGCACCGACCCCCAGGAACTGCTCGACCTGCCGCTGCGCCTGGGCCGGGCCGGCCACATCGGGGTGATCACCAGCGCCCGTCCCACCCACCTGGACCGGCTGCGCCCCGCGCTGATCGCCGACACGCACACCCGCGTCGTGCTGGGCCCGCTCGACCCGGAGACCACCCGGACCGTCCTGGGCGCCGCGCCGGGCAGCTCCGGCGGCGAGGCGATGCCACCGGGGCGCGGCTTCGTCCGGATCGGCAACGGCCCGATCGTGCGCATCCAGATCCCGCACACCCCGGACCCGCTCGAGGAGGACACCCCCGAGGCCGAACGCAGGCGCCTGCTCGCACTGCTGCCGCGGCACACCGACGCCCCGGCCGACGCCGTCGAGGAGGCCACGATCTCGCTCGCCAAGGAACCGGTACGCGAACCCGAACCCACCGGCTGACCCGACCGCCGGCACCGCGCCGCGCCGCCCGCGCCGGCCGCCCCGAAGGCCCTCCGAGCCGACCGTGCCCGGAGGGCCTCGGCGTGTGCCCGCGCCACCACCAAATATCCAAAACGCACCACTCCGTCCCCACCCGCGCGCCATGATGGTGGCCCGCACCCCCACGGAGGACGTGGACGCCCAGTGTTCGACCTCGCCAACTTCACCGTCAGCGACATGGTGGTGTGCAGCTCCGAACTGCGCCGGGTCACCGCCGAATCGGCCACCACCGAGGACGCGGCCCGCGCGATCGTGCAGCACCTGCGCGCCACCTTCCGCGACCCGCGCACCGGGCAGCCCCAACTCGTCCTCGTTCGCCTGTTCCAGACCATGCCCTGGCGCAACCTGACCGCCGATCTGGCCCAGCGTGCCCTGCACCGGCAGCCCGACCTGGTCCCGCACCCCGATCTGCGCTGCCTGACCCTGCTGGCCACCACCGGCGACCGCCCCGAGTGGCGCGACCGCACCCGCTCGCGCGCCCACCAGGTGGTCGCCTTCCCCAGCGCCGAGGCGGTCCGCCGGGCACCGATGATCAGCGCCATGCTGGACCAACTCGGGGTCACCGCCGAGGAGATCGTGGCCGGCCCGCTGCCCACCGACAACGAGTGGGACCGGCACGACATCCACCACATCGCCGACGCGCTGACCAGTGACGCGGTGCCGGACAAGGCCTTCGTCCGGGACAACGCCATAAAGTCCGTGGTCGGCTACGCCGGCAAGTTGCCCGACGGCGAACTGTTCACCGTGGTGATGTTCACGCGTGTGCCCGTGCCGGCCCGGATCGCCGAACTCTTCCGCACCGTCGCGGTCTCCACCCGGCTTGCCCTGCTCCCGCTCGACACGGCACCCCTGTTCGCGGGCGGCCCCGGCCGGCACACCCCGATCACGCACGTCGCCGCCGCCCGCCTGGACGCGCTCGAACAACTCCTGGCCGCCCACGAGGGCACCACCGCGCAGCAGGCCCTGGTCGCCGAGGACGCGCGCGATCGGGTGCGCTCCCAGCAGGAGCAACTCGCGCACAAGCAGCGCCGGCTCGACCAGGAGACCCGGATCGTCGAAACCCTCTACAGCGTCGGCCAAAAGCTCACCCGCGAGCTCAACCTGGAACGCCTGGTCCAGGCCGCCACCGACGCGGCCACCTCGGTGATCGCCGCCGAACACGGCATCTTCCGCTACGTCGACTACGACACCGGCGGCGTGGCCGGCACCCGCTACGCGGTCACCAGCGCCGACCCCACCCTGATCGACCGCCTCCCGCGCCCCCGGCCCACCTCGGCCGGCCGGACCAGGCCGCAGACCACCGCCGTCCCGCCGGTCACCGTGCGCCGCGGCGACCTCACCGAGGACCCGGCCGCCGGCCGCCTGCTGCCCTACCGGGTCAGCGCCGCCGGCCGGCCGCCGGTACGCAGCCTGTTGACCATCCCGGTGACCACCGCGACCGGCGAGGACCTGGGGGCGTTCTCCTTCTGCCACACCCGGGCCGACGTGTTCACCGAACGGGACGAACAACTCGCCCTGGGCATCGCCGCCCAGGCCGCCACCGCGATCGAGAACGCCCGACTGTTCCGCAGCGTCCGCGACACCGCCGTCGAGCTCCAGCGCAGCCTGCTCCCCCAGGTCCCACCCGACCTGGACGAACTCGACATCGCCTTCCGCTACCTGCCCGGCGCCAAGGGCCAGCAGGTCGGCGGCGACTGGTTCGACGTGATCCCGCTGTCCGCGGGCCGGATCGCGCTCGTGGTCGGCGACGTGATGGGCCGAGGACTCCGGGCCGCCGCCGTGATGGGCCAACTGCGCGCCTCGGTCCGCGCGTACGCGGTGATGGACCTGCCGCCCGCGCAGGTCATGCGCCATCTCAACCGTCTGGTCACCGGGCTCGGCAGCGAGGACCAGATCATCACGTGCGTCTACGCCGTCTACGACCCGGGCGACGCGACCATCCACTGGTCCAATGCCGGGCACCTGCCGCCCGCGCTGATCAGTGCCGACGGCAAGGTGGAACTCCTGGAGGACGATCTGGGCGTCCCGCTCGGCCTGGACGGCACCACCTTCGAGGACGCGGTGATCGGCTTCGACACCGGCGATCAGCTCCTGCTGTACACGGACGGCCTGGTCGAATCGCACGACGCCTCGCTCACCGACCGCCTCCAGGAACTCACCGAGCACATCGACGGCACCACCGGCGGCGCCTACACCGTGGCCGACGTGGCGGACCTGTTGGCCAAGACGATGCTCACCGGCCAGGAACCCGACGACGTGGCACTGCTGCTGGTCCGCGCCCGGCACAGCGTCGAGCGCACCGCGTGTCTGGACCTGCCGCCCACGCCGCGCTCGGCCCGCGAGGCCCGTGACTTCGTGCGCGGCACGCTGGGCCGGTGGGAGTTGACCGAACACTGCGACACCACCTGCTCGGTGGTCACCGAACTCGTCTCCAACGCGGCCGAACACGCGCGCACGCCGATGGAGTTGCGGCTGCGCCACCACCCGGGGCGGCTGATCGTCGAGGTGGTCGACCACGACGGCCGGTTACCCAAGGAGATCGCCTCCCTCGGCCACGACGAGCGGCACCGCGGCCTGTGCATCGTGGCCGGGTTGGCCACCGACTGGGGAGTGCGGCCCACCGACACCGGCAAGATCGTCTGGGCGGAGATCCGCGACCGATGAAACTCGACCGGCGCACGCCCGCGCGCACCGCCGCCGTTCGCTGTGCGTGGCGGCGGGTGTCCCGAGCCGCCGGTCGGCGCGGAATTCGTGGCCGGCCGGCCGAGTTTTATGCCATGTTCTCGCATCGATGTGATGAATCATCCGTTTTCGGGTAGCTACCCTCCGTCACGGACCCCGGGCGGTCCCCGCCGGACCCTCGGCCGGGAATCTTCGGGGCCCGTCACGCGTTCAGCAATCGGACGAGACAGCAACACCTGTCGATGTGGGTTGACAAGCCAGGAGGCACGATTCATGAGTGAGCGAGCTCTCCGCGGCACACGCCTTGGCGCCACCAGCTACGAGACCGATCGCGGTATCGATCTGGCGCCGCGTCGCACCGTGGAGTACGACTGCCCCCGGGGGCACCGCTTCGAGATGCCGTTCTCCGTCGAGGCGGAGATCCCGTCGACGTGGGAGTGCCGCAGCTGCGGTGCGGTAGCGCAGCTGGTGGACGGCGCGCCGCCGGAGGAGAAGAAGAACAAGGCCACGCGGACACACTGGGACATGCTCATGGAGCGGCGGACCAGGGAAGAGCTGGAAGAGGTCCTCGCCGAGCGCCTCGCCGTACTGCGGTCGGGTGGGATCAATCTCCACCACGATCCGCGCAACAACCGCAAGAGCGCCTGAGCGAGCACCGCGCGAGCCCGCTCCGGGCCCGTGCGGATCCCGTCGACAGGTAGCACCGACGCCCGGGGCGCCGACGACCTTCACTCGGTCGTGGCGCCCCGGGCGTCGTGTTGGGGGCGGCAACAGCCGCCCACCTCAGGGCAGTTGCCCGGGCGGCTGCGGCGGGTCGTCGTCCCGCCGTGCGTCGGGGTCGATCACCTCGCCCTTGATGACGTCCGGGTCGATCACCTCGCCCGGCACGATCTTGCCGTCGGGACGATGGATCCGGACGTCCTGCACCATGCCGCCGAGGCGCGTGCTGCTCGCCACCTTCGCCGCCACCACCGTCCCGATCAGCTTGCGAACCAGCGGCCGGGTGAACGGGAGCACACACAGCAGCCCGAGCGCGTCGGTGATGAACCCGGGGATGATCAGCAACACGCCGCCCAGGATCACCACGCCCGCGTCCGCGGCGGCCCGGGTCGCCGCCTTGGCGTGGGCCTCGAGCGCGGCCGGGTCGGTCTGTCCCTCGCGCTGCGCCCGTTCGCTCAGCTCGCGCAACCGGGTCAGCACCCGACGGCCCTCGTACCGGATCACCAGCGAGCCCAGCGCGATACCGGCCAGGATCAGCAGGAAGGTGTCGAGCGCCCCGATCTCGCTGCCCACCAGGCCGATCACATAGATCTCGGCCAGCGGCAGGGCGACGATCGGCAGGAGCTTGACCGCTCGGCGCAGCGGGGTGCTCATGTGATCACGTCCTCGGCGGGGTGCTACCGGTGGTGCCGGTAGTGCTGTCGGCCCCGGGGTGACTGTCACTCTCGGGGTGGGGGTGCTGCGCGGCGGGTTCGTCGGGATACTTGCCGACCCGGCGGCCGACGCCCCACGCGGTGACCCGCCACAGCGCCTCGGCGACGATGGTGTTGCTCATCTTGCTGTTGCCGCGTTCGCGTTCGATGAAGGTGATCGGCACCTCCAGGACCCGGTAGCCCTTGCGGATCGCCCGCCAGGCCAGGTCCACCTGGAAGCAGTAGCCCTGCGAGGCGACCTCGTCCAGGCCGATGCCGAGCAGTGTCTCCTTGCGGAACGCCCGGAAGCCGCCGGTGACGTCGTGGATGTCGACGCCGAGCATCAGCCGCGAGTAGGTGCTGCCGCCCTTGGAGATGAGCTTGCGGTGGCCGGGCCAGTTGACCGCGCCGCCGCCGGGCACCCAGCGCGAGCCGAGCACCAGGTCCGCGTCCTTCACCGCCTCGAGCAGCCGGGGCAGCTGCTCGGGCTGGTGCGAACCGTCGGCGTCCATCTCCACCAGGATGTCGTAGCCGCGGTCGATGCCCCAGCGAAAGCCCGCGATGTAGGCGGCCCCCAGGCCTTCTTTGCCGGCCCGGTGCAGCACCTGGATGTGCGGGTCGTGCTCGGCGAGCGTGTCGGCGATGTCGCCGGTGCCGTCGGGGCTGTTGTCGTCGGCGATCAGCACGTCGACGTCGGGCACGGCGGCCCGCAGGCGGGCGACGATCGGCTCGATGTTCTCCGATTCGTTGTAGGTGGGGATGATGACGAGCACCTTGCCGAGATCGGCGAAGCTGGTCTGCTCGCTGTCGGTCACATCATCTCCTTGATGGCGTTGGCTTCGGCGTCGGCGCTGTCGACGCCGACGTCGGCTGGGGTCGGCGGGATGCCGAGGGTGCTGCTGCTTGGCGGCTTGCGTCGACGGCGCTGGATGCCGTACGCGCAGGCGAGGAGTCCGACGATAGCCAGGATCGACTCGGGAGCCGAACCGAGTCGGCGTGCCGGGGCGTGGTCGTGGCCCGGCGGCGCGGCGGCGAGCCGGGCGGCGGCCGGGATTTCGTGGCTGCGTTCGACCGGATTTCCCGGCGGCCTCGCGGGTGCGCCGCGCCGGGGGCCGGCGGTGCGCGGCGCGGGCCGGCCGGATTCGGGTGCCGGTCGGCGGGGGTGCCGGGCGGGCGCGGGGGTCGGCTCGACGGCCGGGGCGCGGGCGGGCGCCGGGGCGTGGTCGAACTGCGGCACCGAGTGGCCCCCTCGCTGGGTCGTCGCGATCGCTGCGGCCCGGGCGCGGCGCCGAGTTGCGCCGGTCGGGTGATGCAGTGACGTTACAACGTACGAGGTGGGAGTTCGGTTTCGGCTCATTGTCGACGGTGGGTGGCAGCGGGAGCTCGGTCGCCCTTCGGGCCGGCCCCGGACCGGCTGGCTGTCGGTCGCGGTGGTCGTTGTCTACTGGGCGACCGGGCTCTGCCGCGGTCTCACCTTCCGGCACGGGGTGTGCTCGCGTCCGGCGGGGCGGCTGCACGGGTGCCGCTCTGCCGTTCGTGGCCGCGTGGGGCGGCCTCCCGGGCGCGTGTCACGCCGGTTCCGGACCTGGCGCCCGGTGGCTGTGCCACCTGTGGCCCGGAGGCGTGCGCGTGCTCGGGGAGGTGTTCTCCTGCCGGTCGTCCTGCGGTGGACTGGGTCGAACGTACTGGGCGATGCGGGCGCGGTGTCAACATCGCACTGACCTGCGCAAATACGGTATCGGTGCAGGTCAGGGCCCGGGGTGGTGATACCCGGGTGTGGGTGGTATGCGCCCGCCGGGTGGCGCAATCGTTCCCCTAATGGGTCTCGAATGGGCCCCGCCGAGGCATCTGCGGCCATTGCCCGGGCGCTCGCGCCGAGGTGTGCGGCGCGGGTTCGGCGTCGGGCGGGCGCGGCGGATGTCGGCGTGTCGGCGTGGTGCGGGTCCCTGCGGTGTTGTACACGAAGTCCCTACGGTGTTGTACACGGATCGGGGCCCACCGCGCGAGCGCGGCCCCGGGTGCTTCGCCCGGCCGCGGGAACGGGTCAGGCCAGGCAGGCCGTCCCGGAGAAGCCCGCGTAGGCGTTGGGCCGGCTGTGCTCGGTCTCGCCCACCGCGGCGGCCAGTCGGCGGATGGCCTCGGTCAGGGTGGCCGCGTCGTGCGCGTAGGGCAGTCGTACGTGGTGCTCGAAGGTGCCGTCGATGCCGAAGTGGGTGCCCGCGGCGATCCGTACGCCGTGTCGGGCGGCGGTCTCGGCCAGGGTCAGGCTGGAGATGCCCTGGGTGCGCACCCACAGGGACAGCCCGCCGACCGGCATCGCGAAGGTCCAGTCCGGCAGTTGCTCGGCCAGCGCGTCGGCCAGCGCGGCTCGGGCGGTGCGCAGCGCGGGCAGCCGGGTCCGCAGGATGGCGTCCTCGTGGTCGGTGATCAGGTGGTGGGTGACCAGCTGGTCCAGGACGGGTGCGCCGACGTCGAAGGACACGCGGGTGGCCGAGATCCGCCGGACCAGGTCGGGGGTGGCCCGGATCCAGCCGATCCGCAGCCCGCCCCAGAAGGTCTTGGAGGTCGACCCGATGGTGATCACGTTGTTGGTGCGGTCGAACGCGGCCATCGGCAGCGGCCGGTCCACCGGGTCGATGTCCAGGGCCAGGTCGAAGCAGGTCTCGTCGATGATCAGCGTGGTGCCGGTGTTGCGGGCCAGGTCCACCAGGGTGCGCCGGATGCCCGGGTCGGCGAGGTGGCCGGTGGGGTTTTGGTAGTCGGGGATCAGGTAGGCCAGCCGGGGCGCCGCGGTGCGCAGCGTGTCGCGCCAGGTCTCGGCGTCCCAGCCGGTGTCCGTCATCGGCACCGGGACGGGTCGGTTGCCGGCCTGCCGGATGGCGTCCAACACGTTCGCGTAGGTGGGCGATTCGACCGCGACCCGGTCGCCGGGGCCGGACAGGGTGCGCAACACCAGGGTCACCGCGGCGAGCGCGCCGGGGGTGACCAGGATCTGGTCGGGCGTGGTGGGCACGCCGCGGCGGGTGTAGCGCTGGGCCAGCGTGTCGCGCAGCACCGGCAGGCCGCCGGGCAGGTAGCCGTGGCCGGTGGTGTAGGTGGGCAGCGAGTCGGTGGCGTCGGCGACCGCCTGGTGCAGCGCGCGGCCGGGGCCGGGCAGCGCGGCCACGCCGAGGTCGATCACCCCGGTGCTGGTGCTCGGGCTCAGTCCGCGGGTGGGGATCTCGGTATGGCTGCCGGGCAGCGTGGTCCAACTGCCCGAGCCGCGGCGGCTGGTCAGGTAGCCGTCGGTGCGCAGCAGTTCGTAGGCGGCGGCGACGGTGGTGCGGCTGATGCCGAGCCGGTCGGCGAGGCCGCGTTCGGCGGGCAGGCGCGCGGTCAGTGGGATCCGGCCGTCCAGGAGCAGTGCGCGGATGCGATCGGCCAGCGTGCGGTACGCCGGGCCGGTGCGCGCGGTGGACTGGGTCGTGGTGGTCCACGGGTGCAGGAGGTCGGCGAGGCGGGTGCTGCTGACGGTCAGGTGAGGCGCGCTCATCAGTCCACTCCTGTCGAATTGGCTATGGATCTGTGATCCGGTGTCAAGGATTCTTTCACCGTTGGCTCTTTTTTGGCAGTCAGTCGCTGTCCGGTGAAGAACGAGGTGCACGGTGGCTTGGTCGTGGGTCCGGCGCTTGGTCCAGTTGTATGCGGGGCTCACGCTCTACGGGTTCAGCATGGCGTTGCTGATTCGGGCCGAGTTGGGGCTCGATCCGTGGGATGTGTTCCATCAGGGGCTGGCCGAGCGGACCGGGTGGAGCTTCGGCACGGTGACGATCGTGGCCGGCGCGGCCGTGCTGCTGTTGTGGATACCGATGCGCCAGCGGCCGGGCCTGGGCACGGTGAGCAATGTGTTCGTGATCGGCATCGTGGTGGACGCGTCGTTGCGGTGGGTGCCGGCGCCGGACGCGTTCGGGTGGCGCCTGGCCTTCCTGGTCGCCGGCGTGGTGCTGAACGCGGTGGCGGGCGGGGCGTACATCGGGGCGCGGCTCGGGCCGGGGCCGCGGGACGGGCTGATGACGGGTCTGGTGCGGCGTACCGGGCGCTCGGTGCGGCTGATCCGGACCGGCATCGAGATCACCGTCCTGGGGGTGGGCTTCGTCCTCGGCGGGTCGGTGGGCCTGGGCACGGTGTTGTACGCGCTGACGATCGGGCCGCTGGTACAGGTGTTCCTGCCGCTGTTGACGGTGCGCGAGCGGCGGGCGGGCGCCGAGCCGGTGGGCGCGGCTCCGGTCGGCGATCCCGCCGCGGAGCCGGCGCCCGCCGGATAGCCCGGCTCAGGCCCGGCCGAGTACCCCTTCCGCCGCGTACACGGTCGTGCCGCGCACGGCTGTGCGCAGGCAGCGCGGCAGCGGCAGGTCGGGGTCCAGGTCGGGCAGTCCCGGGGTGCCCGAGCGGGGGTCGGTGGACCAGCCGGAGAGCCGGGTGTCCGGGGCCTGGACGACCAGTTCGGTGGTGTCCCACACGGCGTAGGTGGCCGGTGCCCCGGGGACCAGGACGCCGGCGTCGTCGCGGCCCGCGGCGCGGTGCCCGCCCCGGGTGTGCGCGGCGAACGCGGCGCGGACGCTGATCCGTTGCGCGGGCGTGCGGTGGAAGGCGGCGGCCCGGACGGTGCCCCACGGGTCGAGCGGGGTCACCGGCGCGTCGGAGCCGAACGCGAGCGGTACGCCGGCGGCGCTGAGCGCGGCCAACGGGTTCATCAGCGCGGCGCGTTCGGCCCCGAGCCGGCGTACGTACATGCCGTCCGGGCCGCCCCACGCGGCGTCGAAGGCGGGCTGTACGGAGGCGGTCAGGCCCAGTTCGGCGAAGGCCGCGACCGCGGCGGCGTCGAGCAGTTCGGCGTGCTCGACCCGGTGCCGCAGGGCCCGGAACGCCGCCCCGTGCGGCCCGTGCACCAGTGCGCGGGCAGCCTCGGTCACCGCGCCGATCGCCGCGTCGCCGATCGCGTGGAAGCCGGCCTGGACGCCGGCGCGGGTGCACGCGGTCAGGTGCCGGGCGACCTGCTCGGGGTCCAGGTGGGCCAGGCCGGTGCCGGCGGCGAGGTCGTCCGTGTAGGGCGCGTGCAGGCACGCGGTGTGCGAGCCGAGCGAGCCGTCGATGAACAGGTCGCCGCCGAGCCCGTGCGCGCCGAGTTCGGCGCGCAACTCGCGGGCCTGCTCGGCGTCCTCGGCGAGCGCGCCCCAGTAGCCGACCACATCCGGACCGGCCTCCTCGGCGGCCAGCGCGAGCAGCGCGCGGAAGTCGGCCTCGCCGGCGATCTCGGGCCCGCCGCACTCGTGCACCGTCCCGATGCCGAGCGCCGCCGCCCGGGCCCGCGCCACACGCTGCGCGGCGACCCGGTCGGCGATGCTCAGCGCGGCCGTGGCGGCGGCGCGCGCGACGTGGTGCACGCTGCCGGCCAGCGGCGCGTCGCCGTGCTCCCCGGGCACCAGGGCGAGCAGCGCGGGCGAACACGCCGCGGAGTGCACGTCGGTGCGCGAGAGGTAGACGGTGGCGCCGCCGGTGGCCCGGTCCAGTTCGGCGGGGGTGGGCGGGCGGCCCTCGGGCCAGCCGGTGTCGTCCCAGCCGTGCCCGAGTACGACATGGCCCGGGCCGTGCAGGCCGCGCCGCTTGGCGTGGTCCTCCAGCGCGGCCAGCGCGTAGGCCAGCGACGGTGCGCCGGACAGGTCGAGCCCGGTCAGCGCGAGCCCGGTCGCGGTGGCGTGTACGTGTGCGTCCACGAACGCGGGGGTGACCAGCGCACCGGCCAGGTCGAGCACCGCGTCGACGGCGTCCACGTGGGCCGCGGCGGCCCCCTCGGCGCCGATCCAGGCGATGGTGTCGTTCTCGACGACCATGGCGGTCGCGAAGGGATCGGCGGGGCTGTGTACGGCGCCGTTGCGCAGGAGGAGCGTGGTCATGGGCACCAGTGTGGCCCGCCGCGCGGCGACGCCGGGCCGGAGGTCACCCCTTCGAGTGCCTCGCACGGACCAGGGCGTGTCCTCAAGCCCTAGAACCGGGGCGCGCGGGCCTCGTAAGGCGTGGACAACACCACCGTGGTGCGCGTGGACACGCCCGCCTGGAGCCGGATTCGGGCCAGCAGCGTCTCCAGGTCCCCCGGGGTGGGGACGCGGACCTTGAGGATGTAGCTCTCGTCGCCGGCGACGCTGTGACACGCCTCCAACTCCTCGAGGTTCGCGAGCCGTTCGGGGGCGTCGTCGGGGGCGCTGGGATCGATCGGCTTGACCGAGATGAACGCGGTCAGCGGCAACCCGATGGCCTCGGTGTCGACCACGGCCGCGTAGCCGCGGATGACGCCGCGTTGTTCGAGTCGGCGTACCCGCTGGTGGGCGGCCGAGGTGGACAGGCCGGTGGCCTTGCCCAGGTCGGTGTAGCTCATCCGCCCGTCGAGCAGGAGCAGTTTGACGATCTGTCGGTCGAGGTCCTCCACACGAGGAACCTATGGCATCGGGGCGGCGCGCGCCGTCCCCGGTCCGTCGGCGCGGCCGGCTACAGTGCCGGCATGGCCACCGCGGACCGCGCCCCGGCGCTCGATCAGCTCGACCGGGCCCTGCTGCGGGTGACCGCGCGGGCCGACACGTCCGCCGCGCGGGCCAGGCAACTGCGGTGGGTGGTGGGCGAGTTGCGGCGGGCGCTGGCGATGGAGGAGTTCCCCGACGGGGCCGGCGACTCGCTCGCGGCGCTCCTGGCCGGCAAACCGATGCGGCGCTATCTGGACCTGGCTCGGGCCGGCCGACTGCGCACCCGGGCGGTCGCGGGGGCCGGCACGTCGACGGCGGCGAGCATGCGGGTACGGATGGACTGCCTGGACATCCTGGCCCGCGCCGGTTCGGTGCCGGTGGTGCTCCCCGAACGCCCGGCGATGCCCGACCTCAAACCCCCGGTGGGCGCCCGCCAGCGCTCGCTGCTGCTCGACTGGCTGACCGACCAGGCCGACCGCCCGGGCGCGGACGCGGGACGGGTGCGGCTGTTCGCCCTGGTCGGGGTGGTGCTCGACACGGGCGCGAGGGCGGGTGAACTGTGCGCACTTCGGCTGACCGACGTGGGTCGGGACGAGCAGGCGCTGCGCATCGTCCGGCACCCGCAGGCGCGCACGATCACCCCGGCGATGACCGAGATCCTGCCGTTGTCCACCCCGACGCGGTCCGCCCTCCGCCGCTGGCTGGACGTAAGGGAAGACCTGGTCTGGCACGCCCAGGGCGCGGTGACGGCGGTGTGGGTCTCCACCCGAGGCAACCACGCGGGACTCCCCGACGAGGACGGCAACCCGAGGCGACGCCCCCCGGGAATGCCGCTGATGCCAAGAGGCTTGGCCCGCGCCTACACCCGCACGGTGGTCCGCCTGAACGTGGAGATGGCGGGACGGGTGGGCTGGGAACCACTGCCGTACCGCTTGGAGCAACTACGCCGGGCGTGGGTGGCCGCGGGGCCGGAGCAGGCCGCGCCGAAGCCGGTAGAACCGCAACCATCGAGATGAACGCAACGGGTGGAGCGGGCGGGTACACCCTCCCGAGCCGAGTGCAACGTATGCTTGACTGTGCCAGGTAAATCGTGCGCGGGCGTGGGAGTAGCGGTGGCCGTGGGTGCGCTTGATGGGGTCAGGGTTGTCGAGTTGGCCGGGATCGGACCCGGGCCGTTCGTCGGGATGATGCTCGCCGACGCCGGCGCCGGGGTGATCCGCGTGGATCGCACCGGCGGCGCCGACATGCCCTCGATGGCCGTCGGGCGCGGCCGGCTGGGGACCGTCGAGGTCGACCTGAAGGATCCGGCCGGGCGCGCCGCGGTATTGGCCCTGATCGACCGGGCCGACGTGCTGGTCGAGGGCTTTCGCCCCGGCGTCGCCGAGCGGCTCGGGGTCGGCCCGGACGTGTGCCTGGAGCGCAACTCGCGGCTCGTGTACGCCCGGATGACCGGCTGGGGCCAGGACGGCCCACTCGCCCCGCGCGCCGGGCACGACATCAACTACATCTCGATCTCCGGCGTGCTCCACTCCTTCGCGCGCGCCGGCGAACGGCCCGTACCGCCGCTGAATCTGGTCGGCGACTACGGCGGCGGCGCGATGTTCTGCGCGTTCGGCATCCTCGCCGCGCTCCTGTCCGCCCGTACGTCCGGCCGCGGGCAGGTCGTCGACGCGGCGATGACCGACGGCTCGGCGACGCTGAGTACGTTCATCCACGGAATGCGCGGCCTGGGCGGCTGGGCGGGCGAGCCCGGGGCCAACCTGCTCGACACCGGCGCGCCGTTCTACGACGTGTACACCACCGCCGACGGGCGATACCTCTCGGTCGGCGCCATCGAGCCGCAGTTCTACGCCCTGTTCCTGGCCGGACTCGGCCTCGACGGCGAGGAGTTGCCGGCCCAGATGGACCGGGCCGGCTGGCCGCGCCTGCGCGAGCGGTTCACCGCGGTGATCGCGGAGCGTACGCGGGACGAATGGGCCGCGATCTTCGAGCCCGTCGACGCGTGCGTGACCCCCGTACTGACCTGGGACGAGGCCGCCGAGCACCCGCACAACGTGGCCCGAGGCACCTTCGTCCACCCCGACGGCACCCGCCAGCCCGCGCCGGCCCCCCGGCTCTTCGGCACCCCGTCGGTCGCCCGCGACGCCTCGGGTCGGGTGGACGCCGAACTCCTCGAAGCGTGGGGCCTGGCCCCCGAGCAGGCCGCCGTGCTCGCCCCGAAACCCGCCCCGGAACCCGCCCCCGAGGGCTGACCGCCCGACCGCACGCGCCGGTCGACGGGCAATCCGATACGCAACCCGACATCGTGACACCTTCGTCCGAACCATGTCCGCAGTTCGGTCACAAATGTTTCACCGAGTAGCCGAATCTCTACGATCGGTCGCCATGGACACCACCACGCTCCCCACCACCGTCCCGCGCGCCCGCGCGACCGGCACCGACCACATCGCGCGGCTGCTCGGCGAGACCGCTCCCGTGCGGCAACGTGTGCTGCGCCATCCCGTCTACCGGGACCTGACCGACCTGACCGCGATCCGGGTGTTCATGGAGCACCATGTGTTCGCCGTCTGGGACTTCATGTCGCTGCTCAAGAGTTTGCAGCGGCGACTCACCTGCGTCGAGGTGCCGTGGGTGCCGCGCGGCGACGGCGAGATCCGCCGGATGGTCAACGAGATCGTGCTGGGCGAGGAGAGCGACACCACCTCGCTCGGCCCGCTCAGCCACTTCGAGCTCTACCTGGCCGCGATGGACGGCGCGGGCGCCGACACCCGGCCCGCCCGCCGCTTCCTGGGTCTGCTCACCGACGGGGTCCCGGTCCCCGACGCGATCGCCGCGTGCGACGCACCCGCCGGCGCCGCCGCGTTCGTCGGGCGCACCTGGCAGGTGGTCGAGCACGCGCCGCTGCACTGCATCGCCGCGTCGTTCGCGCTCGGCCGCGAGGAACTCATCCCGCGCATGTTCGACCACCTGACCGCGCTCGACGACCGACACGACGGCCGGCTCGCGATCTTCTGCGAATACGTGGCCCGGCACATCGAGGTGGACGGCGACGACCACGGCCCGATGGCGCTGCGCCTGCTCGCCCAGTTGTGCGCGGCCACCCCCGATCCGGCCCGGGCCTGGCGGGAGAGCGCGGGTACGGTCACCGTGTCGCTGCGCGCCCGCGCCGACCTGTGGGACGCGGTGAGCACGGCGATCGCCGCGACCCGCCCCACCGATCACTGATCCGATTTCGGTACTGCCCGACGCCCGGTGACATGTCATATGTTGGGCGCGTGACCCACGACGCAGCCCTTTATCCCACAGACCGCCTCGGCCGCGCCCAGAAGGCAGCCGCCGACGCGGGACTGGACGCCCTGTTCATCTCGCCGGGCGCCGACCTGCGCTACCTCACCGGCTACGAGGCGCTCCCCCTGGAGCGCCTGACCTGCCTGGTGGTGCCCGCCGGCGCCGAGCCGTTCCTGGTCGTACCCGGCCTGGAGAAGCCCGCCGCCCTCGCCTCCCCCGTGGCCGGACTCGGCATCGAGGTGGTCGGCTGGGCCGAGACCGAGGACCCGTACGCGCTGATCGCGAACCGACTGCCCGCGAGCGTGGCCCGGATCGGCCTGGACAACCACATGTGGGCGGAGAAGGTACTCGCCTTCCGCGCCGCGCTGCCCGCCGCCGAACAGACGCTCGCCGGCGACGTGTTGCGCGAGCTGCGGATGCGCAAGTCGGCCGCCGAGGTCGAGGCGCTGCGCCGGGCCGGCGCGGCGATCGACCGGGTACACGCGCGCGTCGGCGAATGGCTGCGCGCGGGCCGTACCGAGCGCGAGGTGGGCGCGGACATCGCCGACGCGATCATCGCCGAGGGGCACGTCCGGGTGGACTTCGTGATCGTCGCCTCCGGCCCCAATGCGGCCAGCCCGCACCACGAACTCTCCGACCGGGTGATCGAGTCCGGCGACGCGGTCGTGGTCGACATCGGCGGCACCACCGCCGACGGCTACTGCTCCGACGAGACGCGCACGTACGCCGTGGGCGAGCCGCCCGCCGAGTTCCGTCGCTACTACGAGGTGTTGGAGCGCGCCCAGGCCGCCCAACTCGCGGCCGTGCGGCCGGGGTTGACCTGCGAGGAACTCGACGCGGTGGGCCGCGACATCATCGCCGAGGCGGGCTACGGCGAATACTTCATCCACCGCACCGGCCACGGCATCGGCCTGGAGAGCCACGAGGAGCCGTACATCGTCGCGGGCAACTCCCTGCCCCTGGAGCCGGGCATGGCGTTCTCGATCGAGCCCGGCATCTACCTCCCCGGCACGCACGGCGCACGGATCGAGGACATCGTGGTCTGCGGGGAGAGCGGCGTCGACCCGATGAACGTGCGTCCGCACGGCTTGGTCGTGCTGTAGGCGCCCTGGTCGTGCTGTAGCACCGTGCGCGCGGCCTGCTCGCCTTCCCTTGGCAATCGGGGACGGCGGGCGGGCCGCGTCGGTGACGGGCATACGTGGAGTGTCGCCGTACGATCGTGCGCAACGGCCGAGGGGCGACCCCTACCCGGCCCGCTGCCGGACCGCACGGAAGGACGTCCCCACCATGGCCGTCACGCGTACGCTGCCCACCGACGAGTCCCGCGCGCTGCTCGACCTCACCCGGGAGATCACCGCTCGCGAACTGCTGCCCCGCGCCGCCGCCGACGAGGCCGCCGGGCGCTTCCCGCGCGAGGTGTTCGCGACCCTCGGCGCCGCCGGACTGCTGTCCCTGCCCTATCCCGAGGAACACGGCGGCGGCGCGCAGCCCTACGAGGTCTACCTCCAGGTGCTGGAGGAACTGGCCGCCGGCTGGCTGGCGGTCGGCCTCGGGGTGTCGGTACACACCCTGGCCTGCCATCCGTTGGCGACCTTCGGTACGCCCGCCCAGCAGGACGAGCACCTGTCCGCGATGCTCTCCGGTGAACTGCTCGGCGCGTACTGCCTGTCCGAGCCGCACTCGGGCTCGGACGCGGCGGCGCTGACCACGAAGGCGGTGGCCGACGGCGACGAGTACGTGCTCACCGGGACGAAGGCGTGGATCACCCACGGCGGGGTCGCCGACTTCTACACGGTACTCGCGCGTACCTCCCCCGACGGCTCGCGCGGGATCAGCGCGTTCCTGGTCGACGCCGAGACGGCGGGCCTGGCCGCCGCCGCGCCGGAGCACAAGATGGGGATGCGCTCGTCGCCTACGGCGCAACTGCACCTGGACGGCGTACGGATCCCGGCCGAGCGGCGAATCAGCGCCGAGGGACAGGGGTTTCGGATCGCACTGGCCGCGCTGGACTGCGGGCGGCTGGGCATCGCCGCGTGTGCCACCGGAGTTGCCCAGGCGGCATTGGACGTGGCGGCCGAATACGCGCAACAACGCGTCCAGTTCGGCGGGCCCATCGCCGACCAGCAGGGCATCCGGTTCATGCTCGCGGACATGGCCACCGCGATCGAGGCGGGTCGCGCGTTGTACCTGTCCGCGGCCCGACTGCGGGACGCGGGGCAGCCGTTCGGCCGCCAGGCGGCGATGGCCAAGCTGTTCTGCTCGGACGCGGCGATGCGGGTGACGGTGGATGCGGTACAGATCCTCGGCGGCTCCGGCTACACGACGGACTTTCCGGCCGAACGCTACCTGCGCGAAGCCAAGTGCCTGCAGATCGTCGAGGGCACGAATCAGATCCAACGGATGGTGATCGCCCGGGACTTGCTGACAGGTGGTGGGTGAGGAGATGGTCATCCGGGACGGTCATCCGGGACGGCTGACGCGTTGTTGCGTTTGCGGGCGCGGTGCCTCGGCCGCCGCGGTGAAGGTCAGTCGGCCGCCGGGCAGGAGCAGCGCGGCGGGGGCGGCGAGCAGGTAGAGGGCAACCACCGTGAGCAGGCCGCCCGTTGCCGCGTCGGTGGGCGAACTGCCGTGGTCCAGCAGGCCGAAGTAGACCGTGCCGATCAGGGCCACGCCGATCGCCACGCCCACCTGGATCGCGGTGCCGACCAGGGCTGCCGCAGCGCCCGCGTGCCGCCCGGGAGTTCGGGCCACGACGGTGGCGATCAGTACGCCGGACGCCATCGACATCCCGACGCCCCCGACCAGGAGGCAGGGTGCCAGATGCCATGGGTGCAGCCGTACGCCCTCATGCTCGACCACGAGCAGGATCGCGCCCATCGCGGCGGCCAGGAGGAGCGAGCCGAACACCGCCAACCGCCGTCCGTACGGCCGCAGTCGGGTGGCGAACGGGGAGAACAGGCCCACCCCGACGGCGAACGGTGCCATCGTCGCGGCGGCGCGCAGCGGGGAGAGGCCGACGGCGGTTTGCAGGTACACGCTCAGGACCAGGGTGTACGCGGTTCCGGCGAAGAACAGGGTGGCTGCGAACACCCCGCCGATGGTGGCCCGTTGGCGAAGCAGTTGCGGATCCACGAGTGGCGAGCCGCCCCGCCGGGCCAGCGCGCGCTCGTGGTGGAGGAGGGCGTACAACAGTGCCGGGCAGGCGCACGCGATGGCGATGCACCACCACGGCCACCCGAGTGTCCGCCCCTCCACCAGCGGGAACAGCAGCGCGAGCAGTGCGGCGGTGGACAACAACAGGCCGCGTACGTCCAGGCCGACCACCCGATCGGCGCGCGAGTCGCGACCCAGTACGGCCGTACCGATCAGCCCGGCGAGCCCGATCGGCACGTTGACGAAGAAGATCGGCCGCCAGCCGAGGCCGAACAGGTCGGCGTGCAGCAGGAGTCCGCCGACGAGTGGACCGCCCACGCCGCCGACGGAGAACACCAGTCCGTACAGCGCGGCGGCCCGGGACTGTTCGGCGGGCGGGAACTCGACTCGCAGCATCGCGAGCACCTGCGGCACCATCAGCGCCGCCGCGGCGCCCTGGGCGATCCGCGCCGCGATCAGCGACCCGGGCCCGCCGGCCGCGCCAGCCAGTACCGATGCCACGGTGAACGCGGCGAGGCCGACCTGGAACACCCGGAGCCGGCCGAGCCGATCGCCCAGGCGGGCGCCGGTGATCAGGCCCGCGGCGAAGGCGAGCGTGTAGCCGGCGATCGCCCATTCGAGCTGCGTGGTGGAGGCGGGAAGGTGCTCGCGCAGGGCGGGCAGCGCGACATTGAGCACGCTCGCGTCGACCAGGTCGACGAAGGTCGCGGACAGGGTCAGGGCGAATGCGGCCCAGCGGCGCGGGGAGTAGGCGGTGGGCGGCGAGGTTGGGGTTGGGATTGGGGTTGGGGTTGGGGTCGGCGGCAGGGGTGGTTCGGCCATGGTGGTTTGTGCCTTTCGGGATCGGGTCGCGGGGGTCGGGTACGGTGGCCTGATCCGGGGGATTCGCGCTTCGCATCCGAAGCCGAACGGGTCGAGGCGAGGAGGCCGCGGAGATGACGACGGAACACGCCGCGGCGGCGGCCGGGGACGGGCCGGGCGGGACCGGGCCGGGCGGGGACGGCCTGAGTACGGACGAGGCGATTCGGGCCATGCTGTTGCTGATGCCGCGGGTGGCCGCGCGGCTCAAGCGCACCCGGATTCCCGAGCGGCTGCGCTCGATGAACCTGGCTCCGCGACATCTGTCGCTACTGGCCTACCTGCTCTTCGACGGCCCGATGTCGGTCAACGAGCTGGCCGGGCGGCTGGAGGTGGCTCCGACCACGGTCAGCCTGATGGTCAGCGACCTGGGCCGACAGGGAGTGCTGGAGCGACACACGGATCCGACCGACCGCCGCCGGTCGATCGTGGCGATCACCGAGGACCCGCAGACGCGTACGGCGATCGAGAACTGGTTGGCCAACGGCGCAAACGCCTGGCGCCTGGCCTTCGGCCCGCTGTCCCCGGAGGAGCGGGCGATGTTCGTCCGGACGATGGGGGCGTACGAGGGCGGGGCGGCGGGGGCGGTTCGGGAGGACGGCTGAGCTTCGCTACCGGCCGAGGGCCGGCAGCAGTTGGGCCTCCTCGTACGCGAAGTGCTCCTCCAGGCCGGTCAGTACGCGCTCGAATTCGTCGCGTAGGCGTCGAGGGGGTGTGGTTGTGGTCGCGGCCTGTTCGAGGATGGCTTCGAAGGCGGCCAAGGCGTGCTCCACGACGACGTGTTCGGCGCGGAGGCGGGTGATCGCCGGGACGAGGTGCGGGAACTCCCGTTCGAAGGCCGAGAATGCGCCGTCCTCGCGGGTGTGGTGCAGCTGGAGGTGGTAGCAGAAGGTCAGGCAGTGCCGCCGCAACTGCTCGGCGGGGCCTTGTGGTTCGCGGGCATGCGGTGCGCCGCCGAGGGCCCGTTCGAATCGCTCCCGGACCTGCTCGATCTCGGCCCGCAAGTCGTCGTGATGCCGGACGAGTTGCTCGCCGATCAGCCGCCCGCGCGCCGAATCCCCGGCCAGGTCCAGGGGGTGGAGGGCGACGACGGGGATGGTGCGGGTGGTCGCCGCTGCGGCGTAGGCGCGGAACGCCGGGTCCCGGGAGCATTGGAGGTCCCAGTAGCGTGCGCGCTCGTCGCCGGCGAGCGGGACGGCCCGGGTGGCGAACGGCTTGACGTGGCCGGCGTCGGTGCCGATCTCCATGGTGACCTGGGGGTTGGCAAGCAGGTTGAGGTACCAGTGCGGGTCACGCGCTCCCCCGGCATTCGACCCGAACACGACTTGGCGCCCACCATCCGCCAGGGCCACCACGGGATTGGTCCACGGCCTCCCACTCCGCCGCCCGACGGTGGTGATCAGGACGAGGGAGGCACCCTCGAAGGGCCCGCCGACCTTCCCGTTCCGGGCCCGGAACTCGGCGATGACGGCGGCGTTGCGGTCGATGACGGCACTCATGTGTCTGTCTCCCCTTCAATTATCTTTGCTTTGCAAGCAAATCTATTTGAAGGCTAGTAACCCCATGAGGGGCTGTCAACGCGAGGGATGGAGAAGGACAAGCGGAAGAGGCAGCAACACACGAGCGCGCGAGCGCGCGACCTACAAGGTGTGCGAGAAGGGCTGCGCCCGCCAGTCCAGCCCGGCCGGCAGCACGGTCACCGGGGACGCCAGAGGCAACGGGAGCAACAGGGGCGCAACAGCAGGAAGTTCACCCGGATCCGCAAACCCGGCCCCGGACCCGGGACAGCGCCGAACCCCAAACGGATCCCACGCACTGGTACACACCGCATGCTCCGGCACCGCCGACCCATCGGCATCCGGATCCACGCCCAACACCACACCACACTCCGGACACGCACGACGCCCGGCCGGACCGACGAAGTCCCAGGAATCCGAGTCGAGTTCAAGCCCGTCGTCCAAGTCCTCGGAGACGTCCCGATCCCGCATCCCCACCGACACATCAACGGCGACACTCATGGGACTCCCCCCATCGCCACAACGCCGCAACAACGACGCGCCTCGCACGATAGCCCGCCCGACCGGAACGTTGCAGTACTCATCCGGGACCAATTCCCTGACCAGACAAACCCGCTGCGGCCCCGGAGGCACCAAGGCGGCCGGCGCCGGCCTCGCCACCCCCGACGCGGCTGCGCCGTCCGCCCGAGCGTGAGTCGCGCCGACTGCGAACCGCCGCTTGCCCGGGGACCGGGTCCTCGGGCGGGTCGACCGACTGCGAGAGGTTGCCCACCCGCCCTGCTGCACGGGTGAGTTCGACGGGTGCACGCCGAGGCGCATCCGCCATCTCGTGGTCCGCTCTCCGGGAAACACGAAGCATGAAACACGACGGAGCGAACGTGAGTACGTCTACACCCGACTGTGCGCTCCGGCGGCGTAGCGTTGTGGTTCGGCACCACACTTCGACAGGTGAGGGCGATGGCGGGGAACCTTGGGGACAACGTCAGGAAGTACCGGCGTGTAGCCGGATGGAGTCAGGAGCAGTTGGCCGAGGCCGCCGGGCTCGCGACATCGACGGTGGCCAAGGTCGAGCGAGACGGAGACGTCAAGATTGCGACCCTCCATCTACTTGCCCGCGCCCTCGACGTGACGACGTCGGCGTTGTTCGCTGCGTCGGTTCCGCAGCCTGTGCGGAACGAAGAAGGAACGCGGGTCCAACTGATCGAGCTCAGGCAGGCGATCACGCCCCC
Source organism: Embleya sp. AB8 (assembly GCF_049739465.1). NCBI lineage: Bacteria > Bacillati > Actinomycetota > Actinomycetes > Kitasatosporales > Streptomycetaceae > Embleya > Embleya sp. AB8. The sequence continues at coordinate 404,241 of NZ_JBMHHY010000003.1, forward strand.
GATCGGCCTGTTCGACTCGACTCCCACAACGGAGATCACGATAGAGGCGTTGGCCGGTGCACGGAGACGGATCGGCGACGCGCATACGGCCTACCACGCAGACCGATACGATTCCATTGCACTGGAATTGCCTGGCATCCTGCGGTCCATGCAACGGCAATCGGAGATTGCTGACGACCTTCGAGCAGAAGTGATTTCGGTTCGTGTCGGCGGCCTGTATCTGGCGGGCAAGTATCTCACCCAGGTCAGGCAATACGATCTTGCGTATCACGCGCTCTCCGAAGGAATTCGAGAGGCTCGCGCGCTCGACCGGAAGCTTTTTGCGGCCACCGGCGTGGTCGGCATGTGTTGGCTGCTGCTACGGCAGGGACGCTTCGACGAGTGCGAGCGTCTCGCCTCCGTCACGGCCGATGCCATAGAGCCGCAAGTCTCCAAAGCCACCCCGGGGCACTTGGCAGTGTGGGGAGAACTCCTGCAGCGGGTCGCGGCGGCGGCCGTCCGGAACAACAAGCCGGATGTCGGCCGGGAAGCCCGAAGGTTGGCTGTTTCAGCGGCGAGTGCCATCGATGCGGAACACACCGACTATCGAACCCATTGGGGGTCGTTCGGACCTCTCACGGCCGCGATGAAGACCGTGGAGGATCTGTCGATCGTGGGCGATCATCGGTCGGTACTCCGGCACGTCGACGATGGGCCGATCAGCAGCATCAAAGCGATCAAGCGCCTGGGACGCCCCTCTCCCAATACCTGGAATCGACACCGCTTGGATGTGGCCCGCGCGCACGCGGCCTTGGGTGATCATCGAGAAGCGATGGACGAACTCACCGGAATTCGCCGGGAGTCCCCCGAGTGGGTCAAGCATCAGGGGATGGCCCGAGAGGTCATGGAAGACATCCTGCACGGCCGCAAGCGCACCCTTACGAGTGACATGCGGGAGATGGCGTCCTACCTGCACGTTGCCGGCTAACCATCGCGATCCGCGATGGAACGAAACGAGCATGAGCCGAACCGTCGCGCCGACGCTCTGGTTGCGCGCCTGACCTGTTCCTAAAGTCACGAGAAAACCAACCAAGAGGACTCTTGGGGGACTCGTGACCGATCAACCGAAGCGACCGGAAGCCGCCCGATCGCCAGGCGTCCGAAAGCCGGACAGCCCAACGGCCGGCAAAACCCGCGCGGTCTTTCCAACGGCCCCGGCAAGCACTCCGAACGCGAAAAGCGGCATCGTCCTGACGCTCTATCACGTCGACCAAGACGGCATCCGTGTAGTGCGACCCCGCGCACAGGCGCCCGGCAACTCGGCGCCGTGGCCGTGGGGCGACGACCTCCCCGACCGCGAACCGCCGTGCACGTGCTCGCCGAACTGCCACTACCTGCACCCGAACGAGCCGTAACCAACACGCGAGAAAGAGCGGGCCGAGTTCCCGCTCCCCCGGCCCTGTGCCCCGGGCACAGATTCGACGAAGGCGAGTCACCCGTGAACGGCTGCCGAACGTGCCTCAACTGTGCTCGCGTCGTGGTCTCAGAGGGCCGACCCCCTGAACTCCCCTGGTGTCCGCGCCCGCACATGCATGCCACGGCCCAAAGCCTCACCGCGCCGAGCCGGCCCCCGCACGGCGGGCCACCGATTTCGCCACAACCACAACCCTGATCAACGGGAAGGATCCGCCGGATGCCCAAGAAGGCACCGAGTGCAAAGCACACACCCGTACCCCCGTCGAACGCCCTGCGACGCGCGGCCATCCTGCGCGTAGCCCGCCGGCGGTACGCCACTCGCGCCGGCGCCTGGTTCCCGGCCCGCCGATACGGAACCGGATCGTGACCGGAGCCGACTTCGTCGTCAACGCGGTCGGGGAGGTGGTCCCGGTCGTCATCCCTCGCACCATGCCGCCCCGGGAGGAACCCCGCCGTGTGGCCGAGCGGATCGGCGCGGGGGATTGGGTCGCCCCGCTACCGGGCCGCGGACGCGACTTTCCCGCCGGCCGGGTCGAACGGGCCGAGGACTGCGCCGGGCTGGACAACGACCGGGTGCTGATCGTCATCGCCGGCGGCCTGCCGCACATGGTGCGTGCGTCCGAGGTCTACCGCGTCGACCCGCCGCGCTGACCCCCACCGCCGATCCACCAACTCAGGACAGGCAGAACAACATGACCCGATCAAAACCGGAACCGGAACCGGCCCGATCCCTCCTCTCGCTCGCGAACACGTGCGCCCAGTGGACCCAGCACCCGTGGGAGGTCGTCCGCGGTGCTGCCCGCGAAGCCGGGCCCGCCATGTAAGAAGCCATCATTGCGGCCGGACAGTGGGACAAGCTCACGCCGACCCAACGCGCAGGCGTGGTGTGGGACATGACCCTCGCGTACACGATCGCCGAGAACGACGAGCGCCGCACGCCCGCACACCTCATCCACCGGTGCCGCTCCGCGGCTGATTGCCCGCCCGCTCGGCGGCCGGTGGTTCGGCCGATCCGGGCTCGGCTGCCGCAGTGTCGTCGTTGCCCGTCCGCTCGGCGGCCGTTCCGGGTCCGTTCGGCGGGGCGGGGTCGTGGTGGTGGCCGCCGTGTCGTCGTTGCACGTCCCCTCCGGGGCCGGGGTTTTGCTTGCTTGGTGCTTCGCATCCGTTGTTGCCCGTCCACTACGTGGCCGCTGCTGCCCGGGTCGGCTTCGCTGGTTCGCGGTCGGGTGCGGTTGGCCGCTCGGCGTCGTGGTGTTGGGCTGCTGGCGCGGTGGCCCTGGGTCCGTTCGGCGGGGCCGGGTCGTGGCAGGTGGCCGCCGTCTCGTCGTTGCACGTCCCCTCCGGGGCCGGGGTCTTTGCTTGGTGCTCCGCATCCGTTGTTGCCCGTCCACTACGTGGCCGTC